>NZ_CP184883.1:3321523-3628698 GCF_049266655.1 Brachybacterium sp. UNK5269
TGAAGGGCAGCATCTCCTTGAGCGCGTCGGACATCATCTGCACCGCGTCGCGGGTGCTGCGCAAGGTGCCGACGATGACGCCGTAGGCGATGCCGACCACCATGAAGTACGCGACCACGATGAACACGATCGAGCTCAGCAGCGGGGACTTCGGCAGGAAGCCGCCCTCCTCGTTGCGCCACGGGGAGCCGGCCGGCAGGAAGGCGAGCAGCAGCAGCGCGGTCAGCACCACGGCGGAGAGGACGGCGACCAGCAGGCCCTTGTTCTCCTTGGGGGTCAGCGCGGCGCGCATCTGCTCGGCGCTGTCCCCGGCGTCCTCGGCGCCCTCGACGGCGGCCTCGTCGACCGGCACGCCCTGCCGGCGCAGCCGAGGCTCGATGATGCGGTCGATGATGAAGCCGGCCACGAAGCCCAGCACCAGCGAGGAGGCGATGTTGAACCACCAGTTCGACACCGGGTTCACGGAGGTGAACTCGTACCCGGGCAGCGCGTCCATCACGGAGGTGGTGATGCCGGCGAACAGGGCGTCGAGCGAGGTGGGGAAGATGTTGGTGGAGTAGCCGGCGCCGGCGGCCGCGAAGCCGCCCAGCAGGCCGGCCACGGGGTGGCGCCCGGCGGCCTTGAACACCAGCGCCGCCAGCGGCGGGACCACCACGAAGGCGGAGTCGGCCATGATCGAGGAGACCACGCCGACGAAGCCGACCACGTACGGCAGCAGCCACGCCGGGGAGCTGCCGAACAGCTTGCGGATCGCGGCGGCCAGCAGCCCGGAGTGCTGGGCGATGCCGATGGCCAGCAGGATCGGCATCACGGTGACCAGCGGCGGGAAGCCGATGTAGTTGATCCCGAGGTTGGTGGTCAGCCAGGTCATGCCCGCGCCGGTGAACAGCCCCTGGATGGGCGTGGCCTCCTCGGCGCCGGGCACGGTGACGACCACCCCGGCCATCTCCATCGCGGTGGTGACGATGCCGGTGATCAGGAACAGCACCACGAACAGCATGAACGGTTCGGGCAGCTTGTTGCCGACCCGTTCGACCCAGTTCAGAGCCTTGTCGGTGAGTCCGGTCTTCGCCGGCGAGGTGCTTGCTGCGCTCATGGGGACTCCAGTCGGGTCAGGTGAGGGGCGCGGGCCTGGTCAGGTCATCACGGGGCGGCCACCGGCGGTGGTGGCCGGCCCGGCCGTGTCCGTCGGCCGCTGGGATCCTAGGGCATCCGCGGCCGACGGGGGTCAGTCGAAGAAATGCGGGACGTCGATCGCCCCGCCGGCGGCCTCGAACTCCGCGGCGACGGCGGTGGCAAGCTGCGGGTCGTGGAGGGTGTCCAGCACGGTCGCGGCCAGGCCGTAGGCCCCGTCGGCCGCCGCTGCCCGGGCGTCGTCGGAGACCGCCCAGGCCGCGAATTCCCGGGTGTGGAGCGCGATCTCGGGCGGGGCGATGCGGATCACCGGGTGGATGCCCGGGACCCGGTAGCTGACGTTGCCGAAGTCGGTGGAGGCGGCCAGCGACGCGGAGACGACGCCATGGGGCAGCGGGTCGCGGCCCCGTCGGCGCTGCGCCTGGACCCAGCGACCGGTCAGCGCCTCGTTGGTGCGCACCGGCAGCGAGGGCGGGTGCTCGTCCCAGCGGACGGTGACGCCGACGCCGGCCATCAGCGCGGCGCCGCGGGCGACGTCCTCCACCCGGCGCGAGAGGTCCTTGAGGGTCTCGGGACGCTGGGAGCGGACGTAGAGGTCCAGCCGGGCATGGTCGGGGACCACGCTCGCCCGGTCGCCGCCCTCGCGGATCACCGCGTGGATGCGATCGGTGGGCGGGGTCTGCTGCCGCATCAGCCCGATGCCCTGGTACATCAGGCTCGCCGCGTCCAGCGCATTGCGGCCCATGAAGGGCTGGGCCGAGGCATGGGCGGTGTGCCCGTGGTACTCGACGGTGAGGGTCCGCCGGCCCAGCCAGGTCTGATCGGCCAGGTCGTAGCCGTAGGGGTGGGCCATGACGGCGGCGTCGATGTCCTCGAAGGCGCCGGCGCGGGCCATGTGCTCCTTGCCGGTGTGGCCTTCCTCCGCCGGGGTGCCGAGGAAGACGACCCGGCCGGGGACGGCGGCCGGGTCCGCCTTCGCGAGCTCGGCGAGGGCGAGGAAGCCACCCAGACCCATCACGGCGATGACGTTGTGGCCGCAGCCGTGGCCGACCACGGGCAGCGCGTCGTACTCGGAGAGGATCGCGAGGGTGGGTGCGCCCTGGTCCCCGGCCCCGGTGATCTCGGCGCGGATCGCGGTGTCCAGACCATGGACCCCCACCTGCGCGTCGATGCCGTGGGCGGCCAGGACGTCGGCGATGGCGCGGGCGGAGCGGTGCTCCTCGAACGCGACCTCCGGGTGCTCGGCGAGGTCCAGCATGAGCTCGACCATCTCGCGGGTGTCGCGCTGGACCAGCTCCTCGAGCCGGTCGTGCAGGGCGGCCGCTGCGCCGTCGAAGGCGGAGCCGGGATGGGAGGAGGTCCGCATCGCCAGCTCCCGCTCCTCGTCGAGCTGCTGGAGGTAGGCGGTGGACACCTCGGCGGGCTGGGAGCCGGGACGCCCCGTGGGATCAGATGACATGCAGGCCAATGTAGGACACCCCCTCGGCCCAGCACGCTCCCAGGGAGCAGCGGTCATGAAGGCGTGACCGTGGGCTCCACCATGTGGACAGGACGTCCCCGGCCGCCGCCGCCCCTCCGGCGGGGCGGTAGCATCCCCCCAAGCTCGACGCGGCGATCCCGCGCTCGTGCGCGCTACGGGCCGCACACCCCGCGACCCTCCCCGCCGCCTGCCCCCGTCGGGCCCGCCGGACCTCCGGTGCCCGATCCCTGCCGCCGATCCGCGCGGCGCCCCTGCCCCGGCCGTCCTCCCCGACGGCCCTTCCCCCCGCGCCACCTCGGCGCAGCTCCACGGAGGCGAAACGTGAGTGCATCCACCCCCTCTGCCGGCACCGCCGCACGGGCCGACCGCGGCGCCTTCTCCGGCCGGGCCGCCTTCATCTTCGCGGCCATCGGCTCCGCCGTCGGCCTCGGCAACATCTGGCGCTTCCCGGCGGTCGCCTACGACAACGGTGGCGGTGCGTTCATCCTGCCGTACCTGGTCGCGCTGCTGACCGCCGGCATCCCGCTGCTGTTCCTGGACTACGCGATCGGTCACCGCTGGCGCGGCTCCGCGCCCGCCGCCTGGCGCCGCTTCCGCCGCTGGACCGAGTTCATCGGCTGGTGGCAGGTGCTGATCTGCGTCATCATCGCCGTCTACTACGCGCTGATCCTGGCCTGGGCCACGAACTACACGATCTTCTCCTTCGACAAGCGCTGGGGCGATGATCCGGCGGGCTTCTTCGGGGAGTACACCCGCGCCCTCGGCGGCGCCGACGCCACCATCGCCTTCGACTACGTCCCCGCCGTGCTGATCTCCATGGTCCTGGTGTGGCTCACGGTCATCGTGGTGATGGCGCTGGGCGTGCACAACGGCATCGCCAAGAGCGCGATCATCTTCATCCCGCTGCTGGTGGTCATGTTCGTGATCCTGGTGATCGTCTCGCTGACCCTGCCCGGCGCCATCGCGGGCCTGGACGCCTTCTTCAAGCCGAACTGGTCGGCGCTGCTGGACCCGGGGGTCTGGGTCGCGGCCTACGGGCAGATCTTCTTCTCCCTGTCGGTGGCCTTCGGCATCATGCTCACCTACGCCTCCTACCTGAAGAAGAAGACCGACCTCACCGGCTCCGGTCTCGTGGTCGGCTTCGCGAACTCGAGCTTCGAGATCCTCTGCGGCATCGGCGTGTTCTCGGCGCTGGGCTTCATGGCCCAGGCGCAGGGCGTCGCGATCGACGAGGTCGTCACCTCGGGCGTGGGGCTGGCCTTCATCGCCTTCCCGGCGATCATCAGCGAGGCACCCGCCGGCGCCCTGATCGGCGTGCTGTTCTTCGGCTCGCTGGTGCTGGCCGGCTTCACCTCGCTGATCTCGATCGTCGAGGTGATCATCTCTGCGTTCCAGGACAAGTTCGGCCTGTCCCGCCTCCCCCGCCACCCTGGGGGTCTGCGTGCCGCTGGCGATCGTCTCGGTGGGGCTGTTCTCGACCACGATGGGCCTGCCGCTGCTGGACGTGCTCGACAAGTGGGCCAACGAATACGGCATCGTCGCGGCCGCGCTGGTCTCCACCATCGTGGTGGTCTACATCGTGCGCGGACTGCCCACGCTGCGCGACCACCTGAACTTCTTCGGCACCTTCCCGGTCAACCGCGTCTGGACGCTCTCGGTGGCGATCATCGCCCCGCTGGTCCTCGGCGTCTCCCTGGTCATCAGCACCTGGACGCTGCTGACCGCGGAGGGCACCTACGAGGACTATCCGGGCTGGTTCGTGCTGCTGTTCGGCTGGCTGATGGCCATCGGCCTCGTGGTCGTCGCGGTGGTGCTGTCGCTGATCCCGTGGCCGGCCGGCTCGAACCTCCACAAGCACGACTCCGACGGCGACCCGATCGCCCCGGAGGCCGTCACCGGTGAGGGACTTGCGGCGGACCCCGCGGCCCGGACCCCGCACCAGCTGCGCTCCTCCGGTTCGTGAGCCGCGGGCGTCGGCCCCGCCTGCGCGGGGCCGACGCCCGGCCCGCACCCCGCCCCCGTCCAGTCCTCACCGACCTCTCGTCTCCCAGGAGTGACCATGTCCTTCTCCGCCATCGCCATGATGATCGTCGCGATCGTCACCGTCTGGGGCGGCCTCGTCGCCGCCATCGTCAACATCGCCCGCCACCCCGAGGCGTCCGAGGACGACTGAGCCCGCGCGGGCGGCCGTCGCGCTGGTCGCGCCGGCCGCCGGCTGGGCGGCGCCCCGCCGCTCGGGCTGCCGTCGGCCGCCCTCACCGCCGCGGGCCGCCGTCGCCGCCGTGGGCCGCCCTCACCGCCGCGGGCGGCCCATCACCCGGTCCGGAAAGGTGCCACGGAAGCGGCACCTTTCCGGACCGTTCGCGCGCCCGGGCGCAGGAGTGCCGAGCCGTCCGAGCGCCCGGCCGTCCGAGCGCCGAGCCGTCCGAGGCCCTCCCGGACCGCCGGCCGACGCCGCCCGGCACCCTCCTCGACCACGCGGTCGTCGCCCGAAATACGGCCTCCGCGACGTCGCGTCGAGCGCTCCGCGAGAGTGGTCGGTCCGGCCCCCTCCCGGGCCGTCGCCACGATGCCGCGGATCCTGAGAAACCCCTGTTCAGGCCCGGTATTCGAACCCGCTCCACCCCGGCGCGCCACGGCCTCCGCGGAGGGCGGTCCGGGCCCCTCGAGCGGCGGCGCGCGGATCGTAGCAGGACCCCTGCCGGGCCCCCGGCCCTCTCCCCAAGCCGCACCGTCCGCCCTATCGTTATGAACGCCATCACACCCATCGCCGGTGTGTGTTCCTATTACCGGGAGGTACGTCATGACTGATCCCTACGGTGCGCAGACCCACTCACATGCTCCGGAGCCCTGGAGCCCGCCGCCCACGCCGGCTCCCGTCGGCACCGGCGACACCACGTCGTCCACCGACCAGTCCAAGACCGACCAGGCCAAGGGTGCGGCGCGAGACGTCGCGATGGATGCCCAGGGCGCCGGACGCGCTGTCGCCGAGACCGCGAAGAGCGAAGCCTCGAGCGTGAAGGACGACGCCGCCCGCGAGGGCAAGAAGCTGTGGGACGAGACCACCTCCACGCTCAGCACCCAGGCGACCGACCAGATGAACCGCGCCGCCGGCACCGTGCGCACCTTCACCGACGACCTGAGCCGCATGGCCCGGGGCGAGCAGCCCGAGGCGGGCCTCGCAACGGAGCTCACCGGCCAGCTCACCGATCGGACCGAGGCGCTCGCGACCTGGCTCGAGCACCATGAGCCCACGGACCTGCTCGACGAGGTCCAGCGCTTCGCCCGGCGTCGCCCGGTGGCCTTCCTCGCCATCGCCGCCGGCATCGGCTTCGCCGCCGGCCGCCTCACCCGCGGCGTCGCGCAGAACCACATGGACGACGGCGGCTCCGGTCAGCTCTCCGGCGGTGCCGGCTCCCCGCGCCACGCGCTCGGCGCTCCCGCCGGCGCCGGCTACGGCTACCCGGCCACCGGCCAGGTGCCGCCGCCGCCGCTCGATGCGCCGGTCCCGCCGGTTCCGCCCGTGCCGCCCGCCCCCGGGGCCGGCGCCCCGGGCGGACGCCCCGGACCGGGCGTCCCGCAGGCACCGCCGTACAGCGGCGTCGCCACCCCGGTGGACCCGCCGCTCTCGGCCGGACCGAACCCGACGGATCCGTACGGGCAGGGTGGGAACCGGTGAGCGCGCCCTACACGCCTCCGCCGAGCGAGCCTGAACGCCGGGCCGAGACCGAGTCCCTGGGCAGCCTGATGTCCCAGGTGACCACGGACCTGTCCACCCTGATCCGCCAGGAGATCGCCCTGGCCAAGGCCGAGCTGACGGCCTCCGCGAAGGACGCGGGCAAGGGCGCCGGCATGTTCGGCGGCGCCGGCATCGCCGGTCACTTCGTGCTGCTGTTCCTGTCGATCTCCCTGTGGGCCGCGATCGGCGGCACGGACGTCGGCTACGCCTGGTCCGCGCTGATCGTGGCCGTCCTCTGGGCGATCGTGGCCGCCATCCTCGCGGCCCTCGGCAAGAAGAGCATCGACGAGGTCGACGGCATGCCCCGCACCGCCCAGACCCTCAAGGACATCCCCGAAGCCGTTACTCCCTCGAAGGAATCACGATGACACAGCAGAATCCTGATCAGATCCGTGCCGATATCGAGCGCACCCGCAACGCCCTCTCGAACGACGTCGACGCCATGGCCGAGAAGGTGACCCCGTCGAAGGTCGCCCATCGCCAGGCCGACAAGGTCCGGGACGCCGTGGGCGGCGTGAAGGACCGCATCATGGGCTCCGCCGAGGACACCGGTGCCCACCTGTCGGGCCAGGCCTCGCACGCGAAGGACTCGCTGCGCTCGGCCGCCGGCGGCGCCCAGGACGCCGCCCAGCGCGCTCCGCAGCAGCTGAAGCGGAAGACGCAGGGCAACCCGCTCGCCGCCGGGGTCATCGCCCTGGGCCTGGGCTGGCTCGCCGCCTCGCTGATCCCCGCCTCCGGCAAGGAGCAGCAGCTGGTCTCGCGCCTCGAGGACAAGGCGCAGCCGGTGCTCGAGGACGTCAAGGACCAGGCGCGGTCCGTCGCCGAGGAGCTCAAGGAGCCGGCGCAGCAGGCGGCGCAGACGGTCAAGGAGTCCGCGGCCGACAGCGTCGAGACCGTGAAGTCCGAGGGCCAGGCCCGGAAGGACGACGTGGTGGATTCCGCCAAGGGAACCGCCGACGACGTCCGCAACAGCTGAGCTCGGCTCCGGCAGGGCCCGGCGGGCAGCTCGACCGTGCAGGTCGGTCGCCCGCCGGGCCCTTCCCTGTGCGGCGACGCGGCCGAGCTCGGCGCCCGCCAGCCCGGGGCCCGGGCGCTCCGGCGGGCGCGCCTCGGCAGCGGCGGTGTGACCTGCGCCCGCTCGGCTCGCACCGACCAGGGGTCTCGGGTACGCTGGTCACTGCTCTTGATGAGCGCTGGAGGATTCGCCTAGCGGCCTATGGCGCACGCCTGGAACGCGTGTTGGGTTAACGCCCTCGGGGGTTCAAATCCCCCATCCTCCGCACCACCCGATGGCCCCTGACCTGCGGCACCGCCCGCCGGTCAGGGGCCATCGGCATGCCCGGGGCCTCCCCGGCGGCCGGC
Source organism: Brachybacterium sp. UNK5269 (assembly GCF_049266655.1). GTDB lineage: Bacteria > Actinomycetota > Actinomycetes > Actinomycetales > Dermabacteraceae > Brachybacterium. The sequence continues at coordinate 3,329,239 of NZ_CP184883.1, forward strand.
ACCGATATCCTGCCTCCAGGCGATGGCGCGGTGGAGCCGAGGGGGAGAGCGGATGTCGGACGCAGGATGGGGCGGACAGCACACCGGAGCGGGGGACCCGCGGCGCGGGGACCCTCAGCACGGCGCACCGGGTCACGGGGGCTGGCAGCACGGCGGCCAGTACGGCGCGCAGCCGCCGAACGGCCAGCCGGGAGGCCCGTACGGGCCTCCCGGCCAGCAGCCGCAGGGCCCGGGCACCTGGCAGTCCCCGCCGGCCTCGCCCCCGTCGGCAGGTCCGACGGGCGGCCCGTCCTTCGGTCCCGGCGGGCCGGGCTACGGGGCCCCGGGCGGTCCGACGGGACCGGGAGGGTTCGGCGCACCGCCCCCGCCGAAGCGACCCTGGGCGCTGATCATCGGGGCGATGGCGTGCATCGGCGCCATGGTGCTGCTGGTCGGCGGCGGCATCACGTACCTGGCGCTCAGCCGCGGCGGTGAGGACCCGACGGCCGCCCCGCCCACCTCGGAGACCCCGACGGAGCCCACCTCCCCCGGGGAGCCGAGCACGCCGACCGAGGAGCCGTCCGATCCTCCCCAGTCGGAGACCAGCGGCTTCGAGGTGGTCTCCCAGATCGACGTCCCGCCCGGCGACGCCGACGAGCTGTGGGCGATCATGGGCGACAACCCGCTGGTCACCGGCACCCTGCCGGACATCTCCTCCTGCGAGCTGCCCGCCACCCCCGTCGATCCCGACGCCGCGCAGCTGCAGGCCGTGCTGGACTCCTCCGCGGCCTGCCTCAACCAGCTCTGGGCGACCGCCAGCTCCGACCGCGGCCTGCCGTGGGCGAGCCCCTCCGTCGTGGTCTACACCTGGCCGGACGTCCCGCCGGAGTCGGCGTGCACGCCCGACAGCTTCGAGGAGGACTTCCCGCGGATGTGCAACCTCGACACGACGATCTACTGGCCCCTCGGCTACGGCACGGCCGGTGAGTTCGCCGACGAGGCGAGCGTCCCCGGCGCGTACCTCTGGGATCTCGCGTACGTCTACACCAACGCCGTGACCTGGAACAGCTCACTGGTCGCCTACTACTCGGCCCTGACCTCGCAGCTCGAGGGCACCGACGAGGAGCGCCTGAACGACGCCTGGCGGCGGTACAGCCTGCAGATGCAGTGCATGGCCGCGGCGTCCTCGATGCAGGGGCCGGCGGCCTCGACCCCCACCTCGGAGCTCCGCGACGCGCTGACCAGTCCGGACTCCTGGGAGGAGGGGGAGCCGCCGCGCACCATCAGCCCCGAGAACCGCGCGCGGTGGATCGGGACGGGCTTCGACTCCGGCGGCGACCTCACGCAGTGCAACACCTGGATCGCCGACGCCGCCCTGGTGGTCTGAGCGCCGCGGCGCGCTGACCGCCACGGGCGCCCTGACCGTCGCGGCACGCTGAACGCCGCGGCGCACTGACCGTCGCGGCATGCTGGTCGGCGGCGCGACGCCTCAGCCGAGGGTCGCCGGCGCCGTCCAGTCCTCGCCGCGCACGTGCTCGTCGAGGAAGCCCAGGAAGGTCTCGTACCAGACCTGCGCATTGCCGCGGCCCTGGATCCAGTGCCCCTCGTCGGGGAAGTAGAGGTAGCGGTGCTGCGTGCGGCCCTCCGCGTCCCGGGGGGTGGCGGAGAAGGCGTGCAGGTCGTACCAGAGGGCATGGCCCTGGGCGATCGGCACCCGGTAGTCCTTGTCGCCGTGGATCACCAGCATCGGCGCCACGATGTCGCCGACGTGCCGCTGTGGGTTGTACTGCGTGTTCTGTCCGCGCATCGGCCGCTCCCAGCCGGCGTTGTCGGTGGTGTGGCCCATCGTCTCGGTGTCCCACAGCGAGGCGTGGGTGATGATGCAGCGGAAGCGGTCCCCGGTGCGCCCGGCCACCCAGTTGGCCATGTAACCGCCGTAGGAGCCGCCCGCGAAGGCGGTGGACTCGGCGTCGATGTCCTCGCGCGCGATCGCCCGGTCGGTCAGAGCCATGATGTCGGTGAACGGGGCGCCGCCCAGCTCGTGCTGGCCGCGGTCGATCATCGCCTGGCCGTAGCCGGTGGAGATCGCCGGGTCCGGCAGCAGCACCGCATAGCCGGCGTCGACGAACGGCCCCGGGTTCCAGCGGTAGGTCCAGGCGTTCCAGGAGCTCCAGGGGCCGCCGTGGGCGAAGGCCACCAGCGGGTGCGGGCCCTCCCCCTCGGGCAGACGCAGCCAGGCCCGCAGCGCGGTGCCGTCCGCGGCGGTGGCGGTGACCTCGGTGAGGGTGCCGGCCTGCTCCACCGCCTCGGCCGGGTTCGCGAGCGGCCGGACGGTGCCGTCGGCCGGGTCGATGCGCACCGGATGCGGGGCCACGGCGATGCCGGAGGCCGAGGCGATCACGGCGCCGCCCGCGACGGAGACGTCGGCGAAGGCGAGCTCCTGAGTGGGCCCTCCCGCCAGCAGCCGCGGGGCGGGCTCGTCGATCCCGCCGATCCACACGGCACCGCGCCCGTGGTCGTCGCTCGCGGCCACGAGGGTGGTGCCGTCCAGCCAGACCGGGGAGACCCAGCGGTCCAGCTCGGGCCACAGCGGCGCCGAGGTGCCGGTGGCCGGGTCGAGCACCTCGACGGAGCTGGCGAGGGTCTGCTCCTGGGTCCAGGTCCGCTCCCGGCCGATCAGCGCGCGGGTGCCGTCGGGGCTGAAGGCGCCGGGCTCGTGCTCGACCTCGGCGGTCGCCTCGCGCAGCAGCCGGGGCGGCTGCTGCCCGGTCAGGTCCAGCAGGTGGAGGTCCCGGGAGGCGAGCAGCTCGCCGCGGGAGTCGGCCATCGCGACCAGGGCGCGGGTGCCCTGACGGTCCACGCTCCAGTCCACCAGGCGGCCGGGCGGCATCTCCAGATGCCGGAAGTGCAGCACCTGCGGGCGCGGGCCCTCGTCGGCCGCCTGCTCCGCGCCGCCGCTGGTCCCGGCATCACCGGCGGGCGCGGCGGGCTCGGCAGCGGCGGTCGGCTCGGCGGTCGCCACGTTCTCGGGCAGGGTCGCAACGGCGAGCACGGGCCGGGAGGGACCGAGGTCGTGGTCCCAGTAGCGGGTGGGGAAGCCCGCGTGGAGCGCGGCGGTGACCTTGGCGCTCGAGCGCTGCTGGGAGAGCTTCGCGTGCTCGGCCTCGTCGCCGGCCTGCGAGTGCACCTCGAGCTCGACGATCAGCTGCGTGCCGGCCACCCGCAGATCGCCGAAGCCGCCGGGGCGGGAGGCCAGCTCACGAGCCTCGCCGCGCGCGGGCAGCGCCCACAGCTGCGCGTGCTCGGCCTCCGCGCCGTCCTCCCCCACCCGCTTGGCGGTGAAGAAGGTGGTGCCGTCCTCGGCGGCGGCGACGGCGCCGACGGAGGCCTGGCCGCGGGTGAGCGGCAGGAGGCGGTCGCCGTCGATCTCGACGAGCGCGCTGCGGTAAGCGGTGCCCTCCGCATCGGGCCGCGACACCTTCGCGAGGATCCGGCCCCCGTCGGTGGTCATCAGCGAGCTCAGGCGGGTCGCGTCCAGCAGGGTCTCGATGCTCGTTCGGCTCATGGCACGCCATCCTGCCACCCGCGATCGCCCCGGCGGGCCCGAAAGACGGTGCCGGCCGGACGGTGGGCGCGAGGCGCTCGGACACCGACCGGACGCCGACCGGACACCGATCGGACGCCGATCGGCCCGCGCTCAGGCGACCGCCGTCACGACCCGGTTGCCAACTCCCTGCCGATACTTTAATATTGAACCATCACCCGCGAACGGGCCGCACGCACCACCGCCGCCCCGCCCGGGCCCCAAGCCGAGTACGAGGAGAGCCACCCGCCATGCAGTTCGGAATCTTCACCATCGCCGACATCACCCGCGATCCCACCACCGGCGCGGTGCCCACCGAGAACCAGCGCCTGAAGTCCATGGTCGACCAGGCGAAGCTCGCCGAGCAGGTGGGCCTGGACGTCTTCGCGATCGGCGAGCACCACAACCCGCCGTTCGTGACCTCCTCCCCCACCACCACGCTGGCCTACATCGGCGCCCAGACCGAGCAGATCATCCTGTCCACCGCGACCACGCTGATCACCACCAACGACCCGGTGAAGATCGCCGAGGACTACGCGATGCTGCAGCACCTCACCGGAGGTCGCGTGGACCTGGTGATGGGGCGCGGCAACACCGGACCCGTCTACCCCTGGTTCGGGCAGGACATCCGCAAGGGCATCGAGCTCGCGGTCGAGAACTACGAGCTGCTGCGCCGACTCTGGACCGAGGACGTCGTGGACTGGGAGGGCAGCTTCCGCACCCCGCTGCAGCAGTTCACCTCCACCCCGCGCCCGCTCGACGGCGTCGCCCCCTTCGTCTGGCACGGCTCGATCCGCTCCCCGCAGATCGCCGAGCAGGCCGCCTACTACGGCGACGGCTTCCTGCACAACAACATCTTCTGGCCCATGAGCCACACCCAGCAGATGGTCCAGCTCTACCGCGAGCGCTACGAGCACTACGGCCACGGCAGGGCCCACCAAGCCTACGTGGGCCTCGGCGGCCAGGCGTTCATGCGGAAGAACAGCCAGGACGCGATCACCGAGTTCCGCCCCTACTTCGACAGCGCACCGGTCTACGGCGGCGGCCCCTCCCTGGAGGACTTCACCCGCGCCACCCCGCTGACCGTCGGCTCCCCGCAGCAAGTGATCGAGCGCTACCTGACCATGGCCGACCACGTCGGCGACTACCAGCGCCAGATGTTCCTCATGGACCACGCCGGGCTGCCGGCGAAGACCGTGCTGGAGCAGATCGAGCTGCTGGGCACCGAGGTGGTCCCGGTCCTGCGCAAGGAGCTCGCGGCCCGCAAGCCGGCCGACGTGCCCGAGGGCCCCACCCACGCCGCCCGGGTGGCGGCGGCCGAGGCCGAGCACGGCGCCTTCGACGACGCCTACCGGTTCGAGACCGGCGACAACTGGACCGGGCTGCGCGCCGAGGACAAGCAGGGACAGGAGCAGCTGCGATGACCACCACCGTCCGCCTTCTCGCCCTCTCGGCCGGCCTGTCCACCCCCAGCTCGACCCGGATGCTCACCGACCAGCTCACCCGCGAGTCCGCGGCGGCGCTGGGCCGGGACGGCAGCGAGGTCGAGGTCGAGGTGCGCACGATCGAGCTGCGGGAGTACGCCCACGACATCACCGATGCGCTGCTGACCCGCTTCCCCGGCGAGCGCCTGGCGATGGTGGTCGAGCAGATCCGGGCGGCCGACGCCGTCATCGCGGTCACCCCGATCTTCAACGTCGGCGCCTCGGGCCTGTTCAAGATGTTCTTCGACGCGCTGGACGTGGAGCTCTGGGCGCGCAAGCCGGTGCTGCTGGGGGCGACCGCGGGCACCGCGCGCCACTCCCTGGCGATCGACTACGCGATCCGCCCGCTGTTCGGCTACCTCAGGTCCGAGGTGGTGCCCACGGCCGTGTTCGCCGCCTCCTCCGACTTCGGCGCGGACACCGAGGGGCAGGCCGACGAGCAGCCGCTGACCGCGCGCGTGCGCCGGGCCGCCGCAGAGCTGGCGACCATGCTGCGCTCCGGTCTCGGCGAGGCCGCCGCGGCGGCCGACGAGGCCGAGGACCAGCCCGGGCAGGAGCGCGCGCCCCGCGGCTCCTCACTGGACGCGGAGTTCTCCGACTTCGTCCCGATGGGTACGCTGCTGGGCCGCGACTGAGCCCACCGGCCGGCACCGCTCGGCCGGGACCGCTCGGCCGGCCGCACCCACGGCAGCAACCCGAAACCCCTCGGTCCCGGGCTGCTGCCGTCCCCGGCGCGGGTCGGCGCGGCGACCGGGAGCTCGCCCCGGGTGGGGTACCGTGAGCGTTGGGAACCGCTTTCCATTCATTGCTCGGAAGGACCCGCTCCATGCTCCGTCCCGGACTCTGCTCCGTCACCTTCCGCGGCCTCGACGTCCCGAGCGTCGTGGGCCATGCGGCGGCCGCCGGCCTCGAGTGCATCGAGTGGGCCGGTGATGCGCACGTCCCCCCGGGGGACGAGTCCGCCGCCCGGCAGGCCCGCGAGCTCACCGTGCAGGCAGGGCTCAGCGTCGCCTCCTATGGGTCCTACCTGCGCTTCGAGGGTCCCGATCAGGAGGTCCGCGCCGAGGGTGAGGCCGTGCTCGCCTCCGCCCGGGCGCTGTCGGCGCCGCGGATCCGGGTCTGGGCCGGCCGCAGGGGCTCGGCCGAGGTCCCGGCGGCGGACCGAGCGCGGATCGCCGGCCGGATCCGGGAGTTCGCGGACCGCGCGGCCGCTTCCGGCATCGAGGTGGGCCTGGAGTTCCACGGCCGCACCCTGACCGACGAGATCGGCTCGACCCTGCGCCTGCTGGAGGAGATCGACCGTCCCACCGTGCGCTCCTACTGGCAGCCGCACCAGGACATGCCCGCACCGGAGGCGCTGCAGACCCTGCGCCGGATCCTTCCCCACGCCTCGAGCATCCACGTCTTCTCGTGGTGGCCGGCCAACCGTCGCCGCCCGCTGTCCGAGCGCGCCGAGCTGTGGCGCGAGGCCTTCATGATCCTCGCCGCGCAGGGCGATGACCGCGACGCCCTGCTGGAGTTCGTGCCCGAGGACGACCCCGACCTGCTGCGCCGCGAGGCGGACACGCTGCGCAGCCTGATCACCGCCGGCGAGGAGTCCGCCCGATGAGAGCGCTGCTGGCCATGCCCGCCGGGCTGCAGCACCGGATGTTCGACGCCGCGCAGCTGGAGCGCCTGCGCGACCTGGCCGACGTGGACACCGCCCGCCCGGTGCCCGATCTCGCCGACGCCTCCGACGCCGCGCCGCGGGAGGTGGAGGTGCTGATCACGGGCTGGGGCTCCGGACCCGTCGACGCGACCGCCCTGGCCCGGCTCCCCCGCCTGCGGGCGATCGTCCACACCGCCGGCACCGTGCGCCACGTCGCCACCGATGCCGTCTGGGAGCGGGGCGACGTGCTGGTGACCTCAGCGACCGAGGCGAACGCGGTGCCCGTCGCCGAGTTCACGCTCGCCCAGATCCTGCTGGCCGGCAAGCGGTCCCTCGCGCAGGAGGAGCGCTACCGGCGCGAGCGCCGGCCGCGCCCCGCCTCCGCCTCCGCCGCGGGGATCGGGAACTACGGGGCGGTCGTCGGCCTCATCGGGGCCTCCCGCATCGGCACCCTGGTCGCCGAGCACCTGCGCCGCTTCGACCTCGAGGTGCTGGTCACCGATCCCTACGCCGAGGCCGAGCAGATCGCTGAGCTGGGCGCGAGCAAGGTCGAGCCCGAGGAGCTGTACGCCCGCAGCGACGTGGTGAGCCTGCACGCCCCGGACGTCCCCTCCACCCGCGGCATGGTCACCCGCGAGCTGCTCGCCCTGATGCGCGACGGCACCACCTTCCTCAACACCGCCCGCCCGGCGCTGGTGGACCTCGCTGCGCTGCGCGACGAGGTGGTCTCCGGCCGCTTGGCCGCGGTGCTCGACGTGCACGACGACCTCGCCGACGACGACCCGCTGTGGGACGCGCCGCTGGCCACGATCACCCCGCACATCGCCGGCTCCCAGGGCAACGAGCTGCACCGGATGGGCGAGGCGGCGCTCGAAGAGATCCGCCGCCTCGACGCCGGCGAGGCGCCGCGGTACCCCGTCGACGGCTCGCGGCGGGACCTGACCGCCTGACCCTGCCCTTCCCGCCGCCCCGAGCCGATCACCTCGTTATGCTGACCGCATCGGGACAGCGTTTCCCAGCCTCCCTCCGGACCTAGGAGCCCATATGCCCGCCGTGCGCCTCAGCGACGTCGCCCAGGACGCCGGGGTCTCCCTGGCCACCGCCTCCCGCGTGCTCAACGGCTCCTCCCGGGTGCCCGGGAAGGCCGTGACCGAGAAGGTCCAGGCCTCCGCCGCGAAGCTCGGCTACGTCGCCAATGCGCAGGCGCAGGCGCTGGCGCGGTCCCGCTCGGGCCTCATCGGGCTGGTGGTGCACGACATCGCCGATCCCTATTTCGCGACGATCGCCCGCGAGGTCCAGCAGCAGGTCTTCGCCTCCCGCGCCCAGGTGCTGCTCACCCAGACCGACCGTGCGATCGACACCGAGGTGCGGGCGCTGCGCTCCCTGATCGCGCAGCAGGTCGACGCCCTGGTCCTGGTGGGATCCCACCGCTACGGCACCGAGTCCGACACCGCGATCGGCGTCCTGCTGGAGAACTTCGAGGCCAACGGCGGGACGGTCGTGGGGCTGGGGCAGTCCCTGGGCGTGGGTCGCACGATCGTCCCCGACAACGCCGCGGCCGCCCATGAGCTCGCGACCTCACTGATCGTCGCCGGGCACCGCCGCTTCGCCGTGGTGCAGGGCATCGCGGGGATCCCCTCGGCCGCGGACCGCACCGGCGGCTTCATCGCGGCCCTCACCGAAGCGGGCATCGAGCCCGAGCTCGACGTCGAGGCGGGGCTGACCCGCGCCGGCGGCCATCAGCTCGCTGCGAGGGTCCAGGAGCACCTGGCGGTGACGACGGCGGATGCCCGACTGCCGCTGTGCGTCTTCGCCCCGGCCGACGTGATGGCCCTCGGCGCACTCGGCGAGCTGCGCCGCCGCGGTATCGCCGTGCCCGAGCAGGTGGCCGTGGCGGGCTTCGGCGGGGTGCCGGACGGATCCGATGCGCACCCGACGCTCACCACCATCGCCCTGCCCCTGCACGACATGGCCAAGCTCGCCGTCGAGTGGGCGCTGCCGGACGCCGCGGAGGACGAGGACGCCGCCGCTGCCGCCGCCGAGAAGCCGCGCGAGGTGCATGTGCGCGGCGACGTGCTGCTGCGCGAGTCCACCGCGCTCACCGCCGTCGGCGACTGAGAGGCCGTGACGACGCGAAGACCCGCTCGCCGTGACCTGGTCCCCGACCATGGATGAGATCGCCCGAGCGGTGCAGATCGCCCGCTCCCTGGGCATCGGCGCCGACCACGCAGAGGCCCTGCCCGGCGGGAACGAGAACCACGTCGTGCGGGTGCGGAGCGCCCACGACGACATCGTCGTGAGGTTCGCGCGGGACCCCGGACGCTCCGAGGATCCGTTCGACGTCGAGGCATGGTGCCTGCGCGCCGCGGCTCGCGCCGGCCTGCGGACGTCCCGGCTCATCGAACGGGGGTGGCTGGAGGGACTGTCGTACCTGTTGGTCTCGTACGTGTCCGGAGTCCCTGCCGCCGCGGACGACCTCCGCGGCTGGACGGCCCTCGGGGAGTTCACCGGCGCACTGCGCGGCATCTCGACCCATGACGCCCCCGATGCCGCGTTCACACGGTTCGGCCGCGACCTGGATCGCGCCTGGGAGCAGCACCTCGCCTACAACCTCGATGCGCTCGGACCCGACGACCCCCTGCTCCCCCTCGGCATCTACCCGCGTTCGCGACAGAGCGAGCTGCGGGAGCTCGTGGCATCGCTGGCGGCGCGGACGCTGCCCCAGGGCCTGGTCCACGGCGATACGGCGCATCGCAACCTTCTGCGTCATGGGGACGTGTACACCGTCATCGACTGGGGTGCGGCCACGACCGGACCGGTGATGTGGGGCGATCTCGCGCGCGTCTTCCGCTGGCATCGGATGGAGGACCGGCAGTCGCCCGTCAGCGCCGCCGCCTGGGACCATGCACTGGACGGCGCGGGGCTCACCCGCGCCGAGGCCGAACCCGTCCTCCGCGAGCTCACCGCCGTCCACGCCCTCGACCTCGTCCGCTGGGCCCTGGCCCGGCGACCGGACCGCCTGGCGAGGATCGCCGACGAGTCCCGCGACGTGCTCGTCGCGATGATCCTCGATCAGCGCCCCGGACCGTCGTCCTAGCGGTCGTCGACGGACGGTCCGCCGGACGGGTCCGCAGCGTCGCCGCGTGCCCGATACGAGCCCAGCGCCGCGCCGAGGGCGACACCCAGTGCCATGCCGACGGCGATGCCGAGCGCCAGGTCGTCGAACAGGACCAGTCCGATCACGACGCCGAGCGCGGGCCCCAGCGCCAGTCCGACGGCGACCCCTCGCGCGAGCGGGGAGCTGTCGCTGCGGTCGTGGTCGTTCTGCTCGGTCATCGTCGTCCTCGAGGGTGATCGGCGGCCGGTGGCGGGGAGTCATGCGCCCCGAGGCCCCTGGTCTCGGCGACCACGGCCTCATCCCGAAACTAGCGCCCTTCGGGCACGCTGGGAAGAACCTCAAGACGGGTGTCGTGCATCTGCGCGAAACCTTGCGCTGATACTCCTTCGTCCCCACCGGATGACTTGAGGGAGCGGTAGTGGAATGGCGCTACGGGGGAGCAGTGTCCCGCCCGGCACGCCTGCCGGATCGGTTCCCAGCCCCTCCTTCCGCCGCCTCACGGCGACGCCCTCGCGTTCTGCTCCCGCCTGCCTGCCCCCCGCAGCAGGAGACCGCATGATCTACCCACTGGAGACCCGCCTCATGAACGTCGCCGAGCTCACCGACCCCGATGGCGACGCGCTCACGATCAGCTCGGACGGCGCGGGCACCTGGATCACCTGCACCAGCGACGGCGAGGAGGTCACCGTCGGCCCGTTCCCGACGGGCGCCCTGAAGGCCGTCCTGGCCGAGGCCCGCCTCGCGTCCGCGGCGCTGCGGGACGCGCCCGCGGCGGTGTGATCACCCTCGAGCGCGGCGCGACGACCTACCGGCTGCGATGGTGGCTGTGGTCGGCGGGGTCCGTCTGCTCCGCCCGGAGCGCCTGCAATCGCCGTAGATCCTCGGGATGGAGGCCGGGCTGGTCGGGCAGCGCCTCCAGGAGCAGCCGCATCTGGCGCCGGAGCGGTTCCGCCCGCTCCGGGTGCCCCTCGGCCTCGACATGGGCGACCAGCATGCGCAGCACGCGCAGCGTGGCGGCGACGACCTCCGGCTGGTCCTGACAGCTCTGCCGGATCTGGTCGAAGGCGTGGGCGACGTACTCGTCGTGCTCCAGGGCCCACGGCTGGACGAGGACCCGGCCCGCTCCGTCCTCCAGTGCCGGTGCGGCGAGCGGGGCGACGAGCATGGTGCGCAGCAGGCTGCCCAGCCGCAGGACCACCTCGACGGCGGTGGTGGGGTCGTTGACCGCCGGGCTGAGCGCACGCAGCCCGATGTCGACGAGCTGCCGGAGGGCGAAGTCGGCATCCTGCTGCATGGTGCGCATGTTGGAGACCTCGATCGCCCCGGCGAGGTGGTGGATGCTGCGCGGGGGTGGTGACGGCCAGACCAGGAACAGCGGCTCCCCGGCGTGGATGTAGGCGCCCACCCGGGTCTCCATGCGCACCGTCGTCTGCTCCGGCATCGCTTCGAAGAGTCGCGTCACGTCCACCTGGCTCACCCACCCGCTCCTCACGGAGGGCACGGCGGACGCCTCCGGGGCGGCGGGGTAGTCCTCCACGGCCACCGCGCGCAGGGCCTCCGGTGTGCGGTCGAGGGTCCGGATGACGGCCTGGCCCTCCTCCGCGATCCCCCGCACGACGTTGCCGACCTGCAGCCCGTGGGCGAGATGGTCCAGATGCACGATGATCCCGATCACGGTCACCAGGGTCAGCACGACGGCGATCGTCAGCGACACCCGCGGGGCGGGGTCGGTCGCCTCGCCGCTGAGGTTGGGCAGGACCAGCACGCAGTAGAAGAACGTCCCCACCAGCAGTCCGATGACGCCCTGGCTGAGGCGGTCCCTGATGAACGAGCGCATGACCCGCGGGGAGAACTGGGAGCTCGCCAGCTGCAGGCTCACCACGGTGAGCGAGAAGACCACCCCGACGGTGGTGATCATCGCCCCCGCCACGGTGGACAGCAGCCAGGTGGCCGCGTTGCTGCTCATCGCCAGCGTCAGCGGCACACTCGCGTCATGACCGATGCGGTCGTCGACGGCCGTGGCCCCGATCGCCAGCAGGATCCCGCCCAGCATCACCAGCGACGGCAGCAGGAAGAGGCTCTCGGCGAAGCGGTACCGCACGGCGGCCCACCGCAGGCGCCACTCCAGTTCCGCATGCTGCGCCACGATCATCCCCTCACGCGTCCCGGCATCGCCCGTGGCCCGTCGGGTGCGGGGCCGGGCCTGCCTGCGGCCGGGTGGCCGACCGGATGAGTCTAGGCACGCCTCCCGGTTTCGGTGCCTGCCGCCCGGTCGGCTCCGTGGGTCGGCGCGTCCGGGGAGGACCGGATCGGGCCGGGCAGACGGTCGGCGTCGTGCGGTGCGAGATATTCTTCCCTCACGCGATGCTGCGGATCGGGGGCACGATGAGGCGCAGTCGTCAGTCGGCCGAGCTCGGCCGCACCATCCCCACGGGCTGGACCGACGCCGACCTCCCGGCGCCGGACAGCCGGGGATCCCGCCCTGCGCGAGCCCCGCTCGAGGCGACCCGGCCCCGGCCCCGGCCCCTCATGCTCGCCGGCGCCGTCGTCGCGATCCTGGCGCTGGTGCTGCTGGTCCCGCCGCTGCTGGTCGGCGGCCGGTCCCCGCGCGACGTCGGCGAGGACTTCCTGCAGGCCGTGGTCGACGGCGACACCGCCACCGTTCGCGAGCACCTCGATGCCGCCGACGGGGCACTGGACATCGCGCTGACCGATGAGGTGGTGCGGGCCGCGGACGACCGGGTGGAGCGCTTCTCGATCGGCGCGATCGAGATCGACGGCGACCATGCCCGCATCGTGGCCACCCTGAGCACCGCAGCCGACTCCCTCGAGACCTCCCTCGAGCTGCACCGGCGCAGCGGGGGCCTGCTGTCGCGCTCGAGCTGGGAGCTCCTGCCCGTCACGCTGCCCATCCTCAGCCTCGAGATCCCCGTGGGCAGTGAGGAGATGCAGGTGAACGGCCAGGTCCTGCCGATCCCCGAGGGGGCCCGCCCGCTCGGGGCCTTCGGCACCGGCTCCATCGCCCTCCGCGTCCTGCCGGGGAGCTACGAGCTGCGAGCGCAGGCGAGGAGCGATGCCGTGACCGCTCGCAGGGTGAGGGCCACGCTGCCCCCGGTGCTCGAGGGATGGGTCAGCCCGCCGGTCGAGGTCACCTTCGAGGTCACCGCGGCCGGGAGGACGGAGATCCGCCGGCAGCTGAGCGCCGTGCTCGAGAAGTGCGAGAAGAGCGCTTCCCCGCAGCCGGAGGGATGCCCCTTCGCCGCTCCGGCGGGCGTCACGTCGGACGGCACCTGGAGGGTCCTCTCGCCGGGGATCCTCACGGAGCATCTGGCCTACGACGGATTCTTCGAGTTCTCCGTCACCGCTCTGACCGCCCAGTTCACGGTCCCGGCGGGCCCCCACGCGGCGACCACGACGGCCTATGTGGTCCAGCCCTCCGGCGTGGTCCACGTGGCCGTCGATCCCGAGGGCCGGATCGCCACGCAGTGGATCACCGCGAATCCGTCGACCTGGCCGAAGTTCTCATGAGCGCCCTGCGGATCGGGCGGGCGCAGCGGTCCCCCACTGGGGCCTCGGCGTCGCGCCGCGCAGCAGCGACCGTCGCCTGCCTCGTCCTCGGGACCTGCGCCCTGACCGCCTGTGAGGCGCCGGCCGTGATCGCCGAGCCCTCCGGTGATCTCCGGATCATGGCCGACACCTGGGATCTCGAGCTCCCCGCCTCCGCGGTGCTCGAGGAGCACCACAGCTCGGAGCATGGGCCCCATGGTGAGCGCGACGCGGTGTACGTCCTGTCTCTGGACGCCTCGAGCGCAGCTGGTCACTGGGATCCCACCGACTACACCTCGAGCGTCTCCGACGTCGAGCCCATCATCGTGCGGGACATCGTCGAGTCGGCCGCTGCGCCCTGGACGGACGCGGAGCTGGAGGACCTGCGGTGCCGCTCCCCGGAGGCTCCGGGGGCGGTCACCCCGGAGGGCAACGATCACCTGGCCATCTGCCTAGACCCGGGCGACGGCACCTACGTGATCTTCGAACGGATCTTCTGAGCACCGCGCCCCGTGAGCGGTGCGGAATGACAGCGCTGGATGCCGCCTGCGGAGTCCGTCCGGAGCCGCCGTGATCCGCAGCCGGTCGATGAGCAGTTGCCACCTGCCGCCCGGATGGGCCGATGGGACCGCCGGCCTCGACCATCCCGCTCGCGACGATCCCGCCGCCCGCGACCGCGTCAGCTGCGCAAACGCTACCGAAGGGTAATGAGCGTCACAGAACGGTCACGGCGGGGCAAACCGTGGCAACCGATCGCCCTCCCCCGGCAACCGGAGTACCAATGAGCCACTCGACCGGACGTCGAGGACCGAAGACCCTCCCCTCCCGGCAGCGACGCGAGAGGGGAATCCCCGCAGGAGCGCCTGCGGGGCCCCGGCCCGCACCGCGCGCCTCCGCTCCTGTCCGACGATGCCCGTCGGCCACGAGGCGGTCAAGCGCATTCCACGCTCTCCCCGACACCTGGAAGACGGCCCCCGACGGCGGGCGGCCCCTGAGGAAGGAAAGACCATGACGCTTTCACGACGGACTCTCTTCGCAGCCGGCGGCGCCGCCGCAGTGCTCGGCGGCGCGGCCGCCTGCGGCTCGGACGGCGGAGGCGGCGGGGGCAGCGACGCCGGCGGTGACGCCGGCGGCGAGCTGTCGGTCCTGACCCCGATCTTCGAGGACTCCGAGGGCAAGAAGACCCTCGAGGAGACCATTGCCGGCTCCTTCGAGGGCGACCTCTCCCTCACGGTCGACTACACCCCCTGGGACCGCCTGAACGAGAAGCTGACCACCTCGATCGCTGGCGGCATGGCCACCGACATCTTCATGTCCGGCGTCGGCTGGATCCCGCCGTTCGCCCACAAGGGCGTCTTCGCGGCGCTGGACGACAGCATCCTCGAGGGACTCGACATCCACGAGAAGCTGCTGGACATGTGCCGGTACGACGGCGCGCTGCACGCGCTGCCGTACCAGATGGACGGTCGCATGATCATCGGCAACCGGACCCTCATGGAGGAGCGCGGGATCACCGAGGTGCCCGCCACCCTCGAGGAGTTCCGCGAGATGCTCAAGGAGGCCCAGGGCGGCGGCGTCGAATCCCCGCTGGACCTGTACTCCAACAACATCCGCCAGACCTGGGTGCATCTGGTCTCGTGCTTCGGCGGGTCCCTGTTCACCGAGGACGGCTCGGCGGTCGCCTTCGACGACGGCAGCGGCGAGGCGGCGCTGGACTACATGATCGCCCTGATCGACGACGGATCGACCAACTTCGACCTGCGCGCCGCCGAGGGCCAGCCGCGTCCGTGGCAGCAGGGCAAGGTTATCTTCGAGCTCGCCGGCAGCGGGATCTGGCCGGACCTCTACGAGCAGACCGGGGACATGGTCACCGAGGAGGCGATGTCCATCGACCTGCTCCCGGGTGCGGAGGGCAACGACCCCGTCCTGTTCCTGGGCGGCACCCTGGTCAGCATCGGCGAGCGTGCCCGGGATCCCGAGCTCGCCGAGCGCTTCGTCAAGCACCTCTACACGCCCGAGAACCTCGCCGTCGCCGCGGTGCACGGCGGCCGCGTCCCGGCGGTGAACACCCTCCCCGAGGACCCGGTGCTCGCGGAGAACCGCTTCATCTCCTTCGTCAGCGAGAACCTCGACTACGCGGGCGGCACCGAGGGCGGCAGCCCGGCCTGGATGGAGCTGCGCGGCGCCCTCAACCCCGAGATCGAAGCCGCCGTGACCGGCAGCCAGACCCCCGCGGAGACCATCGCGCGGCTCAAGCAGACGGCGGACGACGCCATCTCGCGACTGTGACCGCCCGCCCGGAGACGCACCCCCGCGTCCCGACCTCGGAGGCTTCCTCATGACCACAGCCCAGACGGCTCCGTCCCCGTCCGCTGCCACCAGCAGCGGGCGGGGGTCCGCCCGCCGACGCACCAGCCCCCGCCGCGCCGAGAAGCGCTGGGGCCTGCTCCTCGCCCTCCCGGCCACCTTCCACATCGCCCTGTGGACCGGCATCCCGGTGATCGCGGCGATCGCGCTCTCCTTCACCTCCTACGACATGATCCGTCGGCCCGAGTTCATCGGGATCCAGAACTACCTGGAGATCTTCCGGGACGACATCTTCTGGAAGGCGATCTCGCACAACCTGATCCTGGCCGTGGCCGGCATCCCGATCTCGATGCTGATCGCGCTGATCCTGGCGATCATGCTGAACCAGGGACTCAAGGGCGAGGGCATCTTCCGCACCCTCGTCTTCCTGCCCCACGTCACCGCGACGGTCGCGGTGGCGATGATCTGGCTGTGGATCTACGCCCCCACCGACAACGGCCTGGCCAACATGGCCCTGTCCCTGTTCGGGATCGAGAACGTCGCCTGGCTGACCAGCACGAACACCTCGCTGATGTCCGTCCTGATCGTGACCATATGGCAGGGCATCGGCCTGAAGATGCTCATCTACCTGGCCTCGCTCCAGGGCATCTCGAAGGACCTCTACGAGGCCGCGGACATCGACGGCGCCGGGATGGTCTCGAAGTTCCGGCACATCACCGTGCCGATGCTGCGACCGGCCACGTTCTTCGTGCTGGTCACCTCGGTGATCGGGAACTTCCAGACCTTCGACCTGATCTACAACCTCACCGCCGGCGGCCCCGCGAACTCCACCACGGTGATCACCTACGAGATCTACCAGACCGCCTTCCAGCAGTTCCGGATGGGGCTCGCCACCGCGCAGTCGGTCATCCTGCTGCTGATGCTGGTGGTGCTGACGATCATCTCGCGCAAGCTCGTGGGAGGGACGGACAATGACTGATCTCAACGCTCTGCAGCAGAAGGCCGCGGAGGATCCGGAGCACAGCGTGCTCGGCGACCGCCGCAGCCGCCGCCTGCGCGCCCCGAGCCGCAGCCGGCAGCGGCGCACCAGCGTGATCGTGCTGTACGTGCTGCTCACGCTCGTCTCGCTGCTGATGGCAGCGCCGTTCATCTGGATGTTCCTCACCTCGGTGCGGACCCCGCAGGAGCTCGCCGACCCCAGCATGAGCCTGATCCCGGAGACCTGGGCCTGGGGCAACTACCTCGAGGCCTTCAACGCGGCGCCGTTCGCGATCTACGCCCGCAACAGCTTCCTGCTCGCGGCGTTGCAGACCATCGCGACGCTGATCTTCGGCTCCGCCTGCGGCTACGCCATCGCGAAGCTGCGGTTCCCCCTCGCCCCGTGGATCTTCGGCGCCTTCCTGGCCTCGATGATGATCCCGTTCTACGCGACGGTCATCCCGCAGTTCCTCATCGTGCGCTTCATGCCCCTGTTCGGTGGGAACGACATCCTCGGTCAGGGCGGCAGCGGCTGGATCGACACCTGGTGGGGACTGGTGGTGCCGGGCGCGATCAGCGCCTTCAACATCTTCCTGTTCCGCCAGTTCTACGTCGCCGCCCCCACCGAGCTCATCGAGGCCGCCCGCATCGACGGCGTGGGCGAGCTGGGGATCTGGGCGCGGATCATCACCCCGCTGATCAAGCCGGGTCTGCTGACCGTGGCCCTGCTCTCCTTCGAGCAGGGATGGAACAACTTCCTGTGGCCGCTGCTGGTGACCACCTCGGAGCGGCTGCGCGTGATCCAGCTGGGACTGTCCGTGTTCCGGCAGGAGGCCGGGACCGACTTCCACCTGCTCATGGCCGGCACCACGATCGCCGCCGTGCCCATGATCATCCTGTTCGCCATCTTCCAGAAGTACTTCGTCAATGGCTTCGTCAGCTCCGGCATCAAGTGAGGCGGCCATGACCCGTCCGGCCCCGGCATCCGATGCCGGGGCCGAGCGGCCTGTCCGCCCCGACATCGGCGCCCAGTACCCCAGCCGGCTGGTGCGGGCGCTGAGCATCCCGGCGGCGTTCTTCGCCGCCAACTGGGCGGCGCTGCTGCTGGCTCTGACCGTGGTGGGGACGGTGCCCGCCCTGATCGCCGCCACCCGCACCACCGTGGACCTGCACCTCCACGCCGACCGCGCCTTCCGCGAGACGCTGCGCCACGGCGCCCGCCTGCTGCGCCGGGACTGGGCGGCGTCGCTGGCGCTGTGGGCGATGCTGGCCGTCGGCGTGGGCAACGCCCTGATCCTCACCGACCTCGCCGCCGGCGGCACCCGGGTGCTGCTGGTGGGCATGGCCCTGCCGCCGACCTGGCTGGCCGTGGCCTTCCTCAGCGCCTATGTGGTGGTCGGTGCGAGAGCGGAGCCCACCGCCGCGCGGGGCACCGTGGCCCGGGCAGCGCTGATGCTCGTGCTCACCCGGCCGCTGCGCGCACTCGCGGTCCCGGCGGTCATCGTCGCGGTCTCGCCGCTGTGGCTGCTCGCGCCGCTGACCATCGCCATCGGCCTCAGCCTGCCGCCGTTCCTGGTGGCGAAGGTGTGGGACGAGCCCGGCGCCGACGCGCGCGCCGGGCACCGGATCACTCGAAGGTGACCACGACCTTGTCCGCGGCCCCCGGGGTGCGGGCGAGCTCGAGGGCGTCGAGGGCCCGGTCGAAGGGCACGGTGTCGCTGACGATCAGCGCGTACTTCTCCCAGTTCTCGACGAGGTCCTCGGTGACCTCGAAGATCTCGGTCGGATAGCCCATCGACCACACCAGGTTCAGCTCGGTGGTGAGGATGGCGCCGAAGTCCAGCTCGACCGGCTGGTGGTGGACCGCGACGATCCCCAGGGTCGCTCCGTGCTTGGCCATCTGCGTCACCGACTGCGGCACCACCGCGGCGCCGGCGGCATCGAGGTAGATGTCCGTCCCGGGGCGCATGCCGCTCACCAGGGGGCTGGACGCGTCGCCGTGCAGCTCGACCAGCCGGGCGGCGACGTCCTCCTGCGAGGAGTCGATGACGGCGTCCGCGCCGACCGCCAGGGCCGTCTCGAGCCGACCGGGCTGCAGGTCCACGACGACGATGTGGGAGGCACCGCGACGCCGATAGCCGAGCACGGCCCCGAGGCCGATCGGGCCGGCCCCGAAGACGACGACCTTGTCCCCCTCCTGCGGGTTGGTGCGGTTGACCCCGTGATAGGCGACGGCCATCGGCTCGTTCAGCGCGGCGACCTCCCAGGGGACGTGCGCAGGGATCACCTTGAGCTGACGCCCGAGCTCGGCATCCTGGACCAGGACGAGCTCGGAGAGCGCGCCCTGGGCACCCCCGGAGCCGAGCAGTCCGTCGGTGAAGGCCATGGTGTCGATGACGACGTGGTCGCCGACCATGATGCCCTCGACCTCGGCGCCCACCTCGACGACCTCCGCGGCGGGCTCGTGGCCGAGCGGGGTCGCTCCCTGGCGGGGTGGGATGCCGCCGTACCGGGCGTACATCGCATCGGACCCGCAGATGCCGCAGGCCTTCATGGCCAGCAGGACGTCGGTCGGTCCGCAGGTGGGGGTCGCGACCTCGACCCAGTCGACGGTGTCGACGCCGGTGACATGAACGGAACGCATGATGACTCTCCTCGTTGAGACGCTGATGGAGGTCACTAAATCGAATTAGTGGCCGCGTGTCCCAGAGTACCCTGCGAGGTGCCGGAGGGAGGGCCGATGACCGATCGTCGCGTGACGCTCAAGGACGTGGCCGCGGCCAGCGGGGTCTCGCCGGCCACGGTCAGCTTCGTGCTGAACCGGACGGCGGGGCAGACCATCTCGGCGGCCACCCGACAGCGGGTCGAGGCGGTCGCCGATCGGCTCGGATACGCCCCCCACGGCCTGGCGCGCGCACTGCGCGAAGGCTCCAGCCGCGTGGTCGTCCTGCGGGTGGATCGCACCGACGGCGGCAGCAGCCTGCACGGCTTCGTACGAGGGATGCGGGAGGAACTGGCGTCGCTCGACCACGCCCTCGTGGTCCATGCGGTTGAGGGGGCGCCGGCAGGTCCGGACGAGGACCTGGACCGGGCCCTGGCCGGTCTGCGCCCGCACGCGGTGCTCGACCTGGTCGGCGCCTATGCCCAGGAGGAGGCGGCCGACGGCGGCTGGGTCGACGGCCTGGCGGCGCACTCCCGCACCCAGCTCGAGCACCTCGTCGACCGCGGCCACCGGCACCTCGCACTGGCGCTGCCCGAGCGGGTGCAGCCGGACCGGGTCCGCACCGCTCGTCACCGGTACGCCCTCGCCGCGGCCGAGCGCCTCGGCCTGCCGGCCCCGAGGGAGATCGTCGTCCCGGCCGATGCGCGCCGCGCGGCCGGCGTGCTCTCGGCGCTCCAGTCCGCGGCGCCCCAGGTCTCCGCCGTGGCAGGCTTCGACGACGAGACCGCGCTGCGGGTGCTCGCCGCCCTCAGCGACCTCGGCCTGAGCGCCCCGGCGGACCTCGCCGTGATCGGCTTCGACGAGGGGCGTCACGCCGCCCTGTGGCGCCCGGCGCTGACCACCGTGCGGATCGAGGCGGAGACCTTCGGCCGTCGGGCGGCCCGCTCGGCGCTCGGCCTCGAGCTCGGCGACTGGTCCGTGGCCCCGTCCGCGGTGGTGCGGCGGGAGACCGCCTGAGCGGTCAGGCGTGGGGCAGCACCAGCTGCTCGAAGCGCTCGGCGATGATCCGGATCGACTCGGCCACCGGCGTGGCCCAGACGTCCTCGTTGAAGATCTCCACCTCGATGTCGCCGCGGTAGCCGGCGTCCCTGATCAGCGTGGTGATCGCGGGGAAGTCGACGAAGCCGTCCCCCATGTAGCCGCGGGAGAACAGCGGCTCGGCCGCGAGCGGCAGGTTCCAGTCGCAGACCTGGTAGGCCAGCAGCCGGTCCGCCTCGGCCGCGCGCCGGATCGCGCCGGCGAGCTGGGGGTCCCACCACACGTGGTAGGTGTCCACGACGACGCCGACGGCGGGGCTGCCGACCTGCTCGGCGATGTCGAGCGCCTGGTGGGTGGTCGAGAGCACCGAGCGGTCGGCGGCGAACATCGGGTGCATCGGCTCGAGGGAGAGGGTGATGCCGGCGGACTCCGCGTAGGGGGCAAGCGCCGCAATGCCCTCGGTGACCCGTCCGCGGGCGGCGACGACGTCCTTGTCCTCCCGGCTGAGGCCGCCGACGACCATCACCAGGGTGGGCGCGCCGAGCGCGACGGCCTCGTCGATCGCCCGCCGGTTCTCGTCGAGTGCCGCGGTGCGCTCGGCCGCCGGCGCCGCGGTGAGGAAGCCGCCGCGGCACAGGCTGCTGACCCGCAGTCCGGCGTCGTCGGTGCGGCGGCGCAGGGCGTCGCGGCCGATCTCCTCGACGTCCTGGCGCCACAGGCCCACCGCCTCGATGCCGGCGGCGGCGGTCGCCTCGAGGAACTCCTGGATCCCGGTGGTGCGGCAGGACCAGCGGTTGATCGACAGCCGCGGGGTGCCCTCGGTCTCGGGGACAGGGGTGTTCATGCGCTCGCTCCGTTCGGGACGTCGTAGCCGGCCAGGCGCAGCATCGCGTGCCAGCGCTCGGCGGCGAGCTGGGGGTCCTCGAGGTTGCCGGTGGTGGCCGCCAGCTCGATGATGCGGGAGAGGTGGGGGAGGCTGCGCGCGGAGTGCAGGCCGGCGATCATGGTGAAGGCCGGCTGGTGGCCGTTGAGCCAGGCCAGGAACGCGACGCCGGTCTTGTAGTGGAAGGTCGGCGCGGAGAACACGTGGACCGCCAGCTGCTCGGCGGCGTCGAGGATGCGCCGCGCCTCGGCGACGTCCCCGGCGTCGAGCGCCTGCACCGCGGCCGACGCCGCCGGGGCGGTGACCGAGAAGGCGCCCAGCAGCGCATGGGAGAACTCCCCGGCCCCCAGGGTCCCGTCGGCCGCCGCGCGGGTGCCGTCGCCGACGATGAGATGGGAGAAGTGGAAGTCGTCGCCGGTGAGCATCTGGACGCCCTCGGGGAGGCGCTCGCGGACGGCGACCTCCGCCGCGGCGTCCAGCAGGCTCATCTTCACGCCGCGGATCTTGGCGGGGTCCGCCTCGATGATCCGCAGCAGGGTCTCGGCGGCGACCGCGGTGTCCGTGGAGCCGAAGTAGCCCTCCAGCTGGGGGTCGAAGGCGGTGCCCAGCCAGTGCAGCACCACCGGCTGCTGCGCGGTCTCCAGCACGCGGCGGTAGACCTGCTCGTAGTCGGCGGCGGAGGCCGCGACCCGGGCGAGGTGGCGGCTGGCCATCAGCACCGCGCCGGCGCCGGTGGCCTCGGTGGCGGCGAGCTGCTCACGGTACGCCTCGACGATCTCCTCGAGGCTCAGCTCGTGCTCGCTGCGCTGATCGGTGGAGACCCCGGCGACGACGAGGTCGCGCACCTGGGCGTCCGCGGGGAACAGGGCGGCGTACTGCGGGTCGGCGAGCGCTGCGCGGGCGGCGTCCGCGGTGCGGGCGATCAGCTCGCGGGTCGCCACCGGATCCAGGCCCATGTTGCGCTGGGCGGTGTCCATCGCGTCGGCGACGCCGAGGCCGCGCGACCACATGGCCCGGCGGAAGGCGAGGGTCGCCTCCCAGTCGATGTCCGCCGGCGCGCCGGGGGTGTTGTCGCCGTGGACCGTGGGCACCACGTGCACCGCGGCGTACACGGTGCGCGAGCGCAGCGGCCCCGTCGGCGGCGCGAAGCCGGTGGCTTCCTGCAGCGGGATGCGGCGCAGGGAGCCGTCCGCATCCAGCAGGGTCAGCTGCAGGCTCTCCAAGGCGCTCACACCTCCGTCAGCGGGTCGAGGGCGATGCGGCGGCCCTCCTCGGAGCTGGCCAGACCGGCCTCCGCCAGGCGCACACCGCGGGCCCCGGAGAGGAAGTCGTAGGGGTAGGGGCGGCCCTCGACGTAGTGGCGCAGGAAGTCCTCCCACTGCACCTTGAAGCCGTTGTCGAAGCCGTCGGGGCCGGCGTTGTCGGGCACCTCGATCCAGTCGGCGTAGTAGTCGTGGCCGTCCTTGACGTCGGGGTTCCACACCGGCTTCGGGGTCGCCTCGCGCGGCTGGATCCAGGCGCCGTGCAGACCCACGACGGCGGAGCCGAGCGTGCCATCGACCTGGAACTCCACCAGCTCGTCGCGGCGCACGCGCACGTCCCAGCTCGAGTTCATCTGCACCACGGCGCCGCCCTCGAGGCGGAAGACGCCGTAGGCGGCGTCGTCGGCGGTGGCGGTGTACGCCTGGCCGTTCTCCTCCCAGCGCTCGGGGATGTGGGTGGCGGTCTGGGCGTAGACGTCGACGATCCGCCCGAAGAGCTCCTCGATCACGTAGTTCCAGTGCGGGAACATGTCCGCGACGATGCCGCCGCCGTCCTCGGCGCGGTAGTTCCAGGAGGGACGCTGGGCGCTCTGCCAGTCGCCCTCGTAGACCCAGTAGCCGAACTCGCCGCGCACGGAGAGGACCTCGCCGAAGAAGCCGGAGTCGACCAGGCGGCGCAGCTTGAGCAGGCCGGGCAGGTAGAGCTTGTCGTGGACGACGCCGTTGACGGTGCCGGCCGCCTTCGCGAGCCGCGCCAGCTCCAGGGCGTCCTCGAAGCTCTCCGCGGTGGGCTTCTCGGTGTAGATGGCCTTGCCGGCCGCGATGGCCTTCTTGAGGTTCGCGACCCGCAGGTTCGTCACCAGCGCGTCGAAGTAGATCTCGTGGTCCTCGCTCGCGAGCGCCTCGTCGACATCGGTGGTCCAGTCCGTCAGGCCGTGGCGCGCGGCGACCGCGGCCAGCTTCTCCTCGTTGCGGCCCACCAGCAGCAGCTCGGGCAGCAGGCGGTCCCCGTCGGCGAGCTCGACGCCGCCCTGCTCCTGGATGGCCAGCAGCGAGCGCACCAGGTGCTGGCGATACCCCATCCGTCCGGTGGCGCCGTTGACGATGATCCCGATCCTGCGTGTGGCCATGTGGCTGCTCCTGTGTCCGGGCGATCCCGTCCCGCGTCCCTGCGGGCGGCAACCGCTTTCCTCCGCTGTAGTCAAGCATACCGGCCCGTAGCGGGCAAGCACTCCCCTCCTCGCGGCAACCACGGGCAAGCGATTGCCCGCGGCGGGCATCCGGCACTAGTAACGTGACACACCGTCCTCGGACGGTGTGCTCGAGGACGGCGCAGCGGAGCGAGGACGCCCCGCTCGTCTCCCGCCGCCGACGAAAGGCCCTCTCTCGTGACCTCTTCCCTCCTGCACCGCGACGGTGCGGCCGGCCGCTGGCTCGAGGCCCTGCCGCTCGGCAACGGCCGGCTCGGCGCCATGGTCTGGGGCGACCCCGCCCGCGCCCGGTTCTCCCTGAACGAGTCGACGCTCTGGTCCGGCTCCCCCGCCGCGGCCGACCCGCACCGGACCGGGCGCCGCGACGCCTCCGAGGCGCTCGCCCGCTCGCGCAGGCTGTTCGAGGCCGGCTCGGTGCCCGAGGCCCAGGCCGAGATCGAACGGCTCGGCGCCGCCTGGTCCCAGGCCTACCTGCCCGTCGGGGACCTGGTGCTGCGTCCCGCCGCGGATGCCGGAGAGGGCCCGGCCGTCCCCGAGCGGGTCCTGGACCTCCACCATGGCGAGCACGTCGTGCGGGTCGCCGGCGCTGAGCACCTCACCTTCGTCAGCCGCGCCGACGAGGTGCTCGTCCACACGGCCCCCTGGGCGGAGGGCGAGGACGCGGTCCTCGACTTCGACTCCCCGCTGGTGGAGGAGCGCCGCCTCACCGCCGCCGACGGGCTGACCCTGCTGCTGCGGGCCCCGTCGGACGTCCCCGCCGGCCAGTTCCGCCGCACGGAGCCGCTGGCCTGGGAGCCCACCGGCGCCGGCCGCGCCGCCGTGGTGGTGCGGATGCGCCGCGAGGCCGGGCGGCTGCTGCTGGTGTGCGCGATCGTCACCACCTGGCAGGGCCTGGGCGAGATACCCGACCGCGATCCCGACCAGGCGCTCGCGGAGGCCGCCGCGCAGGCCGAGGCCGCCCTCGCCCGCGGGGCGGAGGAGCTGCACCGTCGTCACCGCGCGCATCCGCTGCCGGGCGCCCACGACGTCGCCCTGGAGCTGACCGGGTCCGCGCCGGCGCAGCTGCTGTCCACCGCCTTCGCGTACGGCCGCTACCTGCTGGCCTCCTCCTCGCGTCCGGGGCTGCCGCCCGCGACCCTGCAGGGCCTGTGGAACGACCGGCTCGAGGCGCCGTGGTCCTCGAACTACACGCTGAACATCAATCTGGAGATGAACCACTGGGCGGCGGGCGTCGCCCACGTGCCCGCGGCCGCCGCGGCCCTCGAGGACTACGTCGCGCTGCTGCGCCGCACCGGCCGCGACACCGCCCGGCGCCTCTACGGGGCCGACGGCTGGGTCGCCCACCACAACTCCGATCCGTGGGGGTACACGGAGCCGGTGCGCGGCGAGCCCTCCTGGTCGACCTGGCCGATGGGCGGGCTGTGGCTCGAGCGGGAGCTCGACTCCCTCGCCGCCTTCAGCGGCGAGAGCGCCGAGGCGATCGCCGAGCGTCGCTTCCCGGCGCTGCGGGAGGTGGTCGCCTTCGCGCTGTGCCTGCTGCACGAGAGCGCCGACGGCCACCTGGTCACCTTCCCCTCGACCTCCCCGGAGAACCTCTGGCGGACCGCCGACGGCACCGCGGTCTCCCTCAGCGAGGGCACCGGCATGGACCGCTGGCTGCTGCGGGAGAACGTCCAGCACCTGCTCGAGGCCGCGCGCCGGCTCGGGCGGCAGAAGGATCCGGTGGTCAAGCGCGCCGCGGCGGTCCTCGACCTGGTCCCCGGCCCGCGGATCGGTGCCGACTCCCGGGTGCTGGAGTGGCACACCGACGCCCTGGAGGAGGTCGAGCCCGACCATCGGCACGTCTCCCACCTGGGCTTCCTCTACCCCGGCGATGGGCCGGTGGGGAAGGACCTGGAGCGCGCCGCGATCGCCTCGCTCGAGGCCCGCGGGGACGAGGCCCGCGGGGACGAGGCCACCGGCTGGTCGCTGGTGTGGAAGGCGTGCCTGTGGGCGCGGCTGCGGCGCGGGGACCGGGCGCAGGCGCTGCTCGAGCTGTTCCTGCGCCCCGCCGAGGCGGAGGACGGCACCGAGCGCAGCGGCCTCTACCCGAACCTCTTCTCCGCCCATCCCCCGTTCCAGATCGACGGCAACCTCGGCATCGTCGCGGCCCTGGCCGAGTGCCTGCTCCAGAGCCATCGCGGCGAGATCGAGCTGCTGCCCGCGCTGCCGCCGCTGATGGCCGACGGCTCGGTGCGGGGCCTGCGGGCCCGGCCGGGCATCGAGGTCGACATGAGCTGGAGCGGCGGGGAGCTGACCGCCCTGTCGCTGCGGGCCGTGGGCCCCGGCGCGCTCGGCGCCCACCGGGTGCGGCTCGGGGAGCAGACTCTGGCCGTGACGCTGATCGACCAGCAGCCGGTCGCGGTGGACCTCACCGCGCTGCGCGTGGCCGCCCTGCGCTGAACGGGCGCCACGACGAGGGACGGCCGGGACGCTCACGCGATGCGTGGGCGTCCCGGCCGTCCCGGCGCTGGTCAGGCGCGCTGATCAGGCGTCGACCACCACGGCCATGACGGCCGGCTCGCGGCGGTAGGTGCGGCGGAGGTAGCCGCTGACGGCGTCGACGATGATCGCCTCGAGCGCCGCGATGTCGTCGATCTTGTCGTCCTTGGCGCGCTGGAGCGCCTTGGTGACCTGGGCCGAGGCGCCCTCGAAGGTGCGATCGTCGTGGACGAAGCCCTTGGTGAGGAACTCGAGCGGCTCGGTGGGCTGGTTGGTCTTGGGGTCGATCAGGGCCACCACGGTGACCACGCCGCCGCCGCTGAGCAGGCGGCGCTCGGCGAGGGTGTCCTCGGTGGCGGTGCCGATGGTCTGCCCGTCGACGTAGACCAGGCCGGCGTCGACCTTGCCGGTGATCGTGGCGCGACCGTCGACCAGGTCGACGGTGACGCCGTCCTGGCCCAGCACGATCCGGTCCTCGGGCACGCCGGTGCGGCGCGCGAGCTCGGCGTTGGCGTGGAGGTGCTTGGACTCCCCGTGGACCGGCATGACGTTGCTGGGGCGCACGATGTTGTAGCAGTACACGAGCTCCCCGGCGCTGGCGTGCCCGGAGACGTGGACCTTCGCGTTGCCCTTGTGGACGATGTTCGCGCCGAGATCGGTTAGCTTGTTGATGATCCCGTAGATCGCGTTCTCGTTGCCGGGGATCAGCGAGCTGGCCATCAACACGGTGTCGCCCTCGCCCACCCGGATCTGGTGGTCGCCGTTGGCCATGCGGGCCAGCGCGGCCATCGGCTCGCCCTGGGAGCCGGTGCAGATCAGGGTGATCTTGTGGTCCGGCATCGACTGGATCTTGCGGAAGTCGACGACGAGGCCCTTGGGGATGTTGAGGTAGCCCAGGTCGCGGGCGATCCCCATGTTGCGCACCATGGAGCGGCCGACGAAGGCGACCTTGCGGCCGTTGGCGTGGGCGGCGTCGAGCACCTGCTGGATGCGGTGCACGTGGCTGGCGAAGCTGGAGACGATGATCCGCCTGGGCGACGAGCTGAACACCTGGTCGATCGCGGGGGTGAGGTCGCGCTCGGACATGGTGAAGCCCGGCACCTCGGCGTTCGTGGAGTCGGTGAGGAAGAGGTCCACACCCTCCTCACCGAGGCGGGCGAAGGCCCGCAGGTCGGTGATCCGGTCGTCCAGCGGGAACTGGTCCATCTTGAAGTCGCCGGTGTGCAGCACCAGTCCGGCGCCGGTGCGGATCGCCACCGCGAGGCTGTCGGGGATGGAGTGGTTGACCGCGACGAACTCGAGGTCGAACCCGCCCATCTTGCGACGGTCCCCGGCCTCGACCTGGATGGTCTTCGGGGTGATGCGGTGCTCCTTGAGCTTGGCGGTGATGAACGCCAGCGTGAGCTCCGAGCCGATGACCGGGATGTCGGCCCGCTCCTTGAGCAGGTACGGCACACCGCCGATGTGGTCCTCGTGGCCGTGGGTCAGGACGATGCACTCGATGTCGTCGAGGCGGTCCCGGATCGAGGTGAAGTCGGGCAGGATGACGTCGATGCCGGGCTGGTGCTCCTCGGGGAAGAGGACGCCGCAGTCGACGATCATCAGCTTGCCGGCGTACTCGAAGACCGTCATGTTGCGGCCGACCTCGCCGAGGCCTCCCAGCGGCGTGATGCGCATGCCGTGCTTGGGCAGACGCGGGGGTGCGGAGAGCTTGCGGACGGGCGAAGGCATGAAGTGGTACCTATCGTTGGAGGGTCAGGGTCTCAAGGGCAGGGTGTCGCGCGCGACGCGGGGGTCGCAGCGGCGTTCACACCCTTCAACCTACGGCAGATCGGCGCGAGAACCACGCCCGGACCGGATCTGCCACGGTTTCTCACACATGTTCGGGCGTGGGGCGCGCCGTCGGCGCCGCACGGGCGGCGGCTCAGGACAGTCTCTGCAGGAGCGCGTCGAGCGAGGCCTCGGCGCGGAAGGCGTGAGCGCCGTCGGTGACCACCAGCTCCGGCGGGGCCCCGCCCTGCTCCTCCCAGGCCGGCCCGAGCTGGGCGAACGCCGCCCGGGTGGCCTCGATCGGGAAGATCGGGTCCCGCTCCCCCGCCTCGAGCAGCAGCGGACGCGGGGCCACCAGCGCCGCGATGCCGGCCATCTCGAGGTCCGGCAGGAGTCCCGGGACGATGTTGCAGGGGCAGTGGCTGATCGCGCACAGGCTCGCCTCGAAGGTGCAGAAGTAGGTCGCGACCAGCGCTGCGGCGATCGACGTGTCCACCGCGGCCAGCAGCAGGCTCACCGCTCCGCCGCCGGAGCCGCCGGCCACGGCGACCCGCTGCGCCTCCACGCCCGGGACCTGCCGCAGCGCGGTGACGGCGGCGCGGGCGTCGGCGACCCGCCGCCCCAGCACGGGCCGGCCGCGCAGCAGGTGCCGGGCCGCGTCGATGGTGCAGGAGCTCTCGCCCGGCTGATACGGCGCGGCTCCGGCGGGGCGCGGGACGCGGCGCCGGCCGAAGCTGATCATCTCCGGGCAGAGCACGGTCACGCCGGCCGCCACCAGCTTGTGGGCGAGGCCGTCGTGGTACTCGTCGGTGGGGTCGGTGCGCACGAGGTCGTCGATGCCGCGGCCGTGCCCGGCGATCAGCACCACCCCGGCGCCGGTGGCCGCCTCGGGGGCCGGGCGCAGCAGGAAGGCGGGGATCTGCTCGCCCTCCGCCGTGCGCAGCAGCACCTCGGCGGGCTGCGCATCGGCGGGCGGGAGGCGGTCGAGGGTCGCGGCCTGCTCGGCAAGGGCCGCCGGAAGGCCCAGCAGCGCTCGCAGCCGCCGACGGCGCTGAGCAGGGCTCGCGGTGTCGGTCAGCGCGGCACCCGGCCCGGCGGTCCACTCGATTCCCGGCCCAGAGGTCCGATCGTCGCCCGGCCCGACGGTCCGCTCGTCGCTCATGCCGATGCGGAGCCGCCGCTCACGGCGCGCTCGAGCCGCGCGGAGACGTCCGCGAGCACCTCGTCGACGGGCCGCTCGGCGAGGTCCTTGAGGAACGGCTCGACCTTGACCGGTCCGCTGTAGCCGGACGCCCGCACAGCCCCCATGAAGCTCTCGAGGTCGATCACCCCGGTGTCGAAGGGCAGGCGCCGGTCGAGGTCCTGCTGCTCGTCCCGCTCGCGGTCGTCCCGGGCGTCGTTGATGTCCACCGAGACGATGTCGGCGTCGGTGAGCCCGGCCAGGTCCGCCGCGCTCTCGCCGGCGGTGTACCAGTGATAGCTGTCCAGGATCAGGCCGACGTTGCTCGCCCCGGTCTCGGCGATCAGCTCGCGGGTCTCGCGCAGCGAGTGGATGAAGGGGAAGCGCTCGACGGACCAGAACGTCTTGGGGCCGATGTACTCCAGGCCGAGCCGGATCCCGGCGTCGGCCAGCAGCTCGGCGACCAGCGCGAGCCGCCCCACGTGGAGTCGCCAGTTGGTGCGGTGGTCCCGCGCCTGGTGCATCGGGCGGATCCAGGTGCCGATCCGGGTGACCCCGGCGGCCCGCAGCAGCTCCAGGGCGGAGGGCAGCTCCACCAGCGCCTCGCGGAACTCGGCGGCAGGGGCGTCGAGCGGGACGGGCAGCCCGGCCAGGCCCCATTCGAGTCCGCGCTCGCGCACGGCGGCGGCGTGCTCGGCGACGGCTGCGGTGCCGCCGAGGGTGGCGAAGTACCCGGGATCGGGGTCGACGCCGCCGAAGCCGTGCTGGGCGGCGAGATCGATCGCCGTGGGATGGTCCAGGGAGAGGCCGAGGGCGCCGGCAGAGAGGTTCGAGAACATCCCCTCAGCTTAGGCGCCGCGGCCCTCCCGGTGGTGACCGCGACCACATCGCGGGCCGGGACCCGGCCGCCTCCCGGCACCGCGCTCGGCAGCCTGCCGCCGCCAGGCCCGGAAAGGTGCCACCTGAGCGGTACCTTTCCGGGCCAGGCCGGACAGGCGCCAAGCCTCGACCCGCCGGGCTCGAGAAGGTGCCACCTGGGCGGTACCTTTCGGCGCCAGGCCGGCCAGGTGCCGCGCCCGGAGCGACAGGGCCGGATCAGGCCTCCACGGCGCCGTCGGCCAGCAGCGCGTCCAGCGCGGCGTAGCCCTCGTCGATGCCGACGTCCATGCCGGACTCGAGCATGCCGTTGCGGCCCTCGAAGGAGTCCAGCAGGGACTGGCTGTGCATGCGGGTCCAGCCCCCGCCGAGGTCCTCGAAGCGCATGGTGTCCAGGGAGACGCCGTCGGGCCAGCCGTCATAGGTGAAGGTCTGGACCAGCCGCGTCTCGGAGACCTCGTGGAAGCAGCCGTGGAAGGAGTACTCCCCGTCCGCGTCGATGTTCGTGAAGGCATAGGAACCGCCGGTGCGGGCGTCCCAGTGGTCGATGCGGGTGGAGACGCTCTTCGGACCCACCCACGCCGCGAACAGCTCGGGGTCCATATGGGCCCGCACCAGCTGGGCGGGCGTCGCGCGGAAGTCCCGGGTGATGCGGATGATCGGGAGGTCGGGGTCGGCCTCGATGGTGGCCGTGGTCAGTCGATCGGTGGTGGTCATGACGGACGCTCCTCGGAGTCGGTGCTGTTCAGGGTGCGCAGGACGTCGTCGAGACGGGACATGCGGGCCTCGGCGGCGATGCGATGTCGGTCGATCCAGCAGGTCAGCTCCCCCAGCACCTCGGCTTCGAGATGGACGGGGCGGCGTTGGGCGTCGCGTCGGCGGGAGACGAGCCCGGCCGACTCGAGGACCGCGAGGTGCTTGCTCACGGCCTGGAGGGACATGGCGTAGGGGGCGGCGAGCTCGCCGACGGTGGCGTCACCGAGGGTGAGGCGGGCGACCAGGTCTCGCCGGGTGGGGTCGGCGAGGGCCGCGAAGGCCCTCGAGAGGATGTCGTCGTCCATACCTCCCTTTCTCAACCTTTGGGTTGACAACGATGACGCTACGCCTCCTCGTCACCGTCGTCAACCCCTTGGTTGACTACCGCGGCGGACGGCGCCGAGGCAGGTCCGCGCATGACGAGGGCCGGCCCCGGGCGAGGACGCCCGGGACCGGCCCTGACCGGGCTGCGCTCAGCCCAGCTGCAGCTCCACCGTCACGAAGGAGTGCGGCGGCAGGTCGATCTCGAGACCCCGCTCGTGCTCGCGCACCGCGTCCAGGGCGCGCGGGGCGACCGCCTCGGGCTGCTCGGGGGTGTTGTGCGCCGCGGTGCTCGCGCCGGTCAGCACGCGGGCGCTGTGCCCGGTCACCGCGCGGCCGCGCAGGTCGAGCACCAGGGTGCGGGCCTCGGCGGCATCGAGGTTCGACAGCGACACCAGCGCGGTCTGCCCGGTGGTCGAGGCCGAGGCGGAGATCATCGGCAGCTCGCGTCCGTCGACCTCGGCCGGCGCCTCGGGCAGCAGCACGTGCGCGGCGAGGGCGGAGGCGTCCTGGTGCCCGGCGTTCATGGCGAACACGTGGTACGTCGGGGTGAGCACGAGGGCGCCCGAGTCGGGATCGGTGAGGATCATCGCCTGCAGCACGTTGACGGTCTGGGCGATGTTGGCCATCAGCAGGCGGTCCGCGTGGCGGTGGAAGCCGTCGAAGTGGAGGCTCGCCACGAGCGCGTCGCGCACGGTGTTCTGCTGGTACAGGAAGCCGGGGTTGGTGCCGGGCTCGACGTTCCACCAGGTGCCCCATTCGTCGAAGACCAGGCCGACCTTCTTGTGGGGGTCGTAGTGGTCCATGACGGTGGCGTGCCGGGCCACCAGCTCCTCGGCGAAGGCGGCCCGCGACAGCGTGCGGTACCACTCCTCCTCGCTGAACTCGGTGGCCGAGCCCTTGTCGGCCCAGGGGCCGGACATCGTGTAGTAGTGCAGCGAGATCGCCTGGAACGGGCCGGGCCGGCCGTCCTTGCTCTCGAGGTTGGTGGCGGCGCGCATGAGCGCCTCGGTCCAGGAGTAGTCGGAGTCGCTCGCGCCGGCGGCGATGCGGGTGACCTCGTTGCCCGCGTGGTCGCGCACGTAGGTCGCGTACTGGCGGGCGAGCGCCGCGTAGTCCTCGGCGCGCATGTTGCCGCCGCAGCCCCAGGCCTCGTTGCCGATGCCGAAGAACGGCACCTTCCACGGCTCGTCGCGGCCGTTGCGGCGGCGCAGGGAGGCCATCGGGGAGTCGTCGGCGCGGGTGAGGTACTCGATCCACTCGCTCATCTCCTGCACCGTGCCGGAGCCGACGTTGCCGTTGACGTAGGCCTCGGTGCCCAGCAGCTCGACCAGGTCCATGAACTCGTGGGTGCCGAAGGAGTTGTCCTCGACGATGTCGCCCCAGTGGGAGTTGACCATCCGCGGGCGCTCCTCGCGGGGCCCGATGCCGTGCTTCCAGTGGTAGTCGTCGGCGAAGCAGCCGCCGGGCCAGCGCAGGTTGGGGATGCGCAGGGCGCGCAGCGCCTCGACCACGTCGTCGCGGATGCCGCGGGTGTTCGGGATCTCGGAGTCCTCGCCCACGAAGAAGCCGCCGTAGATGCAGCGGCCCAGGTGCTCGGCGAAGTGGCCGTAGAGGTGGCGGCTGATGGTGGCGCCGGGCAGGTCGAGGTCGATCACCACGCGCGCGGGACCGTCGGTGCGCGCGGCCGACGGGCCGGTGGACCCGGTGGGGGCGTCGCCGGGGCTGCTCGCGCTGAGCGCGGAGACGAGGCCGGTGGCGAGGGTGGGGGCGGGTGCGGAGTCGGTCATGGGGTCTCCTGGGACGGGGCGGGGGTGTTCAGGGGAGGGCGTCGGGGCCCGGTCGCGTGACCGGACCCCGACGCCGGCGGTCAGCTCAGGCGGCGGTGCGGCGCAGGCGCAGGACCGACCAGGAGATCGCGGGCAGCTCTCCGCGCAGGCGGCCGTCCTCGACCACGACGGTGTCGTTGACCTGCGGGGCGACCGTGTCCGGGGCGTCGGCGCTGTTCGCGGCGTAGGGGTCCTCGTGGTGCAGGGTGAGGGCCTCGACCAGCTCGAGCTCCCCGAAGCCGCCGGCGGCGAGGTCCACGCCCAGGCTCAGCGACCCGGAGGCGTCGCGGTTGACGACGAACAGGGCGAGGTCGCCGGACTCGTCGTCCCAGGTGGCGACCGCGTCGGCGGAGGAGCTGGAGCCGAAGCGCTGGTTCTCGAAGCGCGGCGCGTCGATGTTCACCTGCAGCACCTCGCCCTTGGCATGGCGGGAGGTCAGCGCGAAGGGGTGGAAGGTGGTCTGCTTCCAGGCCCGGCCACCCGGCTCGGTCATGATCGGCGCGATCACGTTGACCAGCTGGGCGAGCGAGGCGGAGGCGACGCGGTCGCTGTGCCGCAGCAGGGAGATCAGCAGGTTGCCGAACACCACCGCGTCCTGGGCGCTGTAGATGTCCTCCAGCAGCACCGGGGCCACCGGCCAGTCGTCGCCGCTCGGCGGGCGGGACTCGGCGCGGTGCTGGTACCAGACGTTCCACTCGTCGAAGCTGATCATGATCCGCTTCTCGCGCTTGAGCTTGGCGCGCACATGGTCGGCGGTGGCGACGACGGCGTCGATGAAGTGGTCCATGTCGTCGGCCGAGGCGAGGAAGGAGGCCTGGTCGTCGTCCTTCTCGGAGTAGTAGGCATGGGCGGAGACCATGTCCACGAAGTCATAGGCCTCGGTGAGCACCGTGTTCTCCCAGGCCCCGAAGGTGGGCATGGCCGAGCTCGAGGAGCCGCAGACGATCAGCTCGAGGTCCGGGTCCTCCATGCGCATGGCGCGGGCGGCCTCGGTGGCCACGCGGGCGTACTCCTCGGCGGTCTTGTGGCCGATCTGCCAGGGGCCGTCCATCTCGTTGCCCAGGCACCACATGCGGATGCCGTGGGGCTGCTCGGCGCCGGTGTTGGCCACGCGCTGGTCCGAGAGGTGGGTGCCGGCCGGGGCGTTGGCGTACTCGAGCACATCCAGCGCCTCCTGCACTCCGCGGGTGCCGAGGTTCACCGCGTACATCGGCTCGACCTCGGCCTTCTTCGCCCAGGTCATGAACTCGTCCAGACCCACGGTGTTGGGGTCGGAGGAGTGCCAGGCCAGGTCGTGGCGCACCGGGCGCTGGTCGACGGGGCCCACGCCGTCCTCCCAGCGGTAGCCGGAGACGAAGTTGCCGCCCGGGTAGCGCACGGAGCTGACCCCGAGCTCGCGGGTGAGCTCGAGGACGTCGGTGCGGAAGCCGTGCTCGTCGGCCGAGGGGTGGTCCGGCTCGTGGATGCCGGTGTAGACGCAGCGGCCGAGGTGCTCGACGAAGGCGCCGAAGGTGCGGCGGCGCACGGGGGCGACCCGGAAGGCGGAGTTCAGGGAAAGGGTGACCTGCGAAGACATCAGTGTCGGTGTCCTTCTGGAGAGGGGGTCGATGCGCGCGGCGGTGCGGCGAACCGATCTACAACGTTGGAATAAGCCTGACATGACGCCGGTCACTCGTCAACACCGCAGGCGCCCCGATCCGGGTCGACCGCGCGAGGCCGCTCGATCCCCCGCGTTCGATGAGACAATCGGCCCTATGCCCCCGACCTCCTCCTCGCCCCAGCGCCGGCGTCCTCCGGCGCTGCGCGATGTCGCCGAGCTCGCCGGGGTCTCGATCAAGACCGTATCGAACGTGGTCAACGATTACCCGCATGTCCGCGCCGAGACCCGCGAGAAGGTTCGCGAGGCGATCCTGCAGGTCGGCTACCGCCCCCAGGTCGCCGCCCAGCAGCTGCGCACCGGCGCCAGCAAGGTCATCACCCTGGCGGTGCCGTCGCTGCGCTTCTCCTACTTCTCGGACCTCTCGCAGCACTTCATCGACGAGGCCCAGCGGCGCGGACAGACCGTCGTGCTGCACTCCACCTCGGGTGGCCCGGAGGCCGAGCGCACCGTGCTCGAGGGCTTCAACCGCGTGCTCGGCGACGGGGTGATCTTCAATCCGCTGATGCTCGAGGAGAAGCTGTTCGCGCAGATGACGCGCACCCCGCAGCCCACCGTGTTCATCGGCGAGCACCTGCCGGACACCCTGCCCGAGGGCAGCGATTACGTGCGGATCGACAACGTGGCCGCCGCCTTCGACGCCACCGCGCACCTGCTGTCCACCGGCCGCCGCCGCATCGCCTTCGTCGGCGCGATCGCCACCGCCCAGGGCCTGCAGCCCCACAGCTCCGGCTCCCTGCGCCGAGACGGCTTCCTGGCCGCGCTGCAGGCGCACGGCCTCGGCGCCGAGGACGGCATGGTCCAGGTGGTCCAGGACTGGCACCGCCCCGACGGCTTCGCGGGCGCCGCCGAGCTGCTCGCGCGCCATCCGGACGTGGACGGGATCGTGTGCGGCAACGACGACCTGGCGATCGGCGTCCTCGCCCAGCTGCGGCGACTGGGCCGACGGGTGCCCGAGGACGTCGCCGTGATCGGCTACGACGACACCCCCGACGCCCCGTTCACCTCGCCGCCGCTGACCACCATCTCCCCCGACAAGGAAGCCCTCGCCCACAGCGCGCTGGACCTGCTGACCGAGCGCATCCAGGGCCACGACGGGCCCCCGCGCGTGGTGGAGACCCCGTACTCGCTGGTGGTGCGGGAGTCCACGGAGCGCGCGGCGAGCGCTGCCGCCGGCGCCCCCTCCCCCGTCTCCGCCCCCTCCCCCGAACTCGAGGAGCTGACCCCGTGACCATCCCGACCCCCTACGAGGACCTGCTGCGCGAGGTGATGGAGCAGGGCCACGCCAAGGGCGACCGCACCGGCACCGGCACCCGCAGCCTGTTCGGCAAGCAGATCCGCTTCGACCTGGCCGCGGGCTTCCCGCTGATCACCACCAAGCGGGTTCACCTCCGCTCGCTGGTGGTCGAGCTGCTGTGGTTCCTGCGCGGCGAGACCAACGTCGGCTACCTGCACGAGCACGGGGTGAGCATCTGGGACGAGTGGGCCGACGAGAACGGTGACCTGGGCCCCGTCTACGGCCGGCAGTGGCGCTCCTGGCCCACCCCGGACGGCGGCGTGATCGACCAGATCACCGACGTCGTCGAGCGGATCCGCACCGACCCGGACTCCCGCCGGCTGATCGTGACGGCCTGGAACCCGGCCGAGATCCCGAAGATGGCGCTCGCCCCCTGCCATGCGCTGTTCCAGTTCGAGGTGCATGACGGCAGACTCTCCTGCCAGCTGTACCAGCGCAGCGCCGACCTGTTCCTCGGGGTGCCGTTCAACATCGCCAGCTACGCCCTGCTCACCCACATGGTCGCCCAGCAGACCGACCTCGAGGTCGGCGAGTTCATCTGGACCGGCGGCGACTGCCACATCTACGACAACCACGTCGAGCAGGTCGCCCGGCAGCTGTCCCGCGACCCGTTCCCGTACCCCACGCTGCGCATCGCGCGCCGGCCGGACTCGATCCTCGACTACCGCCTCGAGGACTTCGAGATCCTCGGCTACCAGCACCACCCGGGCATCAAGGCGCCGGTGGCGGTGTGAGGGACCGGGCCGACGACGCGATGAGCACCCCGTCCCCCACCGCCGGACCCGGCCCCGCCCCGGGGGCCGAGCGGCCGCGCGTGGGCCTGATCTGGGCGCAGGCACGCGGCGGCGTCATCGGCGCCGGCGGCACCATGCCCTGGCACCTGCCGGAGGATCTCGCCCACTTCCAGCGCACCACTTACGGCTCCCCGGTGGTGATGGGCCGGCGCACCTGGCTGTCCTTCCCCCCGCGGTTCCGCCCGCTGCCCGGACGCACCAACATCGTGATCACCCGCGACGACGGCTTCGCCGACCACGGCGCGGTGCGCGCCCTGGACCTCGCGGACGGCCTGCGGCTCGCCCGCGAGGCGGCCGCGGGCGGGCCCGGGGCGACCCTCTGGGTGATCGGGGGCGGCGCCGTGTACCGCGAGGCGATCGCCGCGGCGGACCTGCTGGTGGTCACCGAGATCGACCTCGAGGTCGACGGGGACACCACGGCCCCGGAGATCCCGTCGGCCTTCTCCCTCGCCGCCTCCGATCCGGATGCGGGCTGGCACGAGGCCAAGAACGGCCTGCGCTACCGGATGCTCACCTACACCCGCTGACAGCGACCGCAGCGCCGGCCGGAGGCCTCACCCGCCCAGGCGCCGCCCCACCCGCAGGCTCGGCGCGACCGGGTCGACGAGGAGCTCCCGCAGGTGCATGTACCGCCCGGTGCGGGCCTCGTCCCAGGCGTGGAAGACGATCACGTCCTGCCCGTCCGGGCCGAGGGTGCAGGAGTTGTGGCCCGGCCCGATGAACTCGTCGTCGCTCCGGAGCAGGACGTCCGCCCCGTCCTCCGGCACCGTCCACGGCCCACGCGGAGAGGTCGCCCACGCCCAGGCCGTGCGGTAGCCCGCACCCTGCCAGGAGCCTCCCGACCACGTCATCAGCAGCCGCCCGCCGCGCGCCACGACGTGCGGACCCTCGAGGGTGTGCCAGTCGAAGGTCCGGCCGTACATCTCCCGTCGCCGCTGATAGATCTGCCAGTCGGCATAGGGCGCGAGCACGCTCACGGGCTCCCCCAGCTGCGTCGGGCTGAGCAGCGGCGCGGCCGCCAGGTGGGTGCCCGGCCGCGCATGCTCGAGCACGTCACGAGCGAAGAACAGCCACCAGGTGCCGTCCTCGAGACGGCACGGTGAGGCGTCGATCGCGAAGCGCTCGTCGGGGGTCAGCACCACGCCCTGGTCGTGGAACGGACCCTCCGGCCGGTCCGCCCGCGCCACCCGGATCCGGTGCCCGCGGTCACCGTGCCCCACGGAGTAGTACATCCACCAGGCCCCGTCGCGCTCGCAGACCTCGGGCGCCCAGTAGGAGTCACCGGCGTCCGGGGGCAGGGCGTCCAGGACCTGCCCGATGCCGTGCCAGGTCACGAGATCCGGGGAGAGCGCCGCGGGCACCGCCCGCCCGTCCACGACGGGACCGGTCCCGTAGGCGATCCACCCGTCCCTCGTGCGCACCACCGCCGGATCGGCCAGCGGCGTCGCCCAGGCCGGTCGCGCCGGCCCGCTCTCGGCCCTGCTCATCGCGCTCACCCCTTCAGCCCGGTCGCCGCGATGCCCGCCACGAGGTAGCGCTGCAGCACGAAGAAGACGAGCAGCACGGGGATCAGGCTGACCGTCGCCGCCATGAACAGGCCCCCGTAGTCGAAGGTCTGGGCGGTGAGGAAGGACGACAGGTAGATCTGCACCGTCATCGCGTTCTGCCCGTCACCGGCCACCACCAACGGCCACAGGAAGGCGTTCCAGGAACCGATCAGCCCGAGCACCGTCAGTGCCGAGGCGAAGGGGAGGGTGTTGGGGAAGACGATGCGGAAGAAGGTGCGGAAGAACCCGGCGCCGTCGATGTAGGCCGCCTCCTCGATCTCGCGCGGGAAGTTGACGTAGAACTGCCGGAACAGGAACACGTTGAACGCGCTGAACAGGCCGGGGACGATCAGGCCCTGCAGGGTGCCGATCCAGCCCAGCGACGCCACGATGATGAAGTTCGGCACGAACGCGGTGGTCGCGGGCACCAGCAGCACCACGATCACCAGCATGAACATCGGCTTCGCCGCCCGGTTCGGGATGCGCACGAGCGCGTACCCGGCGAGCGAGGCGATGAGGATCGACAGCGAGGTCGACACCACCGCCATGATCGCCGAGTTCATCAGCGCCTCCAGGTAGCGGGGGTCCGAGAGCAGCTCGGGCACGCGCTGCCACTGCGGTGCGCTCGGCCAGAGGACGAAGTCCTGGGAGTAGATCTCCTCGTTCGTGGACAGCGCCGTCTTGATCATCGCGTAGAAGGGGAGGAGGAACACGAGCGCGAGGAACGAGGCGACGGCATAGCGCAGCACCACGCCCGCGCCGCCGCGCCGCTGGCCGACGATGTTGAGCTGAGCGTTCACCGCCCCACCTCCGCCCCGGTCGTCGGCGTCTCCTCCGCGGCCGGGACCGTCCCGGCCGTCACCGGCGCTCCACGGCGCGGGCCGCGCCGCCGCCGGAACCGACCCTTGCCGCTGTCGTCGTCGGATCCGAAGCCCACCAGCCAGGTCTGCAGCAGACCGGCCACCACCATGATGGCCGTGAGCACCAGCGCGCCGGCCGATCCCCGGCCGAAGTCCTGCTGCGGGCCGAGGGCGATGTTGTAGAGGTACACCAGGGGCGGCCGCGTCTCGGGATTGTTGCCGGTGAGGTTGTAGAACTCGTCGAAGGCCTGGAAGGCCGCGATGAGCAGGAGCAGCAGCACCGCCGCGGAGGTGGTGCGCAGCTGCGGGAGCGTGATCAGGCGGAACATGCGGAAGCCCCCGGGGCTGAGCCCATCGACCGCCGCCGCCTCGTACAGCTGGGCGGGGATCGCCTGCAGACCGGCGAGGAACAGCAGCATGTAGAAGCCGACCTGCAGCCACAGCCGCACCGAGACGAGCACGATCCACCAGTACGGGGATGCGGACAGCCAGGTCGAGATCGACTCCATCCCCAGCACGCCCAGCAGCTGGTTGACCACACCCGACTCGAGGCCGTTGAACAGCGACAGCCTCCACACCACGCAGGCCACCACGTAGCTGCACGCCGTCGGCAGGAAGAACACCGAGCGGAAGAACATCTGGAACCGGGGCAGACCGTTGACCAGCACCGCGAGCCCGAGCGAGGCGGCCATCGTCGTCGGCACGATGAACAGCGCGAAGACGATGAACGTGCGCAGCGACTGCAGGAACGCCGTGTCCACAAGGAAGCTGCGGAAGTTGTCCAGCCCGATGAACCGGGTGGGCAGCACCGTGCCACGAGCTTCGAACAGGCTCAGCGTGCCGCCCCAGAGCAGCGGGAGGATCGTGAAGACGAGCAGCCCGATGAGGAACGGGGCGAAGAACAGCCAGAACGCGAGTCCGCTCCCCTTGATCCGGGTGGGGCCGCTGCGACCGGTGGCGGCGCCTGACGCGGCGGTCCGCGGCGGTGCCGACGTGCTCACGAGCTGATGGCCCGGTTGCTGGCCTCCTCCGCCGCCGCCAGCTCCTCGGCCGGGTCGGCGCCGTTCTTGAGGATGTTGCTGACCGCATCGGCGTGCGGGGTCCCGATGTCACCGGTCCACTCGGGCGGACCGGTCACGCCCATCTCCTGGGCCATGGTGGCGATCTCCAGCCCGTTGCCCTCCTTCAGCGCCTCGGCCTGCTCGGCGACCGCGGTGAGCGGCGGGATGTGGAAGCCGTAGCTCAGGGCCCAGTCGGTCTGGTGCTCGGTCTGGTCGACCCAGAGCCACTTGGCGAACTCCTTGGCCGCGTCGACCTTCTCGCTGTTTCCGGCGACCTGCTCGTTCCAGCTGCTCATGATGGTGATCCGGCGGCCCTCGGCGCCGACGGCGGGATGCGGGAACACCCCGATGTCGTCGAGCGCACCCTCGAGCGCCGGCAGCGCCCAGCAGCCGCCCCAGGTGATCGCGGCCAGTCCTGCGGCGAACGCCGCCGGATCCGCCCAGTCCGACGGCGCCCCGGTGAGCAGCACGTCGTCCTTGATCATCTGCTGGATTGCGCCGAGCCCCTCGGCGTAGGCGGGGGTGTTGTAGCCGACGGCGTCCTTGGCGTCGTTCAAGGGGGACGCGCCCGCGGCCCAGATCATCGCCCAGGAGTTCGCATCGAAGTTGTTGCCCAGGAACAGCCCCTTCCGGTCCGGGGTGGTGAGCTCGGTGGCCGCGGCGACCAGGTCGTCGAAGGTCTCGGGGGGCTGGATGCCCGCCGCCTCGAACAGGCTCTTGCGGTAGTAGAAGTGCTGGGGGTCCAGGATCATCGGGATGCCCCAGATCTTGCCGTCGATCGTGACCGGACCCAGCGACGCCTCGTTGAACTGGTCCTTGATCGGCTCGATCAGATCGGTGAGGTCGACGTAGCGGCCCTGCTGCGCCTGGTCGACGGCGATCGCGTTGTTCTCGAAGACGTCGACCCCGCCGCCCGAGAGGAGCGCCGTGGAAAGCCGCGCCGCGTAGTCGCCCGTGACCCAGTTGACGTTCACCGTGGCCGCCTCGTAGGCGGCGGCGTAGGTGTTCGCAGCGTCCTGCGTGCCCTCCTCGCCGTACTGGTGGTACCACTGCGAGAGGGTGTCGCCCCCGCCCCCGCCGCCCCCGTCGGTGAGGCCGCCGGTGTTGCCGCCGCAGGCCGCCAGGCCGCCGCTGGCCAGTGCCAGCCCTCCGAGGCCGAGCGCCGCACGCCGAGAGGGACGGGGAAGCTGCTTCTTGACGGTCATGACCATCTCCTTCGAGGGTTCATTGCGCCGCGACACTGCGGCGTCCGAGGAGTCTAACGTTGCACTGCGTGAGCAGCATCACAATGACGCAACGTTCCGAGCAGGAGGGCGGGCGCGATCCGATGCCGACACGGACGACGAACGGCGCCCCGGTCGTGAGGACCGGGGCGCCGCTCGCGCGTCCCTCGGCGGGGGCGCCGAGGGTGACCTCAGGTGCCGGCGATGCCGGTGGTGGCGATGCCCTTGATGATCTGGCGACGTCGGGCCGGCTGCCGTGCCGGTCGTGGCGCCGCCGGGTCGTCGGCGGGGACGGTGCGGGCCCCGATGGGCCCCTCTCCGATGCGGGGCACGCCGTCTGCGGCGTGGAGCGCACCGAATGCTAACGTTCACATTGCCTCGGATGTCAAGCCGATGGGACCCGCCCGGGTCACAACTCGGCAACGACGTTCGTCCGGAATGACCGATCTCGCGCGGCGAGCCCGCGGGAATGCGCTTCCGCAGATCAGCCGCACCGCCGCCCCTGTCCGCCACCCCGCCCGCCGCTCCGCTCGCTACCCCGCCCGCCGCCCCGCTCGCTACCCCGCCCGCCGCCCCGGCACAGGAGGAAGAGGACCGACCATGAGCACCGTGCCGCGCCGCCCCTCCATGGCCGATGTCGCCGCGCGCTCCGGGGTCTCCTACCAGACCGTCTCCCGGGTGCTCAACGAGCCGGACATCGTGCGCCCGGAGACCCGCTCGCGGGTGCTCGAGGCGATCTCCGAGCTCGGGTACACCCGCAACCGCGCCGCCCGGGCCCTGAAGACCACGCGCTCCTCCCTGATCGGCGTGCTCACCGACGGCTCCTCCCTGTTCGGACCCGCCGAGACCACCACCGCCATCGAGACCGCCGCCCGCGAGGCGGGCTACTCGGTCCTGCTGACCACGGTCGGCGCCGACGACGACGGGGACCGCGAGGTGGGGGCCGAGCTGCTGGGCTCGGGGGCCGACGGGATCCTGGTGGTCGCCGCGCACGAGGCGATGGTGCCGGCGGTCGCGGCGGTGGCCCGCTCCACCCCGGTGGTGGCGGTCTCCGCGCAGCCGCCCCGGGTGCCCGGTGTCGAGGTGGTGGGCGTGGACCAGCGGCTCGGCGCCCGGCAGGTCATCGAGCACCTCGCCCGCACCGGGGCGCGGTCCGTCGTCCACGCCGCCGGGCCCGCGAACTGGTTCGACGCCCGCGCCCGGCGCGACGGCTTCGAGCAGGCGCTGCAGGACCACGGGCTCGACGGCGAGGTCCTCGGCCCCGGGGACTGGACCCCCCGCTCCGGCTACGACCTCACGAACGCCCTGGTCAGGGACGGTCTGCCGGATGCGATCTTCGCCGCCAACGACATGATGGCGATCGGCGTGATGCATGCCCTGCACGAGCACCGGCTGCGGATCCCCGAGGACGTCGCGGTGGTCGGCTACGACAACACCCTGGGCGCGGAGTTCCTGGTGCCGGCCCTGACCACGGTCGCCCAGCCCTTCGCCGAGCTCGGCCGGCTGGCGCTGGCGCGCCTGCTGTGCCTGCTCGAGGGGCGCACCGTTCCCGTCGGCACCCCCCGCACGCTGCCGCCGCGCCTGGTGGTGCGGCGCTCCACCCGGCCCGAGCGCACCCACTGATCGCGCGAGCCATGCCGCCCGCCGCCGGCTCCCGCGGCCGCCGCCGGCTCCCTCGCCCGCCGTCGAGGTCCGCCGCCGAGGCCCGCCGGCCCGCCCCGCACCCGGCATGCGGGGGGGTTGAACCGATCCAATGTGAACGTTGACATCGCGCCACCGGGATGATTGAGTGGGCCCATGACGCCCGCTGACGTGCCCGCTGCCGACCGCCCCGACGATGCCGCCGCCGCTCTCCGCGCCGGTCTGGCGCACCTCGGCCTCGAGCTGGGATCGACCC
The DNA here is from genome assembly GCF_049266655.1 of Brachybacterium sp. UNK5269. Classification (GTDB taxonomy): domain Bacteria; phylum Actinomycetota; class Actinomycetes; order Actinomycetales; family Dermabacteraceae; genus Brachybacterium. Next base: position 3,372,487 of record NZ_CP184883.1, read on the forward strand.
GCATCAAGGCGGCCCTGGTCGACGACGCCGGCGCGGTCCTCGGCTCCGGCTCCCATGCCTGGGAGAGCTCCCTCGAGCAGGAGAACTGGACCTACTCCCTCGAGGACGCCTGGGACGGGATCCGCGCCTGCTACCGCGACCTCGCGGACGACGTGCGCGCCCGCCACGGCCTCGAGCTGACCTCCCTGGCGAGCATCGGCGTCTCCGCGATGATGCACGGCTACCTCCCCTTCGACGCCGAGGGGAACCAGCTGGCCCCCTTCCGCACCTGGCGCAACACCTACACCACCGCCGCCGCCGCCGAGCTCAGCGACGCCTTCGGGGTGAACATCCCGCTGCGCTGGAGTGTCGCCCACCTGCTGCACGCGATCCGCGGCGGCGAGGAGCACGTGCAGCGGCTCGGGTTCCTCACCACCCTGGCCGGCTACGTGCACTGGAAGCTCACCGACCGCAAGGTGCTCGGGGTGGGCGATGCGAGCGGCATGTTCCCCATCGCGGAGTCCGGGGACTCCTACGACCCGGCCCTGCTGGAGCGCTTCGCCGCCCTCGACGACGTCGCCGCCGCGCCCTGGTCGCTGCCCGAGATCCTGCCCCAGGTGCTCGTGGCCGGTCAGGACGCCGGCACCCTGAGCGCAGCGGGCGCGGCCCTGCTCGACCCCACCGGCGCCCTGCAGCCGGGCGCCGTCGCCGCCGCCCCGGAGGGCGATGCGGGCACCGGCATGGTCGCCACCCACGCCATCTCCCCCCGCACCGGCAACGTCTCGGCCGGCACCAGCGCCTTCGCGATGGTCGTCCTCGAGGGCCGCTGTCCGGGCCGCGCGAGGAGATCGACCTGGTCACCACCCCGTCGGGCGATCCGGTCGCGATGATCCACACCAACAACTGCACCGGCGACCTCGACGCCTGGCTGGGGCTGTTCGGCCGCTTCGCCGAGCTGATCGGCCGCCCCCTGGATCCCGAGGAGCTCTTCGCCACCCTGTTCGCCGCCGGCGCGCAGGGCGAGGGCGACGCCGGCGGGGTGCTGAGCTACAACTACATCTCCGGCGAGCACCAGACCGGCGTCCCCTCCGGCCGGCCGTTGCTGGTGCGCGAGCAGGGCGCCCGCTTCACCCTCGAGAACTTCATGCGCTCCCAGCTCTACGGCGCCTTCGGCGCGCTCGCGGTGGGCATGGAGGCGCTGCTGAAGGACGAGGGCGTGCAGCTGGACGTCATGTACGCCCACGGCGGCATCTTCCGCACCCTGGGTGTGGCCCAGCAGGTGCTCGCCGATGCGATCGCCACCCCGGTGGCCGTCGGCGACTCCGCCGGCGAGGGCGGCGCCTGGGGCATGGCCCTGCTCGCCGCCTACACCGCCCACGCCGCCTCCGCCGAGGCCGGGAGCACCGTCTCCCTCAGCCGCTTCCTGTCCGAGCAGATCTTCGCCACCCAGCTCCTGACCACCCTGGAGCCCGACGCGGCCGGCATGGCCGGACACGCGACCTGGCTCGCCGGCTACCGCACCGGCCTGCCGGTCGAGCGCCTCGCCGGCGAGCTGCTCGACTGACCCCGGCCCACCCCTCCACCACCCAGGAGCCCCTGATGACCCTTGCCCTCTCCTCCCTCCCCCGCGCCACCCAGGACGCCGTGGCCGCCACCCGTGAGCGGGTCGCCGCCCTGCACGCCGAGCTGCCCCGCAACCAGCTCGTGGTGTGGACCGCGGGCAACGTCTCCGAGCGCGTGCCCGCGACCGACCCCGAGGTGCCCGGCCTGCTGGTCATCAAGCCCTCCGGCGTCTCCTACGACGAGCTCAGCGCCGAGACCATGGTGGTGTGCACCCTGGACGGGGTGAAGATCGAGGACGGCACCCCCGACTCCCTGGTCCCCTCCTCGGACACCGCGGCCCACGCCTACGTGTACGCGCACCTCGACGAGGTGGGCGGCGTGGTCCACACCCACTCGACGTACGCGACCGCCTGGGCCGCCCGCGGCGAGGAGATCCCCTGCGTGCTGACGATGATGGCCGACGAGTTCGGCGGCCCGATCCCGGTGGGCCCCTTCGCGATCATCGGCGACGACTCCATCGGCCGCGGCATCGTGGAGACCTTGCGCGGCTCCCGCAGCCGTGCCGTGCTGATGCAGAACCACGGTCCCTTCACCATCGGCAAGGACGCCCGCGACGCGGTCAAGGCCGCGGTGATGTGCGAGGAGGTCGCCCGCACCGTGCACATCTCGCGCCAGCTCGGACAGCCGCTGCCGATCGAGCAGGGCTTCGTCGACTCCCTGTACGACCGCTACCAGAACGTCTACGGCCAGCGCGCCGACGCGGCCGACGACGCCGCCGAGGCCCGCTGACCCTTCGCCCTCCGCATCCTCCCCGCCCCGCGTCTCCCCGCCCCGCGCCCTGCGCGCCCCGCACCGCCCCCACCCGCCACGAAAGCCGAGGCCCCCATGGACAACCCCTTCGACACCCGCGAGATCTGGTTCCTCACCGGCAGCCAGGGCCTGTACGGCCCGGAGACCCTCGACCAGGTCGCCGAGCAGTCCCGCACCATCGCCGAGACCCTCGACGCGGCCTCCGACATCCCGGTCAAGATCGTCTGGAAGCCGGTGCTCACCGACCGTGACGCGATCCGCGAGATCGCCCTGGCCGCGAACGCCGACCCGGCCTGCGTGGGCGTCATCGCCTGGATGCACACCTTCTCGCCTGCCAAGATGTGGATCCAGGGCCTCGATGCCCTGGCCACACCGCTGCTGCACCTGCACACCCAGGCCAACGTGGCGCTGCCCTGGTCCACCATCGACATGGACTTCATGAACCTCAACCAGGCCGCCCACGGCGACCGGGAGTTCGGGTACATCGCCACCCGGCTCGGGGTCAACCGCAAGACCGTCGTCGGCCACGCCACGGACGAGGGCGTCCAGCAGAAGGTGGGCCGCTGGGCCCGCGCCGCCACCGGCTGGGCGGAGCTGCACTCGCTCAAGCTCGCCCGCTTCGGTGACAACATGCGCAACGTCGCCGTCACCGAGGGCGACAAGACCGAGGCCGAGCTGCGCCTGGGCGTCTCCGTGAACACCTGGGGCGTCAACGACCTGGTCGAGGTCGTCGATGCGGTCGAGGACAGCGCGATCGATGCGCTGGTCGCCGAGTACGAGGAGCTCTACGACGTGGTCCCCGAGCTGCGGGCCGGCGGCGAGCGCCACGAGTCGCTGCGCTACGGTGCCCGCCAGGAGATCGGCCTGCGCACCTTCCTCGACGAGGGCGGCTTCAAGGCGTTCACCACCAACTTCGAGGACCTCGGGGGCTGCGCCAGCTGCCCGGCCTCGCCGTCCAGCGCCTGATGGCCGACGGGTACGGCTTCGGCGCCGAGGGCGACTGGAAGACCGCGATCCTGGTGCGGGTGGCCGCGGTGATGGGCCACGGCCTGCCCGGCGGCGCCTCCCTGATGGAGGACTACACCTACGAGCTCACCCCCGGCAGCGAGAAGATCCTCGGCGCCCACATGCTCGAGGTCTCCCCCTCCCTGACCACCGCGAAGCCCTCCCTCGAGATCCATCCGCTGGGCATCGGCGACCGGGAGGACCCGGTGCGCCTGAAGTTCATGGCCGACACGGGCCCCGCCGTGGTGGTGGCCATGAGCGACCTGCGCGAGCGGTTCCGGCTGATCGCCAACGTCGTCACCGTGGTCGAGCCCGACGAGGACCTGCCGAACCTGCCGGTGGCCTGCGCCGTCTGGGAGCCCGCTCCCGACTTCGCGACCTCCGCGGAGTGCTGGCTGACCGCGGGCGCCGCCCACCACACGGTGATGAGCAGCGCCGTGGACCTCGAGACCTGGCAGGACCTCGCCCAGATCGGCGATCTCGAGCTCGCCGTCATCGACGAGGACACCACCGTGCGCTCCTTCGCCCAGGAGCTGCGCACCAACCAGGTGTTCTACCGCCTCGGCCAGGGATTCTGAGCTCCCGCTCCTCCCTCGCCCTCCCGGGGCCCGTCACCGCGGCGCCCTCCCGCCGGGCGCGCCGCACGGTCGGGGGAACGGCCCCCGCCATTCCCCCGACTACGTGACCCCCTCCGGGCGCGCCGCACAGTCGGGGGAAATGCACCCGCCATTCCCCCGACTACGTGACTAGCATCCGGGGGCGCTGCATAGTCGGGGGAACCGCTCCGGCATTCCCCCGACTGCGCAGCCCTCGCCCCGGCATCCCCCCCCGAGCTGCCGTCGTCCCCGACCACGCAGCCCACACCTGGCCGCACCCCTGGAGCTGGAGCCATGACCATCACCCCCGCCTCCCCCGGCCCGGCGCTCTCGCGGCCAGGGCGCAGCTGGTCCGGCACCGTGGACTACGGGCCCGGTCCGCTGCACGTCCCGTCGTCGGTCGATCAGCTGCGCGCACTGGTGGGCTCCAGCGCCCGGATCCGAGCGCTGGGCACCCGGCACTCGTTCTCCACCGTCGCTGCGAGCGACGCCGCCCTGGTCAGCCTCGCCGACCTGCCCCCGGACCTGGAGTTCGACACCGCGGCGCGCACCGTGCGGGTCGGGGCCGGGGTGCGCTACGGCGAGCTCGCCGTGGCCGCGGCGGAGGTCGGCCTCGCCCTGGCGAACATGGGCTCCCTGCCCCACATCTCGGTGGGCGGGGCGAGTGCGACCGGCACCCATGGCTCGGGCGACCGGCTCCGGTCGCTGGCGAACTCGGTGCGGGCGATCGAGCTGGTCACCGCCACCGGCGACCTGCTCACCCTCGACCGGGAGCAGGATCCGGAGATCTTCGGCGGGGTGGTGCTGTCCCTCGGGGCGCTCGGCGTGGTCACGCATCTGACCCTCGACCTGGTGCCGGCCTTCGCGATGCGCCAGAGCGTCCACCTCGACTTCCCTGCCGAGGCGATGAACGGCGCGGACCTGCTGGGCATGCTCGCCGGCGGCTACAGCGTGAGTTTGTTCCACCACTGGGACGGGCACGTGGCGCAGGCCTGGGTGAAGCAGGCGGTGGGAAGTGACGAGCCGCTGCCCGAGGAGTGGTTCGGAGGGCGGCGCGCCGTCGCCGCGGTGCACCCGCTGCCGGGGATGCCCGCGGACTTCTGCACGGACCAGACCGGTCAGGAGGGGCCCTCCCACGAGCGGCTGCCGCACTTCCGCCTCGAGTTCACCCCGAGCAACGGCGAGGAGATCCAGTCGGAGTACTTCGTGGCCCGGGAGCACCTGGGCGAGGCGGTGGCGGCGGTGATGCCGCTGGGCGAGCGGATCCGGCCGCTGCTGCACGCCTCCGAGATCCGCACGGTCGCGGCCGACGAGCTCTGGCTCTCCCCCGCCTATCAGCGCGACAGCGCCTGCGTGCACTTCACCTGGAAGCAGCTGCCCGCCGAGGTGGACGCGCTGCTGCCCGAGATCGAGGAGCGCCTCGCGCCCTTCGCGCCGCGCCCGCACTGGGGCAAGGTCTTCACCACCGCTCCCGAGACCGTGCGCGCGCAGTACCCCCGCCTGCCCGAGTTCCTCGCCCTGCGCGACCGGCTGGATCCGGGACGGAAGTTCACCAATGCCTACGTCGACCGACTGCTCGGAGAGTGACCACCCGATGACCACCGCACCCCGCCCGCCGATGGGCTGGAACAGCTGGGACAGCTTCGGCACCACCGTCACCGAGGCGGAGGTGCTGGCCAACGCCCGCTTCCTCGCCGAGCACCTGGCACCCCTGGGCTGGGACACGGTGGTGGTGGACATCGACTGGTCCGATCCCTCGGCCCGCGCCCACGGCTACAACCAGGACGCCCCGCTGGAGATGGACGGCCACGGACGGCTGCTGCCGGATCCGGGCCGCTTCCCCAGCGCCGCGGACGGCGCCGGCTTCGCGCCCCTGGCCGAGCAGATCCACGCCCTCGGCCTGCGGTTCGGCATCCACGTGATGCGCGGGATCCCCCGCCGGGCGGTCACGGCGAACAGCCCGATCGCCGGCAGCCCCCTGCACGCCGCCGACATCGCCGATGCGGGCAACGCCTGCGAGTGGAACCCCCACATGGTCGGCATCGACCACTCGGTGCCCGGCGCGGGGGCCTACTACGAGTCGGTGCTGGCGCTGTACGCCTCCTGGGGCGTGGACTTCCTCAAGGTCGACGACATGCTGTGGCCCTATCAGGCCGCCGAGATCGAGGCGTTCTCCGCGGCGATCGAGGGCTGCGGACGCCCCATGCAGCTGAGCCTGTCCCCGGGCCGCGACCTGTCCCTGACCCGCCTGGACCATCTGCGCGAGCACGCCACCATGTGGCGGATCTGCGACGACCTCTGGGACCGGTGGGAGGACGTCGAGGCGAACTTCGCGCGCTTCGCCCGCTGGGCCCCGCACGCCGGTCCGGAGGGCTGGCCCGACGGCGACATGCTGCCGCTGGGCCGGATCGGGATCCGCGCCGAGCGCGGCGAGCCCCGCCATGACCTGCTCACCCCCGACGAGCGCCGCACCCTGCTGACCCTGTGGGTGATCGCGCGCTCGCCGCTGATGGTGGGCGGCGACCTGCCCAGCTCGGACCCCGAGACCATCGCCCTGCTCGCGAACGCCGACGTGCTCGCCGTGCACCGCGAGGGCCGCGGCGCCCGGGAGGTGTTCCGCGAGGACCCGCTGATCCTGTGGACCGCCCACACCGGCGAGGCGGCCGCCGCAGAGGTCGACGGGGAAGGCGGTGCGGCGGGCGCCGACGCGACCGGCGTGCGCTATATCGCCGCCTTCAACACCGGCGAGGCCCCGCTGTCCCTCGCCCTGGACGCACAGGACGTCGGCCTCCCGGCCGCGCTGGACGGCGCGATGACGGAGCTGTGGACGGGGGCCGCGGTGCCCACGCGGCCGGTCGCCGAGCAGTCCGACGCCGCCCGCGGGGTCGCCCCGGGCTCGACCGCCATCGACCTCGAGATCGCCCCGCACGGCGCGGCGCTGCTGCGGTACGAGCCCGGCGAGCACGGTCGGGGCTAAGCGGACCGGCGGCGCCGGGGCCGCCGGCTCACAGCTCGCTGACGAGCTGTCCGATCCGGTCCATCGAGTCGCGGGCCTCGGCGAGACCGACCCGGTTGAGGTGGCCGTGGGCGACGCCGCGGCGCACCGCGTACTCGACGTCCACCCCGGCCTCGCGCAGCTGCTCGGCGTACCGGCGGGCACTGATGCGCAGGTCGTCGTGCTCGTCGGCCTCGATGTAGGTGCGCGGCAGCACGGCCAGCTGCTCCGCGGGGGCGAGGCCCGGGAACTCGTAGGGTCCGGCCTCGGCGAGGTCCCGCCCGGTGTAGTTCGCGGACATCGCCTGCATCGTCTCGGCGGAGAACCGCAGCGGCCGCGGCGTCATGGCGAGCGCCTCGGCCTCCTCCGCGGTGGCCTCGAGCGGCAGCGGATGCGCGACCGGGTAGAGCAGCACGGACGCGGCGGGCGGCGCGCCCTCCTCGGCCAGGCGCAGGGAGGCCGCAGCGGCGAGGTTGCCGCCCGCGCTGGCTCCGCCGAGGGCGAGGCGGCCGGGATCGATGCCGAGCTCCTCGGCGTGCTGCCGGGTCCAGGCCACCGCCGCGCACACGTCGTCCAGCGGGATCGGGGCGTGCACCGCCGTCGGCCCGCCGGGGAAGGCGCGCGCCGGGGCGGCACCCAGCTCCGCGGGGGAGTCGCACAGGCGATAGTCGACGGAGACGACGACCGCACCGGCCCGGCCCGCGACCCCGCGCGCGACATGGTCGGCCTCGGGCATGTCCAGGTCGCCGTGCATGAACCCGCCACCGTGGCACCACACCAGGCAGGGACGCGGTCCCGAGGGCGCGTCGTGCGGCGTGTAGACGCGCACCGGCACGGGGCCGTGCGGGCCCGGGGCCTCATGGTTCTCGATGACCAGCGACCACTCCTCGGGAGGGCCGTAGGGCGCGTCCCAGACCTCGCGGTCCTGCTCGCTCATCGCGTCCCAGTTGTTCGCCTCACCGATCAGGGGCAGGCGACGGGCCATCTCACCGGCGCCCTCGGAATCCGGGGCGACGGCGACGGACTGCGGGTGCGGGGAGCGCTCGGTCATGGGACATCCTTGTCGGGGGTCGAGACATGGTGGGGTCGAGAGGTCGTCCGGGAGTGACGCCGAGCACCATCATCCCGCAACCGGGCGGTCACATTGGCGCGTAGCGCGAGCGCAGCACCGCGTAGACGCCGTAGAGGATGACTCCCGCCCCCACCACGCCCAGCAGCACCGAGCCGGCCGGCAGCGAGGCCAGGGTCTTCAGCGCCCCGTCCAGGCCGCTGGCCTTCTCGGGATCGGCGGTCAGGGCGGCCCAGCCGAACATGAGGCCGACGATGATCAGCGCGATGCCCTTGGCGATGTACCCGACCACCCCGGTCACGGCGATCGCCGTTCCCATCGTCTCGCCGCGGGGCAGGCGCAGATCGTCCTCGAAGCCGCGGCTCGCCCCCGTGTACACGTGGTAGCCGCCGATGACGAGCACCACCAGACCCACCGCGACGACCAGCACGCGCCCTCCGGGACTGCCCATCAGCCCGGCGGTGAGCTGGGAGGTCTGTTCACCGGAGTCGCTGCTCCCGCCGGCCGCGAAGCGCAGGGCGGTCACCGCGAGCGCGGCATAGACGACGGCCTTGCCGAGACTCTTGACCACGTGCTTGGCCTTCTCGGAGCCCTGGCGCGTCCACTTCGCACCGAACCAGGCCTCCGCCACGTACCAGATCGTCAGCATCGCCATGGCGACCCCGCCGCCCCACAGCAGGATGCTGCCGCCCGGCGCCGACGCGACGGCCTGCAGGGCGCCGCCCTGATCGGCCTCCTGGCCGGAGCCGCCGAGGGCGAGGCGCAGGGCGATCACCCCGATCAGCACGTGGACGAGACCGCTCATCACGAACCCGCCGCGCGCGATGTTCTCGAAGACCGGATGCTCGGCGACCTTCTCGGCGGTGTCCTCGACGTGTCCGGCGCCGTCCTTCGCGCCCTGCAGTGATGCCATAGGTGCACTGTAGGGGGCGAACGCGGGCCGCGCCGACGGATCGGGGCTCACCGCGCCCGGACGCGCACCACCACCTCGGCGTCATAGGCCTGGGAGGAGGTCATGGTGCCGCGGTACCAGGTCAGCACGGAGCGTGACGGGTCCCCCGGCACCGCGATGGGGCGGACGTTGTCGACCGACGAGTTCTCGGTGACCGCCACCCACTCCCAGCTCTCCCCGCCGTCCCGGGTGCGGCCGTGGAAGATCTCGTGATGGGCCAGCGCTGCGGCGTCGCGGGGATCCACGACGGTGGAGAGGAACAGCGCATCAGGGTCCTCCGGGTCGATCGTGGCCAGGCCCGTGTAGTCCTCCTCATGCGGCAGCAGCTGGGGACCGGCTGCGGCGAGCTCGCGCACCTGCCACGTCCCCTCCCCCGGAGGCAGCACGGCCCGCAGGAAGCGGTGGTCGATCGGGCCGGCCGGCGCGCCGTCGGCGCCGGTGCCGTGGGTGTCGTCGGCCCGCGCGGTCATCAGCGCCACCAGGGTGCCGTCGGCGAAGCGGCGCAGGTCGGTGGTCCAGGCATGGGTGAGCACCGCGTCGTCGATCACCGAGCCGCTGGCGAGCACCTGGGTGAGGTCCTCGGCGCGGGGCGTCGGCTGCTCGAGGTCCCGGCCCAGCTGCCCCACCGAGGTGCCGTCTGCCCGGTGCAGGTGACCGGCCGCGAGGTAGCCGTGCCAGATCGAGGTGCCGAAATCGCGCGGGTGGTGCTCGGTGATGATCAGGTCGATCCGGTCGTCGGTGCCGAAGCGGGCGCCGGAGGCGTAGCGGGCGTAGCCATTGACGTAGCCGACCTTCTCGCGGGTCAGCAGGCGCCCGCCGAACTGCCAGCTGGCGCCGTCGTCGTGGGAGACCAGGTAGCAGGGGTCGTCGTTGATCGCGCGGACGAAGCAGTACAGCACCCCGTCGAGCTGGTGGAGGTTCTGGTAGGTCACGCCGCGTCCCGCGCCGAGCTCACGGGCCTGCTCCGGGGAGTCGAACCGGTCCGTCCAGTCGAAGGCCTGCTCGGGGCCCCAGCGGGTGGGGTCGTCGACCTCGCTGAGGCGCCAGCGGGTGAGGTCGTCGCTCTTGTGGCGGCTGTAGACGGCGAGCCAGCGGCCGTCGGCCCGTCGCCACAGGGCGGGGTTGTCGTGATCATCGGACTCGAGGCGCTCGTGCAGGGTGAGCGTGCGGGCCGCGGGGTCGATGCCGTCCGTCGCACCGGCGCCGAGACGCTCGAGGTCCACGATCGTCAGGTCGACGTCGCCGCCGCGGCGGCCTCCGTCCGCTCCCGCGGTCGAGGCGACCGAGCCCAGCAGCAGGCGGCCCGAGGTCGGGTCCACCAGGGCGCGCTCGTCCTGGAACCAGCACCAGCCGCCGTTGGCGTTGACCACCGCTGCGCGCGGTGCGGACGGGGCGGCGATGTCGGCCTCCCGCACCGCGGCGAGCGCTGCCGATGCCTCCTGGGCCAGGTCCTGCCAGTGGCATTCGATCGAGACGCGGCCGGTGTACCCGCCCTCGCGCAGGGCGGTGAGGAACGGGCCCAGCGGCCAGTCGCCCTGCCCGGGCGGCCGACGGTCGGTGTCGGCGACGTGGGCGTGGGCCACGCGGCCGGCGTGCCGGCGCACCACCTCGAGGCTCTCGTCCTCGCGCATCACGTGGAACAGGTCCGCGACCACCCGCATCTCGCCCAGGCCGTGCTCGTCGAGGAAGGCGATCGCCTCGGCGAGGGTGTTCACCTGATCGGTCTCCCCGCGGTGCAGGGGTTCGAGGATCGCCTCGAGGCCGTGCTCCGCGGCCACATCCCGGGCCAGGCGCACGCTCTGCGCGAACCGGGCGCGAGCGGCGGCGGGGTCGACGCCCGGCGGGGTGCGGCGGGCGGCGCCGCTGCCCAGCACGATGGTCGCTCCGGGGCGCGCGCAGCGGGCGGCGGCGGCCAGCGCGATGCGCAGGTACTCCTCAAGGGGGCCGGTCGGGGCCGCCGGATCGGAGAGGCGCAGCTGCGGTGGGCACAGCACCGCGAAGGACGGGGCCGGCTCCCAGGTCTCGATGCCGGGGGCGGGGGCCCAGTCCCCGCTCTCGTCCTGGACCAGCAGGTTCCCGACGATCGTCGGCTCGACGTAGTCGGCCCCGGCGGCGCGGGCGGCGGGCGCCTCGGCGTGGCCGGTGAGGATGCCGTGCTGCATGGTTCAGAGCTCCTGGAGAAGTCGGGCGATGCGGTCCATGGACGCGGCCGCCTGCGGCAGGCCGATCTTGTTGAGGTGGCCGTGGGTGACCCCGCGGCGCACCGCGTACTCGACCTCGACGCCGGCCTCGGCCAGCTGCTCGGCGTACCGGCGGGCGCTGGTGCGCAGGTCGTCGTACTCGTCGGCCTCGATGTAGGTGCGCGGCAGCGCGGCGAGCTGCGCAGGGGCGGCGAGGCCGGGGAACTCGTGGGCGGTCGCCCCCTCGAGCGGACCGCCGAGGTAGGCCTCGCTCATCCTGCGCATCTTCTCGGGGGTGAAGCGCAGCAGCTCCGGAAGCTCGGCGAGAGCCGCCGCCTCCTCCTCGGTTGCCTCCGGGTTCAGCGGGTGCGCCACCAGGTACATCAGGACCGACGCCGCCGGGGCGCGGCCGGCCTCGGCCAGGCGCAGCGACGCGGCGGCCGCGAGGTTGCCGCCCGCGCTCGCCCCGCCCAGGGCCAGGCGCTCGGGGTCGATGCCGAGCTCCTCGGCCGAGGCGCGGGTCCAGTCGACGGCGGCGATGACGTCGTTGCAGGGAATCGGGGCGTGCACGGCCAGGTCGGGGGCCGTGCCCCGGATCCGACCGGCGGGGCTGCCGCCGGCGGGCTCGTCGCACAGGCGGTAGTCCACCGAGACCACCACCGCGTCCGCGCGGCCGGCCACCCCGCGGGCGGTGCGGTCGCCCTCGGGCATGTCGAGGTCGCCGTGCTGGAAGGAGCCGCCGTGGCAGAACACCAGCACGGGGCGGGGCGCGTCCGCGGGGGCGAGCGGGGTGTAGATCCGCAGCGGGACCGGGCCGTGCGGGCCGGGTGCATCGCGGTTCTCGATCCGCAGGTCCCAGCGCTCGGCGGTGCCGTAGGGGGCGGTCCACTCGGCCTCGGCGCGGTCGCTGACGTCCTCCCAGCTCACCGCCCGGCCCAGCCGGGCCATGCGCTCGAGCATCGTGCGCGGTGGCGACGGCGCCACCTCGGGCTGCGCGGCGGTGCTGGTCATGGGTCTCCTCGGGATCGCAGGGGTGAGAGGGCGGATTCAGTGCAGCAGAGGCGCGAGCGGGGCGGTAGCGCCGCTCACACCGTGGCGCCGTAGCGCTCGCGTTCGATCTGCTCGAGGGTCTTGCCGCGGGTGTCCGGAGCACCGATCACGCCGATGAGCATCGCGGCGACCAGCAGGCCGATCATGATCATGCCGACGAACGGCACCCCCTGGGTGGCGAGCAGGGTCGGGAAGAAGTAGCTGAGCAGGCCGACCATGATCCGGGCGACGAAGAAGATCAGGCCCTGGGCGCTGGCCCGGTAGGGGGTCGCGAACATCTCCGCAGTCCACAGGGCGTAGAACGCCTGGGCCCCGATGCCGGCCGAGACGCCCCACAGGACGGCGAAGAGGATCAGCAGGGGCGTGGTGACATGGGCGAAGACCAGCAGCACCCAGGCGATGATGCCGAGCGCGGCGCCGATGCCGTAGAGCAGGCGACGATCCACCCGGTCGCCCAGCAGCATGAAGCCGAAGTAGGTCGCGACCACGGTCATCGTCCACAGCAGCACCTGCAGCAGGTTCTGGCTGGTCGCACTGGCCACGCCGGCGGTCTCGTAGACGCGCGGCATGAAGATGCCCATCTGCCCGGCCACGGTGTTCCACAGGGCGTAGACGCCGATCAGGAACAGCAGGGCGGTGATGTTCTTCGGGTGCGAGAGCATCTCCGTCAGGCCCCGGTGGCGGACCGTCTCGCCGCGGGCCGCCGCGTCGTCGCGCTTCTTCTTCTGGTCGGTCCAGATGTCCGACTCCGCCAGGCCCCGGCGCACCCACCAGGTGATGAAGGCGACCACGAAGAGGTGGGCGAAGATCAGGCGCGATCCCAGCAGTCCGAGCGGGACCAGGGCGGTGGCGATGGCGAACACGACCGCCGGACCGAGCGACCAGGCCAGCTGGGCGGTGCCCACGTGACGGGCACGCCGCGCGTGCGGTGCCTGTTCGGCGATGTAGGTCCAGGCGACGGGGACGCCGGCGCCGACCGCGATGCCGGTGAGGACGACGCCCAGCACGAGCATCCAGGCCTGGGCGGCGAAGACCACCAGCAGCGTGCCGACCATGTAGAGGATGAGGTCGTAGGTGTAGATGAACTTGCGGCCGTAGCGGTCCCCGAGCGGCCCGCCGATCATCGCGCCGACGGCCGCGCCGAAGGCATTGGCGGACAGCGCCGCCACCAGGCCGACGGCCCAGTTGGAGAAGCCGAAGTGCTCCTGCCACAGGGTCAGGCTGGTGGCCAGGGCGATGATCGAACCGGCTTCGATGTAGTTGGACATGGACACCGCGATGGTGGCCTTCCATCCGCGCACCGAGGGGGTGCGGGGGCCGCCCGGCGCGGCCGGGGTGGGGTCGGTCTGTGCTGTGGTCACGAGGTGGGCTCCCGTCGGGTCGGCAGTGAGGGATGGTGCCGGTGACCGGCGCCGGGGACTTCCCCGACGCAGGTCGCGCGGCCATGGCTCAGGGCAGGTGGAAGTACTGCTCGAGGACCTGCTTCTCGCCGCCGCCGGGGGCGAAGTACTCGCTCATGGCCGCCTCCCAGCGCGGGGAGATCGCGGCCCGGGCGATCGCCTCCTGCGCGGCCTCGGCGTCGTCGGCCTCGAAGTAGCCGACCACCATGCCGTCCTCGCGCCGCAGGAACAGCGAGTAGTTGCGCCATCCCGCGTCGCTGAGGGCCTCGCGCATCTCCTCCCAGACCTCCTGGTGCGCGGCGACGTACTCGGGGAGCTTCTCGAGCCGCACCTGCAGCAGGAAGCAGCATCTGCCCGGACTCCGCGCCGGGGTGGTGGCCAGCAGCTGATCGAGGTCAGGGCTCGTCATCGGGTCTCCTCATCGAGCGCAGCGCGCCGTTCGCAGCATGTCCGCGAAGGGCGGTGGCCGGCGGTTGTCGTCGACCACGGGGAATGCTAGGTTGCCGCTTGAGTCGTTTCAAGCCCAGAGGAAGATCAATGATGACGCCCAGCGTTCCGCAGACCCTCCCCGCCGAGGTCGCCCGCGACCTCCAGGAGTTCACGATCGAGGTCCCCAGCTGGGGCTACGGCAACTCCGGCACCCGCTTCAAGGTGTTCGGCACCCCCGGCACCCCGCGCGATCCCTTCGAGAAGATCGCCGACGCCGCCCAGACCCATGCCTACACCGGCGCCGCCCCGCGGGTGTCCCTGCACTACCCCTGGGACCGGGTCGAGGACTTCGGCGCGCTGCGCGACTTCGCCGCCGACCAGGGCGTGACGATCGGCATGATCAACTCCAACACGTTCCAGGACGACGAGTACAAGTTCGGCTCGCTGACCGCCGGCGACAAGACCGTGCGTCGTCGGGCGATCGACCATCACCTCGAATGCCTCGACGTCATGCGCGCCACCGGCTCCAAGGAGCTGAAGATCTGGCTCGCCGACGGCACCAACTACGCCGGCCAGGACTCGATCCGCGCCCGCCAGGACCGCCTGGCCGAGTCCCTCTCGGAGATCTACCTCGGCCTCGAGGACGACGAGCGCCTGGTGCTGGAGTACAAGTTCTTCGAGCCGGCGTTCTACCACACCGACGTCCCGGACTGGGGCACCAGCCTGCTGCACTGCCTCGCCCTCGGCGAGAAGGCGCTGGTGGTGCTGGACACCGGCCACCACGCCCCGGGCACCAACATCGAGTTCATCGTCGCCCAGCTGCTGCGGCAGAACCGCCTCGGCGCCTTCGACTTCAACTCCCGCAACTACGCCGACGACGACCTCATCGTCGGCGCGGCGGATCCGTTCCAGCTGTTCCGGATCCTCTTCGAGATCGTGCAGCAGGACGCCCACCGCCCCTCCTCCGGGGTGAACTTCATGCTCGACCAGTGCCACAACCTCGAGTCGAAGATCCAGGGCCAGATACGCTCCGTCCTCAACGTGCAGGAGACCCTCGCCAAGGCCCTGCTGGTGGACCGGGAGGCACTGGCGCAGGCGCAGGAGCGCAACGACGTGCTGGGCGCCCACGGCCTGCTGATGGACGCCTTCTGGACCGACGTGCGGCCCGCGCTGGCGGCGCTGCGCGAGGAGAACGGCCTGCCCGCGGACCCCTTCGAGGCGTTCCGCGCCAGCGGCTACGAGGAGAAGGTCGCCGCCGAGCGCGTCGGCGGGAACCAGATGGGATGGGGAGCCTGAGCATGACCGGAACGACCACCGCCCGCGAGACGATCGACGCCCTGCTGGCCCGCTCGAACGAGCTGGGCTCCGATCCGCGGTACACGAACTACGCCGGCGGCAACACCTCCGCCAAGGGCACCGACACCGACCCCGTCACCGGGGAGGCCACCGAGCTGCTGTGGGTCAAGGGCTCCGGCGGCGACCTCGGCACCCTGGAGGAGAAGGGCCTGGCGGTGCTGCGCCTGGACCGTGTGCGCGCCCTGCGGGACGTGTACCCGGGCCTCGAGCGCGAGGACGAGATGGTCGCGGCCTTCGACTACTGCCTGCACGGCAAGGGCGGGGCCGCCCCCTCGATCGACACCGCCATGCACGCCCTGGTGGACGCCGCGCACGTGGACCATCTGCACCCGGATGCCGGGATCGCCCTGGCGACCGCGGCCGACGGGGAGGAGCTGACCCGGGACTGCTTCGGCGACGCCGTGGCGTGGGTGCCGTGGCGCCGTCCCGGCTTCCAGCTGGGCCTGGACATCGCCGCCATCCAGCAGCAGAACCCCCAGGCGATCGGCTGCATCCTGGGCGGGCACGGCATCACCGCCTGGGGGCAGACGTCCGAGGAGGCCCGGGCCAACTCGCTGCGGATCATCCACGAGGCGACCGCCTACCTCGAGCGCCAGGGCTCGGCCGCGCCCTTCGGCGCGCACGATCCCGCCCGCGCGGCGCTGCCGGAGGCGCAGCGACGCGCGAAGGCCTCGTCCCTGTTCCCGGTGATCCGGGGCCTGGCCTCGACCGATGCCCCGATGGTCGGGCACTGGACGGACACCGAGGCGGTGCACGAGTTCCTCGCCTCCGAGAAGCTCGGCCCGCTCGCGGAGCTGGGCACCTCCTGCCCGGACCACTTCCTGCGCACCAAGGTCAAGCCCCTCGTGCTCGACCTGCCGGCCGACGCCTCGATCGAGGACTCGGTGGAGCGGCTGAAGGAGCTGCACGAGACCTACCGGGCCGACTACACCGCCTACTACGAGCGCCACGCCGCGGCGGACTCCCCCGCCATGCGCGGCGCCGACCCGGCGATCGTGCTGGTCCCGGGGGTGGGCATGTTCTCCTTCGGGGCCGACAAGCAGACCGCCCGGGTGGCCGGGGAGTTCTACGTCAACGCCATCAACGTGATGCGCGGCGCGGAGTCCGTCTCCACCTACTCCCCCATCGACGAGTCCGAGAAGTTCCGCATCGAGTACTGGGCCCTCGAGGAGGCCAAGCTCCGGCGCAAGCCGCAGCCCAAGCCGCTCGCGACCCGGGTGGCGCTGGTGACCGGGGGCGGCTCCGGGATCGGCAAGGCCACCGCGCAGCGGCTGGTCGCGGAGGGGGCCTGCGTGGTCATCGCCGACCTGAACCTCGAGGGCGCCCAGGCCACCGCCGAGGAGCTGGGCGGCCCGGACCGGGCCGTCGCCCTGCGGGCCGACGTCTCCGACGAGGACGCCGTGGTCGCGGCCGTCGCCGAGGCGGTGCTCGCCTTCGGCGGGCTCGACCTCATCGTCAACAATGCAGGGCTGTCGCTCTCGAAGCCGCTGCTGGAGACCACCGCGAAGGACTGGGACCTGCAGCACGACGTCATGGCGCGCGGCTCCTTCCTGGTCTCCCGGGAGACGGCGCGGGTGATGATCGACCAGGCCATGGGCGGGGACATCATCTACATCTCCTCGAAGAACTCCGTGTTCGCCGGCCCCAACAACATCGCCTACTCGGCGACCAAGGCCGACCAGGCCCACCAGGTGCGGCTGCTGGCGGCAGAGCTCGGCGGCCACCAGATCCGCGTCAACGGCATCAACCCCGACGGGGTGGTGCGCGGCTCCGGCATCTTCGCCGGCGGCTGGGGCGCGTCCCGGGCGAAGGTCTACGGCGTCGAGGAGGAGGACCTGGGCGCGTTCTACGCCCAGCGCACCCTGCTCAAGCGCGAGGTGCTGCCGGAGAACGTCGCGAACGCGGTGTTCGCCCTGACCGCCGGGGACCTCTCGCACACCACCGGCCTGCACGTCCCGGTCGACGCCGGGGTCGCGGCCGCGTTCCTGCGATGAGCGGATCGACCAGGTCGCCGCACGCCGTCGCCGCGATCGACCTTGGTGCCACCTCGGGTCGCGTGATGCTCGGGGTGGTCGAGCACGGCCGGATCGAGTTGATCCAGGCGCACCGCTTCGAGAACCGGCTCATCGACCGCGATGGTCGCCTGTGCTGGGACATGGATGCTCTGTGGGCAGAGATCCGGCAGGGTCTCTCGGGTGCCCACGACCTCGCCGTGGTGCGAGGCCTCGGTGGCCTCTCCTCGATCGGGGTGGATTCCTGGGCAGTGGACTATGCGCTGGTCGGACCCGATCTGCTCGACAGCGGCGGCACCGCGGTGCCGGGCACCGGAGAGCGGTTCGACGAGGTGATCGCCTATCGCGACAGCCGTACCGAGGGAGCGGCCGACGCCGTCGCCCAGCGCCTCCCCCGCGAGCGCCAGTTCACTCTGACCGGCATCGCGCAGCAGCCTTTCAACACCCTCTACCAGCTGGCTGTGGACGAGCGGCTGGCGGATCTTCCCACCGGCAGCACGCTGCTGATGGTCCCGGACCTCATCGGGTACCTGCTCACCGGACGCCGGCGCACCGAGCTGACCAACGCCTCCACCACCGGCATGCTCACGGCGAAGGGAGACGGCTGGGCAGCGGAGATCCTGGCCGCGGCAGGGGTGCAGCGCGAGCTGCTGGCGCCCCTGATCACACCGGGCGAACAGCTCGGCACAGTCCGCCCTGAGCTCGGGATCCAGCTGGGCATCGGAGAGGTGCCGGTGCTCGCCGTCGGCTCCCATGACACCGCCTCGGCGGTGCTCGCGGTTCCTGCCGAGGATGCCGGCCCGGTCGCGTACATCTCCTCGGGCACCTGGTCCCTCATCGGTCTCGAACTTACCGACCCCGTGGTCGCGGAGGACGCCCGGCGAGCGGGGTTCACCAATGAGGGCGGGGTGGACGGCACGATCCGCTTCCTCAAGAACGTGGCGGGGATGTGGCTGGTCAGCGAGTCGATCCGACAGTGGGAGGAGGACGGTGCGAGCATCGACCTGGCGGATCTGCTGGCGGCCGCCGAGGCCGCGCGGGGTGACCTCTACCGGATCGATCCCACCGACCCGAAGTTCCTCGCCCCCGGCCGGATGGCCGACCGTGTGACCGCGGCAGCTCGGCCGCTGACCAGCCGAGGCGGGGTTCCCCGCACGCCCGCGGAACTGGTGCGCTGCATCCTCGAATCGCTCGCCGAGGCGTACCGCGAGGAACTGCACACCGCCTGCCGTCTCGCCGGGGCGCCGCTGCCGCAGCGCCTGCATGTGGTGGGCGGCGGCAGCCGCAATGCCCTGCTGAATCAGCTCACGGCCGATGCCCTCGGGATCGAGGTGGTCGCCGGCCCGATGGAGGCCACGGCCCTCGGCAACGTAGCCCTGCAGTCCCGTTCCCTCGGCGCCATCGCTGAGGAGACCGGGACCATCCGGGCGCTGGTCCGCGCGAGCGTGGAGCTTACGAGGTTCAGCCCGAGCACGTCCCGGCGCACGACCGGATGAGGCGTCACGGCGACGCCGTCTCTGCCGTCCCCACCTGCCACTGCTCCTCGCCCGTGCCTTCACGAGCCGACACCCGAAAGCTTCCACCTGATGAGACGACAACTTCCCAATCCTCACGAACTGCTCGGTCTGATGCAGTTCAAGGTTCCCGATCTCAACGCCCGCAGGCGCCGGCTCGACGCCGCCCTGACGATCGAGGACCTACGAGCGGTCGCGAAACGTCGCACGCCACGTGCGGCCTTCGACTACACCGACGGAGCCGCCGAGTCGGAACTCTCTCTCGCCCGTGCCCGGCAGGCGTTCGCCGATGTGGAGTTCAATCCCGCTGTGCTGCGGGATGTCTCCGACGTCGACACCTCCCGTGAGGTTCTCGGCGGTCCCAGCGCCATGCCCTTCGCCATTGCGCCGACCGGTTTCACCCGGCTCATGCAGACCGAGGGCGAGGCCGCCGGAGCGGCCGCTGCCCAGGACGCGGGGATTCCGTTCACGCTGTCGACGCTCGGCACCACCTCGATCGAGGATGTCGCGGCGGCGGCGCCCCGCGGCCGGAAGTGGTTCCAGCTGTACGTGATGCGGAAGCGAGAGATCTCCTATGACCTCGTCGAGCGTGCCGCGACCGCCGGCTTCGACACCTTGCAGTTCACTGTCGACACGCCAGTGGCCGGTGCGCGACTGCGCGACACCCGCAACGGCTTCTCCATCCCGCCCCAGTTGACGGCCCGGACCGTGCTCGATGCGATTCCCCGCCCCTGGTGGTGGTTCGACTTCCTGACGACCCCGACGCTCGAGTTCGCCTCGCTGTCCTCGACAGGCGGCACGGTCGGCGAACTGCTGGACTCGGCGATGGATCCGACGATCAGCTTCGACGATCTCGAGATCATCCGTGCCATGTGGCCGGGCAAGCTCGTGGTCAAGGGCGTCCAGACCCTCGAGGACGCGAAGACCTTCGCCGACCTCGGAGTGGACGGGATCATCCTGTCCAACCACGGCGGGCGGCAGCTCGACCGTGCGCCGGTTCCCTTCCACCTGCTGCCCTCGGTCGCTCGCGAGGTCGGCGCCGACACCGAGATCGGCATCGACACCGGCATCATGCACGGCGCGGACATCGTTGCCGCCGTGGCCCACGGCGCGCGGTTCACCCTGATCGGCCGCGCATACCTGTACGGCCTCATGGCGGGCGGCCGGCACGGCGTGGACCGCACGATCCAGATCCTTTCCGAACAGATCGTGCGGACCATGAAGCTGCTCGGCGTGCACACCCTCGATGAGCTGGAGCCGAGTCACGTCACCCAGCTGCAGCGACTGCTGCCGCGGCATCGCGAATCCGACCGCCGTCAGGGCCGATGAGGGCAGTGGGATGCGGGCGAGAGCCCGCGGCCCGGTGGTGGCGGTGCGGCACACACCGCCCAACCACCCGATGAGCCCGTGACTGAATTCGCCGTGACCAGTCCCGCCCGACCTCGAACATCGAAGGACAACGGGCCGGCCGGCAGGAAGACGGCCCCGAGGCAGTAGTGGCCGGTCCGATGGAAGCGACTGGTTTCTGCTCCATCGCGCTGCAGACGCGCACGCCGGCCGCGGTGCCCGCCCGTCCCGGGGCGCTGCGCGACCTGGTCCGCGCGAGCGTCGAGCCGGAGGTCTTCAGCCCGTCGTCGAGGCCCGCTCCACCAGCCTCGGGGTGAAGCTGACATGCCGGGGGCTGGCGTCGGGGTCGGCGATCTCCTCCTCGAGCAGCGCGAGCGCCGTGCGCCCCATCAGGTCCGCCGGCTGCGAGACCGAGGTCAGCGGCACCACCGTGGAGCGCGCGAAGGCGATGTCGTCGTAGCCGACCAGGGCGATCTCCTCCGGCACCGCGATCTGGTGGCGGAAGGCGAAGGCCTGCAGCACCCCGACGGCGAGCAGGTCGTTGACGCAGAAGACGGCATCGGGGCGGTCGGGACGCGGGCGCGCGACCAGGCCCTCCCCGGCGGTGCGCCCGGCGAGCACGCTGAGGTCGTCGGCCTCGAGCACCTCGATCTCGATGCCGGCCTCGGCGGCGGCGCTCCGCGCGCCGTGCAGGCGGTCCGCGACCTGTCGCAGATCCTGCCGGGCGGCGACCACGCCGATCCGTCGGCGCCCCAGCGCCGCGAGGTGGCGCACCGCGATCTCCCCGCCGGCGACGTCGTCCACGCTCACCGAGGAGCCGCCGTTGGCGTTGCGCGCGCTCTCCACCAGCACCACCGGCGTGCCGCGCCGTCGGATGCCCTCGACCAGATCGCGGGTGCCGCCGGTGGAGGCCAGCAGGATGCCCCGCACCCGCTGCTCCTCGAACAGCGAGAGATAGAGCCGCTCACGCTGCTCCCGGTGACGAGTGCTGCCCGCGATCACGGCAAGCGAGGAGCCCTCCGCGGCCGCCTCGATGCCACCGACGAGCTGCCCGTAGAACGGGTTCCCGGAGTCCAGCACGATCGCGCCGACGGTGCGGGAGCGCCCCAGCTTCAGCTGCCGGGCGGCATCGTTGCGGACGTACCCGAGCTCCTGGATCACCGCCTCGACGCGCTCGCGCCGGTCCGGGGAGACGATGTCAGGACGGTTCAGGACATTGGAGACGGTGCCGACCGAGACGCCCGCGTGACGGGCGACGTCCTTCATGCTGACCAGACGCCCTTCGGGCACTCCCCCACGCTCCTCGGCTCGTCCGGATCAGCCCCGAGGGCGCGCCCTGGAACCGTGACGTCGAGACTGTATCGCGCCGGTCTCACCCGAGAAGCCCCGCTGCTTCCTCGATCACCGCGGCGCTGGAGACCGGGCCCCACCTCCCGGTGGGCGTCCCGGGCGGCGCGCGTGAGCTCGTCGCGCTGGGCGTCGCCCGACCAGGCCGTGACCCTCGAGGTCCCGGAGTGTAGGCACCGCCGTTGAAACGAGTCAAGGCCTTCCGGCGCAGAGTCGGCGCGCCCGCCGGACAGCCCCGAGCACGGGGAGCGGCGTCGCGGGCGCCGGCGGACGTCCCGGGGTTGTCGGTCGAAGGACGCATTGCTAGCCTCGTCGAAGCGTCCCTGAGTCGTTTCATAACCGGTGGACGGCTGCGGACAGCCGGTCGTCCGCGCGCCGCTGCCGTCGCCCATGGACCGCGTCAGATGCCGTCGCCGGCCGGGTCCCGGATCGGGCCCCGGCTGTGCACATCGACATGTCCGCAGGTCTCGACCGAGAGGTGACCCCCATGACCACGAGCAGCGACGCCGTGACGACAGCGCTCGCCGACGCGCGCGCGATCTCCGCGACGGGAGCGGACGGGCGGGCGCCGTGGTTGACCACTCGGGTCGCTCTGGACCGGCCACCGCACGCCGTAACCCGTGCCGAGCTGCTGGCCACTGCTCATGGCGTGTACGAGGCGACCGTCAACGGCGCCCCCGCCACGGAGTCCGTGCTGAACCCGGGCTGGACCGTCTACGAGTCGCGCCTCCAGGTGCAGCGCTTCGACGTCACCGAACAGGTCCGCGCCGGCGGCACGGAGACCGAGCTGTCCGTCCTGCTCGCTCGCGGCTGGTGGAACGGGGACTTCGGCTTCGAGGGCGCGAGGGCCAACTACGGCGACACCAACGCCGTCCTCGCCGCTCTGACCATCACCTTCGAGGACGGCACCGTCCAGCAGATCGTCACGGACGAGAGCTGGACCGCGACGGACTCCGCGATCACCTTCGCCACCCTGTACGACGGCCAGCACGAGGACCGGCGACTCGCCCCCGGTGCGCCGCGGCCGGTCCAGCTCGCGGAGATCGATCGCTCGACGCTCATCGAGCAGTCCTCACCGCTGATCACCCGCCATGAGTCACGCCGCCCCGAGAAGATCTGGACCTCGCCCTCCGGCCGGACCCTCGTCGACTTCGGGCAGAACCTGGTGGGCTGGCTCCGGTTCACCGTGACCGGGCCGAAGGGCACCGAGATCACGCTCCGCCACGCCGAGGTGCTCGAGGACGACGAGCTGGGCACCCGTCCGCTGCGCGCCGCCAAGGCGACCGACCGTCTCGTCCTGGCGGGCGACCCGGAGGGCGAGACCTTCGAGCCGACCCTCACCTTCCACGGCTTCCGCTACGCGGAGATCACCGGCTGGCCGGGAGAGCTCACGGCTGACGACCTCGAGGCCGTCGTCGTCCACTCCGACATCCGTCGCACGGGCTGGTTCGAGTCCGGCCACCCGGGAGTGAACCAGCTGGTGGAGAACTCGATCTGGAGCCAGCGCGGCAACTTCCTCGCCGTCCCCACCGACTGCCCGCAGCGCGATGAGCGCCTCGGGTGGACCGGGGACATCGCCGCCTACGCCGCCACCGCCGCCTACCAGTTCGACGTCAACGACTTCCTCCACAACTGGCTGCTCGACGTGCAGGCCGAGGCGAACCTCCCGCCGCTGCACTACGTGCCCTTCGTGGTCCCCGACGTGCTGAAGCTGCGCCAGGGCGGCGAGGACCCCTTCGCCGAGCAGGCGCCCGCGGAGGTCCCCACCGCGATCTGGGGTGACGCCGCCGTCTGGGTGCCCGAAGCGCTGTGGAACGCCTACGGCGACCTCGACCGGCTGCGCGCGCAGTACCCCGGCATGGTGCTCCACCTCGAGTCCGTCGAACGCGCCCTGTCCCCCAGCGGGCTGTGGGACACCGGGTTCCAGTTCGGTGACTGGCTCGACCCCGACGCACCGCCGCATGACGCGGCCGCGGCCAAGGCCGACCAGGGTGTCGTCGCCACCGCCTGCCTGGTCCGCTCGGCCCGGTTCGCCGCCGAGACCGCGCGGCTCCTCGGTGAGGACGCCGACGCCGGCCGCTGGCAGGACCTCGCCGATCGCACACTCAGCGCCTTCACGGCGGCCTACGTGCAGGCCGACGGTCGCATCCTCTCCGACTGCGCGACGGTGTACGCCCTGGCCATCGCGTTCGACCTGCTCGAGCCGACCCTCCGGGAGAAGTCCGCCGCGCGCCTTGCCGAGCTGGTCCGCGAGGCCGGATACCGGGTCTCCACCGGCTTCGCGGGCACCCCGTTCGTGACCTGGGCGCTGTCCGAGACCGGGCACATCGAGGACGCGTACCGCCTGCTGCTCGAGGAGGAGAACCCGTCCTGGCTGTACCCGGTCTCCATGGGCGCCACCACCATCTGGGAGCGCTGGGACTCGATGCTCCCCGACGGGTCCATCAACCCCGGGGAGATGACGAGCTTCAACCACTACGCCCTGGGCGCGGTGGCCGACTGGATCTACCAGGTGGTGCTCGGGATCCGGCCCGCCGAGCCCGGCTACCGCCGGATCCGGATCCAGCCCACCCCGGGCCCGGGCATCGACTGGGCCCGCGGCGCCTACGACTCAATCGTGGGTCGCATCGAGGTCTCCTGGCAGACCACGACCGCCGGGCTGCGCATCGAGGCCACGATCCCCGAGGGCGCCGAGGCGGAGATCGTGCTGCCGGGCGGCCCGTCCCACCGCGTCGGCGGTGGAACCCACACCTTCGGCTGAGCTCTGGCCAGGGCGCCGCTTCCCCCGTGGAACCAGCGCCCGCCATCCCGCGTACCGACAAGTTATGAGCGCCAGGCTTCCAGAAATGGAAGCCGGCCGCTCATAACTCCTCGGTCACCGGGCACGGGGTCCGCCGGGCAAGGGGTCCGCCGGGCGCGGGCACGAGGTGCCCCGGACGCGGGGCACAGGGGTGCGCCGGGCGCGGTGCGGGGGCCGGGGGCGCGTCGCCACACCCCCGGCCCCCGCCGACTCAGCCCTCGACCGGGGAGATCTCCCCGCGGAACATCTTCAGCACCACGAAGTTGTCCGCGTACGGTGCGTTCTCCAGCACCGGGTCGTCCGCGGTCGGGAAGCCCTGCACGCGGACGCCCTCGAGGGCGGGGTTGTTCCCGTACCGCTCGAAGATCGGGATGATCGGGAGCAGCTCGTTGAAGGCCAGCGCCACCGTGGAGACGTTCGCCTTCTGCTCCTCGACGTCGAGGCCCTCCCCGGACTGCGCCACCAGTGCCTCGAGATCCACGGTCCCGGCGGAGGTCTCGACGTCCTGCAGCGGGAAGCCGTAGCCCTTGCCGCCCTGGTTCTTGGCGATCGGGATGTTGTGCAGGAAGAGGTCCTGGACGAACGAGAAGTGCGGATGGGGATGGGCCGAGGAGCCCCAGGCCTGGATCGCCATCTCGAAGTCGCCCTTGTCGATGTCGATCGGGGCCTGCTTGTCGTCGAGGCCGCGAGCGGTGACCGCGATCCCGAACGCCGTCAGCTGCTCGGCGACGTCCTTGCCCGAGGCGGACCAGTCGGCGAAGGTCTGCGGGAACTGGATCTCGTAGGCGGCGGCGCTGCCCTGCGGGGTCATCCAGGTCTCGCCGTCCTTCGTCCATCCCGCCTCCTCGAGGAGGGAGGCGGCCTTGTCGAGGTCCAGCTCGTACGGGTCGAGCTTGCCCTTGACGTCGTCGGTCAGCCACTGGTCCACGAAGTTGTCCGAGAAGCCGACCATGTTGACCACCGCCTTGCCGGACTCGGCGAGCGAGATCTGCCCGTTGACCGCGCGATCGATGATGTGCGCGAAGGCCTTCCGGGTGCGCACGTCGGCGAACTCCGGGAACCGGTCCTGGTTGAGGTAGAGGGCGGGTCCCGAGTACACCGGGGGTCGCAGGATCGTGTACCCCGCGCCCTCGAAGGGATCCTCGGAGGCCGGGGCGAAGCCGTGGGTCGCGTAGTCGACGTCCGCGGACTGCACGAGCGAGGTGATCTCGGTGGTCTCCCCGTTGTAGAGCACCACCGAGTCGAAGGTGACCTTGTCGGCGCCGTAGCCGCTCTCGTTGCGCACCATCGTGAGCTGGGTGTTGGTGATGGTGTCGTAGTCGAAGTCGTACGGACCGGAGACGATGACGTTCTCGGGCTTGAAGGCCTGGAACTCGGTGCCGAGCGCCGCGCCGTCCCCGTCGTCCATGGTGCCGCCGGCCTCGACGATCGCCTGGGCGCGGTCGGCCCACTCCCCGTACTGCGCGGTGGAGAGGACGTTGCTCTTGAGCACGTAGCGCTCGAGCACCGCCGGCGGGTTCTCGAAGCTCACCACCACGGTGGTGTCGTCCGGCGCCTCCAGGCCCGTGATGAAGTCCCAGGCCGGGGAGCGCTGGATGAACTGCACGTAGAAGGTGGTCAGGTAGTCCTGCGAGGTCAGCGCCGATCCGTCGCTCCAGGTCAGATCCGGCTTGATCGTCACGGTGAGGGTCTTGGCGGCGGCATCGAGGGTGTGCGACTCCGCGATCAGGTACTCCCACTCCTGCTCCGCCCACAGCCACAGCGCCGACGGGGGGATCAGCAGGTCCCGGTAGATCCCGTCGCCGATGGTGGCCGTCGGCACGCCCGAGTAGGGCTGTCCGCCGAAGTTGAAGTGCCCCTCGGGCGGTGCCATGTACGGCCAGGCGCCGTGGAAGGTGCTGCTGCCGCCCGCTCCGCCACCGCCGCCCTCCGGCTCGGCGGGGCTGCAGGCGGCGAGTCCGGCGCCTGCAGCGGTGGTGAGCCCGACGGCCCGCAGGACGTCGCGCCGGCTCCAGGTCATGCTCATGAGTTCTCCTTGGTAGTGACGACCGGGTCGTCGATGAGGTCGGTCATCGCAGCGTCGCGATGCCGACGTCGGATACTGAGCCGTCGCACGACCACGCAGCCGACGACGATCCCGAGGCCGAGCAGGAGCGCGAAGATGCTCACGATCCGTTCGGCCGACCCGGCGACGGTGCCGGGGAGCATGAGGGCCGATCCCACCCCCACGAAGCAGCCGAGGGACAGCAGCGCCCTGGTGGCCACGTCGATCACGGGAGCTCGCCTGCTCCCGCTGCGGTGCCGGCCGAGGTCCTCGGCCGGGGGTCGGTGAGCACGGTGCAGGCGACGTCCTGGGCGGGCGCGGCCGGGGCCGTCCGCAGCACCGGGATGATCTCCCGGCAGCGGTCCTCGGCGAGCGGGCAGCGCGGATGGAACGTGCATCCGCTCGGCAGGTCCGCCAGGCTCGGGATCTCCGCGCTGATCAGTCCTGCGCCGGCCCGCTTCTGCCGGGTCAGCTCGGGGTCGGGCTCCGGCACGGCCTCCAGCAGCGCCTTCGTGTACGGGTGCTGCGGGTTGTTGATGACCTGCGGCGTCGGGCCGGACTCGACGATCTTGCCGAGGTACATCACCGCCGTGCGCCCCTCCCACGCGAAGTACTTCGCCAGCGCGAGGTCGTGGGTGATGTAGATGAAGGCCACGCCGTCCTGGGTGCGCAGCCTGGTCAGCATGTTCAGCAGGCTGACCCGGATGGACACGTCCAGCATCGAGGTGGACTCGTCGGCGATCAGCAGCCGCGGGGAGAGGGTCAGCCCGCGTGCGACCGCCACCCGCTGGCGCTGACCGCCGGAGAGCTGATGGGGGAACTTCTCGCGGTAGCTCGCCGGCGGCACCAGGTCGACCGTGGTCAGCAGCTCGTCCACGCGCTCGTCGACCTCGGCCGCGCCGTGGGCGAGGCCGTGCTTGCGCAGCGGGATCGCCAGCGTGCTGCGCACGGAGCGGATCGGGTTCAGCGAGGCGTAGGGGTCCTGGTGGATGTACTGCACGGCACGCCGATAGGCGTGGCGCTCGGCGCGGCTCATCTCGGCGAGGTCCTGGCCCTCGAAGCGGACCGCACCCGAGGTGGGGGAGGCCAGCCCCGCGGCCAGCCGGGCGGTGGTGGTCTTCCCGCTGCCGGACTCGCCGACCAGGCAGAGCACCTCCCCCGCGCCGACGCTCAGCGAGACGTCGGAGACGGCGGGCAGGTCCTTGCCCTTGACGTGGAACACCTGGGAGGCGTGATCGAGCTCGATCAGCGGGACGGGCGGGGAGGACTGGGGCGCGGGGTCGGCCGAGGTCTCAAGCACGCGCGATCACCTTCCGTTCATGGTGGACCTGGTCGTGGTGGATGCAGGCCGCCGCATGCGTCATGTCGGCCGGGCGCCTGGTGAGGGGGATCAGCTCGGGCTCCGCCTCCAGGCACTCCGCGGTGGCGAACTCGCAGCGCGGTGCGAAGGCGCAGCCGGGCGGCAGGGTCGCCAGCGACGGCGGGGCTCCGGGGATGGAGGCGAGCTCGGGCAGGTCCCCGGTGACGGGCGGGACCGCGTTGATGAGCTTGGAGGTGTAGGGATGCTTGGGGGTCGAGAAGATGTCGTGGGTGGAGCCGGTCTCGATGACCTTCCCGGCGTACATCGTGATCACCCGGTCGGCGAGCTCCGCCGCGAGCGCCAGATCGTGGGAGATGAAGATCATCGCGAACTTGTACTCGGCCCGCAGCTCGGCGAGCAGGTCGATCACGGTGCGCTGGGTGAGGATGTCCAGCGCGGTGGTCGGCTCGTCCAGCACCAGCAGGCGCGGGTGCAGCAGCAGGCCCGTCGCGATCAGCGCCCGCTGCTTCATCCCCCCGGAGAGCTCGTGCGGGTAGCTGCCGAGCACCCGCCGCGGTTCGAGCCGCACCGAGCGCAGGGCCTCGGCCGAGCGCTCGAGGATCTCGCGCCGGGCGATCCGGCCCGGTGCATGGTCGACGAGGGTGTCGGCCATCTGCTGGCCGATGGTGAGGACCGGGTTGAAGGCGTTCTGCGCACCCTGGAACACCATGGCCGCCTCGGACCACCGCCAGCGTCGCAGCTGCCCCGCCCGCATGGCGGTCACGTCCCGGCTCACCCCGTCCTGGCCGGTGTACAGGACGGAGCCGCCGGTGATCTCCCCGAGGGTCGGCAGCAGCCGCAGCAGCGCCAGGCCCAGGGTGGTCTTCCCGCATCCCGACTCGCCGACCAGGGCCAGCGAGGTCTCGGGGTAGAGGTCGAAGTTCACCCCGCGCAGTGCGCGCACCCGGGTGTCCTTGCCGGTGCGGTAGGCGACCTCGAGGTCCTTGACCGAGAGGACCGGGGCGTCGTGGTTCGTGGGCGTCGTCGGAGGCATCAGCGGTCCCTCAGTCGGGGGTTCAGGATCTCTTCGAGGGTGCGCGTCAGCAGGATCAGCCCCAGCTGCAGCAGGACGATCATCGTCACCGGGGCGACGATGTACGGCATCGCGTCCGGGTTGAACATCGCCCCCTTGGTCCAGGCGTCGTTGATCATGATTCCCCAGTTCACGCCGCTCTGCGGGGCCAGACCCAGCAGGTACAGGCCGACCATCGCGTAGATCGCGTTGGTGACGGCGATGATGAAGTTGATGAGGATGTAGCTGGCCATGTTGGGGACGATCTCCCCGAACACGATGCGCACCCAGCCCACGTCCAGCAGCTGCGCCGCCTCGACGAACTCGCGCTCCTTGAGCGAGAGCACCTGGGCCCGGATCGAGCGCATCAGCACCGGCCAGGTCAGCACGCCGATGATCACGCCCAGCAGCAGGGGCGAGTCCAGCTTGTAGAAGGCGCCGACGACGGCCAGCAGGACGATCTGCGGGACGGTCATGACGATGTCGGTCAGCTGCAGCATCAGGGCGTCGAAGCGGCCCCCGAAGTAGCCGGCCAGCGCGCCGATGGCCACCGCGATCACGGTGGTGATGGTCGCCGCCAGGAACCCGACCATCAGCACGGTCCGGCCTCCGATCACCAGCAGGTGCAGGGTGTCCTTGCCGCTGCCCTCGAGGCCCAGCCAGTGCTGGGCGCTGGGGCCTTCCCAGGCGCGGGAGGGGTCGCCGACCACCTGCGTGCCGAGCACCAGCGGCCCGGCCACGGAGATGACCACGATCGCCAGGACCAGGCAGAGGCCGACGAACCCGGAGGTGCTGCGGGTCAGCTCGCTGAAGAGTCGGCGCAGCGGGCTGACCCCGGCGGCCTTGCCGGTCGCCGGAGCCGGCAGACCGGTGCCGGCGGGCAGGGGCGGTGCTTCGGCGCTCATGCCGCGCCTCCTTCGCCGAGTCGGATCCGGGGGTCGAGGGCGGCGTTGATCAGGTCGGCGGCGAGGTTCGCGAGCACCACGGTCACGGTCACCACCAGCAGCACGCCCTGGATCATCGGATAGTCGCGGGCGTTGATCGACTCGAACAGCAGCAGCCCGACGCCCTCGTAGGAGAAGGTCTGCTCGACGAAGATCGCGCCGCCGACGATGAACCCCGCCTGGGTGGCGATCTGCGCGATCAGCGGCAGCAGCGCGTTGCGGCCCACGTAGTTGGTCTGGATGCGGGACTCCCGCAGGCCGCGCGCCTTCGCGACGGTCACGTAGTCCTCCCCCAGCACCTGGGTGGTCGAGGCCTTCATGATCAGCGCCCAGGTCCCGAAGGTGGTCAGGATGTACGTGACCATCGGCAGCGTCGCGTGGTAGCCGATGTCCGAGAGGAAGCGCAGCGAGAACTCCGGGGTCACTCCGGGGGACATGTTCCCGCGCATCCGGGTGTAGTCGATGACGCCGAGCTGGACCGCGCCGACCACGACGATCAGGATCGCCAGCAGGTAGTTCGGGATCGCGTGGAAGCCGCTGCCGATCACCGAGACCGCGTGGTCGAGGATGCCGCCCCGGCGGTAGGCCATGATCATCCCCAGCAGCAGGCCGATGGTGATCGAGATCAGCAGCGCCAGGCCCACGCTGTACAGGGTCCACGGCAGGTAGTGGGCGATCTTCTCGGTGACCGTGACCCCGGGGGTCGCGATCGAGGTGCCCAGGTCACCGCGCACCAGTCCGCTCAGGTAGTCGAGGTACTGGCGCCAGATCGGGGTCGCCGGGTCGAAGCGGAAGTAGGTGCTCGCCTCGGTGGCCGCCTGCTCGTAGCTCTTCCCGTACAGGGCGATCTGCTGATTGATGTAGACGTCCACGGGGTTGCCCGGCAGCAGGCGCACCATGAGGAACACACCAGAGGCGACCACCCAGATCACGAAGGCGGAGCGCAGCAGGCGCCGCAGGATGAACGAGTGGTAGATCCGGTGCCCGAGCGTGGCGGGCGGCCGGGATCCGGGCGGAGCGGGGGATGGTGCGACGGCGACGGTCATGGTTCTCCTCAGCCGAGCGACGGTGCTCGAACTGTAACGAGTCTCTCACTGCACGATTACGGGAGTCTAGGTCACAATTTGAGCAACATCGGTCACGAAGCCGCGATCGGGACCACGAATCTCCCCGACTCGCCCACCGTCCTGCCGCGGACTCCGCGACCGCAGCGCTCAGCCCTCGAGGCTCCGCCGCAGCACGGGCACGGTCCCCAGGCCGGTGGCGACCCCGTCGAGCGTCCGCTCCAGCTCCTGCTGCTGGAACCGCTCCCCGTAGGCCCGGTGCGCCGCGGCCACCTGCGCCGCGGCGACCTCCGCGTTCTGCGGGGCCGCGGCGGCCGCGGCGGTGGTGCCGTGGATCCGCAGCCGGAGCCTGGAGACGCCCGGGCCCAGGTGCCCGGTGAGGTCGATCCGGTACGGCGGCCGCCACAGGACGCCCACCTCCTGCCCGTCGACCTCGACCACCGCGATCTCCCGCACCGGGGGCTCGAGCAGGGCCCGGTACCCGCTCCCGCCGTCGGGCGGCAACGGGCGTCCCTCGCCGAGGTCGAGCACCAGCGGACCGCGGGCGGCGGCCTCGTCGAGCCGCACCGAGGTCTCCAGCAGCACCGGGCGGAGGTCGGCGTCCTCACCGTGCACCAGGTGCGGCAGGTGGACCTCGCGCGGCTCCTGCCCGGAACGGGATACCCGCCACGGACCGTCGAGCGGGAGCGGCGGCGGCTGCTCGACGCGGGGACCGACCGGCGCCCCGGCGGCCGGCGCCCCGGCGGCCGGCGCCCCGGCGGCCGGCATCCCGGCGGCCGACACCTCGTCGGCCGCCACCAGCAGCAGCGCCTGGTACGGGGCCAGATCCAGCCGGCCGCCGCCGGGCGGGAGCGCACGGGTCGCGCCGTCGGCGGGGTCGTGGACGGCCAGTGCGGCGCGGGGTGCGCGCAGGCGCACGTCGACCGCGCGCGGGGTGGGCCCCGTGTTGACCAGCAGGTACAGGTCCCCGTCGGCCAGCCGGCGCCGCACCGCGCCCACCTCGCCGCCGTCACCGCGCAGCTGCAGGGGTGGGACGAGAACCTCCGCCAGGGCGGTGCGCAGGGGGCTGTGGCCGCCGCCGTCGGCGAGGTCGGCCGCGGCGGCCGCCATCGACAGCATCGCGTGGTCGACCAGCTCCTCCTCGTCGACGGCCGGGGGCGGCATGGCCACCGGCACACCGGCCGGGTACGCCGGGGAGTCGACGGCGAGCACGGAGCCCCCGGCCTCGCGCACCCGATCCAGCCAGGCCACGGTCGCCGCGGGCAGGCGGGAGACCCTGGGCAGCACGACCACCGGATAGGCGGCCGGGTCCAGGGTCTCCAGCGCCTCGTCGTCGACGAGGTCGAGGTCGTAGCCGGCACGGCGGATCACCGCGGGGAGCTGCTCGCCGATGTGGGCGCGGCAGGCCCGCCACAGGTCGTGGCCGGCGCCGTGGGCGGCGCGGACGTCCCCGTACGGCAGGTACAGCGCGACGTCCGCCCCCGGGTCCCCGCGGCGCAGGGCGTCGCAGAGCCGGGTGAGGTGGGCGCTGAGCGCGGGCATCGCGGGCCACCAGGCGTTGCGGTCGTCGAGCGCGCCGGCGGCGTAGAAGGTCCAGCCCAGTCCCGGCGCGTCGGGCGGGCTGTACGGCCAGCCGTGCCCCACGAGGTGGGTGATCCCGAGCAGCAGGTGCTCATGCGCCTCGCCGAGCAGGTCCAGCGGGGCGGCGCGGAAGGAGGGGGAGCGCACCCAGGTCCAGACCTCGCTCGAGACGACCTCGCGGCGGTCCAGATGCGCGGCCGAGGAGGCCCAGCGGGACTGGGTCAGCGCCGTCCACCCGGCGCCCTCGCCCTCGATGAGATGGGCGCCGCGCTGGGCGCTCAGGGTGATCGGCGGCTGCCCGTACCCCTGCAGGCGGAAGCGCAGGCCGCGCTGCTGCGCCCAGTCGGTACAGACGGCCACGAAGTTCTCCTCGACCAGCTCGGAGAGGGTGCGGCCGAAGTCCTCGCGCAGCTGCGCGGCGCCGGGGCCCTCGACCTCGAGCAGGTGCAGCACGGGCAGCAGGTCGTAGCCGCGTCGCGCCCGGAAGTGGTCGGGCAGGGCGGCGGTCCATCCGGCCTCGTACACCTCGAGGCTGTCGCTGAACACGGACCCGAGCAGCTCCGCGGGCACCGCCTCGAGGAGCGCACCGCCGACCACGTCGAGGTGGTGGCGGACCGCTGCTGCGCTCAGGTGGTCCAGCACGGGTCCCTCGGCGCCGGCGGCGGCGCGCTTGACCTGCTGTCCGGTGACCTCGGACCAGGCGATGAGCACGGTGCGGGGCCCTCGGCCGGCTGCGATCTCGAGCCGGGCCCTGCCGTCCCCGGGCGGGGTCTCGAGCCGGGTCCAGCCGGACGGCGGCAGGCCCTCTGCGAGATGCACCGAGACGAGCTCGTCGCCGGGCCAGGACGGGGTGAGGTCCCAGCTCAGCGGCGCAGGGCCGAGGTCACGGCGCTCCCAGCGCAGGCGGCGGGAGGCGTGCTCGGGCCCGATGTGGGCGCCGCCGTAGGACCAGCCGCTGCCGAGGGTCACGTCCAGGCGCAGCCCCAGCTCACGTGCTCGCTGCGCGGCATGGCGCACCTGGCCGAGCACCTCGGGGCTCAGGTAGTGCGGCGCACCCTCCCGCAGCGGGTACACGAACGCGATCTCCGCTCCGCCGAGGCCCGCGGCGGTCATCGCGTGCAGCTCGCGATCGATCTCCTCGCGGTCCACGTCGGGCCCGAACCACCACCAGCGCATCAGCGGCCGGGCGGCCCGGTCCGGGTCGGCGAGGGCGCTGAGGACCTGCTGGACGGTGTGCGTGCTCATGGAGCTCCTCCGGGACGGGGAACGGGTCGGCGGCCGCGGGAGGTCAGGCCCCGGGCGGGGCCCAGCGGTGGATCGCGTCCGCCCGAGCCCAGCGCACGCCGAGCTCGCTGAAGGGCCGGCCGGTCTCCAGGGCGACCGCCAGGGCCTGCTCGATCTCCTCGACCACCGGATGGGCGGCCTCCCCCTCGCCCCGCCACTGCACCGACTGCCCGTCGATCGGGGTGGGGTCGGGGACGGACTGGATCGCCTCCAGCACGGCCGAGAAGGCCCCGGTCGAGCTCAGCGGCGAGATCAGCGGGCGGCTGCGGTCGCGCACGTGCGCGATGAGGTCCTCCATCAGGTCCCGGCGCTGGTGCCGCAGCTCGACGACGGCGCCGTCGGCGCCGGTGCGGGTGGAGACGTCGTCGGTGTAGAGGAGCCGGTGCGCGCCGGCCGGTCCGCTGATCTCGACCCAGGGCGCGTGCTGCTCGGGCGCCGTGGTGGTCAGGGCGCACACCACCGCCGGGCCGCTCCCGGTGGGGTCGATCCGCAGGAAGGTGGTGTCGTCGGCCTCGATGTCGTGGGCGCGGCGCAGCTCGGTGGTGACCTGCGCGATGTCCGAGACCTGCTGGATGCCCGCGATCACGAGCGCGGCGTGGAGGGCGTGGGCGAGGGGGTTGGTGGCCACCCCGTCGGCCACCCGGCGGCCGTTCAGCCGCCGCTTCCCCGCCCAGGCGGAGCGTGCGTAGTAGGCGCGGTCGCGGCGCCAGGCGCCGTGCGCCCGCACCGTGGTGACCCCGCCCAGGGCGTCGTCGGCGACCTCCTCGCGCAGCAGGTCGACCCCGGCCCCGCCGCGGGCCTGGAAGCCGACCTGCACCGCACGGCCGGCGCGCTCCGCGGCGGCCAGGAGGCCCCAGTGGTCATCGAGGGCGGGCACCGGCGGCTTCTCGAGGTACACGTCGAGCCCGGCGGCCAGCGCCTCGGTCGCCAGCGGCACATGGGTGTCGATCGGGGTCGCGATGGAGACGATCTCCGGGCGGTCCGCGTCGGCCACCGTCTCCAGCAGCGCGGCGAGGGAGCGGTGGTGGAGGGCGCGCAGCTCCGCGGGCGGCTCGGCCACGTCGACCGCTCCCACCAGGCGGGCGCTCCCCTCCCGCTCCAGGCGGGCGAGGTTGCGCAGGTGGACCTGCCCGAAGCCGTGGGTCCCGATCAGCGCGACCCGCACCGGCCGCGTCACCGGGCAGCTCCGAGGGCGGCCGGCGCCGCCTGCGAGCGCTGCGGGCGGATCAGGTCCACGCCCAGGCAGTCGTCCACGTCGACCGCTTGGCCGGTCTCCAGCGACACGTTCCCGCAGATGCCCACGGCGATCGCCCGGAACCCGTCGATGTGGTCGGAGGTCCGACCCAGCGGATCCTCGGCGACCCCCTCGAAGATGTCGCTCAGCAGCAGGGCGTCACCGCCCCCGTGACCGCCCTCCCCCGCCGGGATCTCGACCTCGCGGGCGGCCTCGAAGTGCTTCTGCACGACCAGTCGCTCCCCGCGGTGACGGGCGCCCGCCGCGGCCGTGGTGTCGGCGACGGCGCTGGGGTCCAGGACGGACTCCTCGCCCGCGGGCACCACCTCGGCCCGCTCGACCACCTCGAGCTCGGCGCGGCCCGCGGTGCCGTTGACCGCGACCCGGTAGCCCTCCCACGGGCTGTGGGCGTTCAGCGCATAGGTCAGGACCACGCCGCCGGTGTAGTCGACGATCGCGGTGAGGTTGTCCTCGGTGGTGATGCCGGGCCCGAACACGGACTGGTCGCGCTGGTACCCGTCGTGCTGCTCGGCGTCCAGGTAGAGGGCCCTCAGGCGCTCGTCCTCGCGCAGGTCCAGCTCGAAGGGATCGTGGGGGCCGTCGTGGGTGCCGCGGGCGGGCAGCGGCTCCTGCCCGCGGGCGGCCGCGTTGTCCTGGCCGTAGAAGCGCAGGCCCCCGCGGGCGTAGACCCGCTCCGGCACCGCGTCGGTCCACCAGTTCACCAGGTCGAAGTGGTGGGAGGCCTTATGGACGAAGAGGCCGCCGCTGTTGGTCTTGTCGCGGTGCCAGCGCCGGAAGTAGTCGGCGCCGTGCTGGGTGTCCAGCACCCATTCGAAGGTCACCGAGACCACCTCGCCGATCTCCCCCGAGGTGATGATCCGCTTCAGCGCGGTGTTGCGGGGGCTGTAGCGGTAGTTGAAGGTGACCAGCACCTTCCCGCCGGTGCGGGCGATCGCGTCCTCGATGCGGCGGGCGCTCGGCGCGTCGATCGTCAGCGGCTTCTCGACCACCACGTCCGCGCCCGCCTCCAGGGCGCGCACCACGAAGTCGGCGTGCGTGCGGTCGGGCGTGGTGACGATGACGCGCTGGATGCGGTGCTCGGCGATGATCCGCTCGAGGTCCTCGGGTCCGGCGAGCTCGACCCCGGCGAACGCCTCGTGGCGGTCGCGGTGGAACTCGCGCCGGCCGGGGTTGGTGTCGAGCATCGCGACCAGCTCGGCGTCCGCGGCGTGCGGGCCGGCGATCGCGTCGAGGTACATCTGGGCGCGGTGGCCGGTGCCGATCAGTGCATAGCGGGTGGGCATGACTCTCCAGGGTCGAGCGGTGGGTGGGGGCACGGGCGCGGGGCGGCCGACGGTCCGGTGGACCCGTCGGCCGCCCCGCGCAGGCTCATTTGATGCCGGTGGTGGCGAAGCCCTTGACCAGGAACCTCTGGCCGAACAGGAACACCAGGAATAGCGGGATCAGGGAGACCACCGACATGGCGAACATGGCGCCCCAGTCGGAGGAGCCCTGGGTGTCCAGGAACGACTTCAGCGCCAGCGGCACGGTGAAGTTGTCGGGGGTGGTGAGGTAGATGAGGGAGCCGAAGAAGTCGTTCCACATCCACATGAAGGTGAAGATCGTGGTGGTCGCCAGCGCCGGCAGCATGAGCGGCAGGATCACCTGGAAGAAGGTCCGGAAGTGCCCGGCGCCGTCGATGCGCGCGGCCTCGTCGAGCTCGCGGGGGATGCCGCGGATGAACTGCACCATGAGGAACACGAAGAAGGCGTCGGTGGCCAGGAACTTCGGCAGGATCAGGGGGAGCATCGTGTTCACCCAGCCGGTCTGGGAGAACATGATGTACTGCGGCACGATCACCACGTGGATCGGCAGCATCAGGGTCATCAGCATGATCGCGAAGGCGATGTTGCGGCCCCAGAACTTCAGCCGCGCGAAGGCATAGGCGGTCAGCGAGCAGGCGATGAGGTTGCCGATCACGCAGCCCAGCACCAGCAGCGTCGAGTTCATCAGGTAGTGCGAGAACGGCTGGGCCAGGGACTCCCAGCCGCGGGCGTAGTTCGAGAAGTCGAGGCTGATGGGGAACAGGCTCGGGTTGCGGAAGATCTCCTCGTTGGGGCGCAGCGAGGAGACGACCATCCACAGCAGCGGATAGACCATCACCACGCTCGCCACGATCATGAACGCATGGCGCAGACCGCGGCGGCCCAGGCGTCGCGGGCGCCGCTTGGGGGTGATGGGGCCGGTGGAGGCCCCGCCCGCGGCGGAGGCCCCGGCAGGGACCGGTCGGCTCTGAAGATCAGTCATCGTAGAACACCCAGAACTTGGAGACGAAGAAGTTGATGGCGGTGAAGATCGCCACGATGATCAGCAGCAGCCAGGCCATCGCGGAGGCGTACCCCATGTCGAACTGGGTGAAGCCCTTCTGGTACAGGTACAGCGTGAAGAACATCGTCGAGTCCGACGGACCGCCCGTGCCGCCGGAGACCACGAACGCCTGCGTGAAGGACTGGAAGGCGTTGATGACCTGCAGCACCACGTTGAAGAAGATGATCGGCGTGAGCAGCGGGATCGTGATCCGGAAGAACTGCGCGAACTTCGTGGCACCGTCCACGGACGCGGCCTCGTAATACATCTCCGGGATCTGCCGCAGCCCGGCCAGGAAGATGATCATCGGCGAGCCGAAGGTCCACACGTGCAGCAGGATGATCGTGCCCAGCGCGGTGTCGGGGTTGGAGACCCAGCCGGGCAGGTTCTCGAAGCCGAGCATCCCGCCGATCTGGTTGATCAGGCCGTTGGCGCCGAACATCTGGCGCCACAGGATCGCGATCGCGACCGATCCGCCCAGCAGCGAGGGCAGGTAGAACACCGAGCGGTAGAACGACAGCCCCTTCATCCCCTGGTTCAGGATGACCGCCAGCAGCAGCGCCGCGATCAGCTGCAGCGGGGTGCCCACGAACACGTAGATGAACGTGACCACGAGCGAGTTGTGCAGGCGGGTGTCGGCGATCATCTCCTTGATGTTCGCCAGGCCCACGAACTCCGGCGGGGCCAGCAGGCTGTAATCCGTGAACGCGAGGACGAACGACGCGATCATCGGGATCAGCGTGATGCCCAGCAGTCCGATCAGCCAGGGCAGCATGAACACGATCGCCGGCTTGTTGTCGGGGTGCTTCTCCTTCGCGCCGCCCTTCTTGCGGTTGGACACGATGGAGGCGAGTTCTCCCACCGCACTCATAGGCTTCTTCCCTTCATGGTTGGTCCGGGGCCGCCGGCCCGGCGAGCAGAGCTCGCTGACGGGGCCGGCGGCGCCGCGGGGGCGGTGGTCAGACCAGGGCCGCGTCGAGGTCGTCGACGAGGCGCTGTCCGCCCTCGGCAGGGGTGATCCGGCCGAAGAGCATGTCCTCGACGACCCGCTTGAGGATCGACTCGAACTCGCCGCCGCCCTGCGGGGTGATCTCGGGGGCGTCGCCGAGCTCGGGCTCGATGGCCTCGAGGTAGTCCACGGCCATCAGGTTGGCCTCGTCCAGGTCCGGCACGACCGCCTCGCGGACGCTGAGGTTGCCGGGCACGCCCCGCTCGACCGAGAGGATCTTGCCCGCCTCGGGGGAGTTGACGAGGAAGTCGACGACGGCCAGGGCCGCCTCCGGGTTCTGGGTGGACTTGGAGATCGACCAGTACATCGAGGCCTTGTACCAGAGCTGCGCATCGGCGGCGGAGCCGGTCACCGACGGCGGCCGCAGCACGGTGACGCCGCCCTGGACGGCGGCGTCGTGCGCGACGACCTGGTTGGACCAGGCCACCGTCATCCCGAGCTTCCCCGTGGCGAACAGGGTCTGGTCGAGGGTCTGGTTGGCGTCCTCCACCGAGGCGCTCGCGTCGGGGCCGGCGGTGCTGTCCGCGATCCGCTGGGTGAACTCGAGGAACGAGGTGGCGGTGGCGGCGTCGAAGCCGACCCCGCCGTCCTTGTACTGGTCCTGGCCCTGCTGGCGCACCCACACCTGGAACGCGGCCTGGATCAGGCCGATCTGGGACACGCCCCAGATGCCGTCCTCGGTGCTCTCGGTGATCTTCACGGCGGTGTCGATCAGGTCGTCCCAGGTCCAGGTGGTGTCGTCGGGGATCTCCACCCCGGCCTGCTCGAACAGGGTGGGGTTGATGAGGAAGGTCATCGCGTTCAGGCCCGCGTTGATCGCGACCAGGCCGTGCTCGGGCACCTCGCCGACCTCGACCGAGCCCTCGGCGAAGTCGCTGGTGTCCAGGCCTGCCTCGGCGAGGTCCAGGAGGGTGCCGCGCCCGCCGTACTCGCTGAGGTACTTCTCGTCCATCTGGATGATG
Source organism: Brachybacterium sp. UNK5269 (assembly GCF_049266655.1). Lineage (GTDB taxonomy): Bacteria > Actinomycetota > Actinomycetes > Actinomycetales > Dermabacteraceae > Brachybacterium. The sequence goes on from NZ_CP184883.1 coordinate 3,411,752, forward strand.
TCGGGGATGTCGCCGCCGGCGGCCTGGGTGGCGAGCTTGTCCCAGTAGCCGCTCCACTCCCCCGGCTCGAGGGTGATGGTGGTGGCGTCGTCGACCTCCTTGAAGGCCTCGATCACCTTCTCGGTGTTCTCGTCACGGGTGGGGTTGCCCCACCAGGTCAGGCGGAGGGCGGCGGAGCCGTCCTCGCCGCCGCCACCACCGGAGCCGGAGCCGCCGGAGGCGTTGGGGCCGCAGGCGGCGAGTCCGGCGAGGCCGGGGACGGCGAGACCGAGGGCGAGGGCGGAGCGTCGGGTGAACATCAGATCTCCTTTGATCTTGGGGAGCGCGGGTGGGGAACGGGTCCGGGGGCCGTCGTGGCCGGTCCGGTCGGCGCGGTGCCGCCGTGAGGCGGTTTCTGGTGGAACTCGTTGAACGGTTTCAGGCGCTGCTGCGCCCTCGACCTGCTGCCGCCGCTGCGGGCACTGCGTCCGTGAAGTGGCTCACCATAGGAAAGCGCTTGGCGGCATGGATGTCAAGTCTCTCGGCGCCGCCGATCCCGCGGCTCGTTCAACGTTGCACATCAGCGCTCCCCGCCCGGCGGCGAGCGCACGTCCCGCGCCGGGCGACCCCGCCGGCCATCTTGCTCCGGCGGCCACCCGCGGTCTAGGGTGACCGCGCCCACACTTATGAATCGTCTCAAGACGCCGCCTCAGGGCGTCCACGGCGCGCTGCCGCCGCGTCGGCCCCCTCGGCCGCCGCGCACGGTCGGCGCCGACCGCTCCCGAACCGCTCCCGAAGCCGGTGGCCCCGCCGCCGCCCGCCCGCCGAGCCCGTCACCGGGCCCCTTCCCACCCCTGTCCCGAGAGGATCGATGATGATCACCCGCCGAAGCACCCTGGCCCTGCTCGCCGCCGCCGGCGCCCTCCCCGCCCTCGCCGCCTGCGGCCCCAACGCCTCGAGCAGTTCGGGCGAGGAGGGCGGCGGAGCCGTCCGCTGCTACTGGTGGGGCGGAGAGCTGCGCGAGGGCATGACCCGCGAGGCCATCGACCTGTTCACGCAGTCGCATCCGGAGATCGAGGTCTCCCCGGAGTACAGCGAGTGGACCGGCTACTGGGACAAGCTGGCCACCCAGTTCGCCGGCGGCGACGCCCCGGACGTGCTGCAGATGGACGAGGCGTACATCGACTCCTACGGCACCCGCTCCTCGCTGCTGGACCTCGAGACCGTCGCCGAGCAGCTCGACCTCAGCGCGATGGACGCGGCCGTGCTCGAGACCGGTCGCCTCGCCGACGGCACGCTGGTGGGGGCGCCGCTGGGCATCGGCATCTTCTCCGTCGGCGTGAACCCGACCCTCCTCGAGCAGGCCGGGCTCGAGATGCCCGACGACACCACCTGGACCTGGGACGACTTCGCCGCGCTGACCACAGCGGTCAGCGACTGGGGCAAGCAGGCCGGCGAGGACGTGGTCGGCTTCGACTTCTTCGGCACCAGCATGGCCGAGCTCAGCGCCTGGGCCCGGCAGAGCGGCGAGCAGCTGTTCCCGCGCGAGGACGAAACGCTGATCAGCCAGGACACGATCGTCGCCTACCTCGAGTACGCGCGCTCCCTGGTCGAGTCCGGCGCCACGGTCGGACCCTCGGAGCAGATCGAGGACTTCGCCGCGGGCGTCGAGCAGGGGCGCTTCGGCAACAACCGCTCCGCCTTCCACCTCCAGTTCCACACCCAGGTGCAGACCTTCCAGGCCTCCTCCGGCGCCCCGCTGCGGCTGCTGCGCCTGCCGGCCCGCACCAGCGGCGACCACCAGATGGTCAACAAGGCCTCGATGTACTGGTCGATCGCCGCCTCCAGCGCCGACCCCGCCGCGGCGGCGACGCTGGTGGACTTCCTGCTGCGCGACCCCGAGGCCGCCAAGGTCCTCAAGATCGAGCGGGGCGTCACCGCGATCCCCGAGCTGCAGACCGAGATCGAGTCGGTGCTCGACGAGAACGAGCTGGTCTCCCTCGACTTCGCGCGCGACATGCAGGCCGAGGTGGTGCGCCCGCCGCTGGTCACCCCCGCCAGCGGCGTCGGCTTCAGCGACGAGCTGTCCCGGCTCGGGGAGGAGTCCCTGTTCGGCACCCGCCCCCCGGAGGAGGTCGCCGAGGAGCTCCTGACCCTGCTCACCGGCATGCAGCCCGAGCTGTGACCACCGTCCCCTGAGCCCTGGAGAACCCCATGACGCTGTCCCGACGCACCGCCCTGACCGCCCTGCCCCTCGGGGTCCTCGCCGCGGGTGCCCTCGCCGCCTGCGGCCCGAACGCCTCCGGCGGCGGGGAGGAGGACGAGGGCTCCGCCCTGCGCTTCTCCTGGTGGGGGAACCCCGAGCGGGCCGCGACCACCCAGGCGGTGATCGACCTCTTCGTCGAGCAGCACCCCGAGCTCGAGATCAGCGCCGAGCCCGGCGACATCTCCGGGTACTTCGACAAGCTCGCCACCTCGGTCGCCGCCGGGGACGAGCCCGACGTGATGACCATGGGCGGCGCCTACCCCGCCGAGTACGCGGCCCGGGACGTGCTGCTGGACCTCGGCACCGTCGAGGACGTCCTGGACCTGTCCGCGATGGACGAGGTGGCCCGCTCCAACGGGCAGGTCGACGGCACCCAGGTCGCGGTCACCACCGGCATCAACGCCCCCGGCATGATTGTGAACCGGGCGGTGCTCGAGGCCGCCGGCGTCGCGATGCCCGATCCCGAGACCTGGACCTGGGAGGACTTCGCCGCCGCCGCAGCGGCGGTCACCGAGAACACCCCCGCCGGCACCTACGGCTCCGGGAGCGTCTTCACCCACGACTCCGTCGACCTCTGGGCCCGCCAGCACGGCCAGATCCTCTACACCGAGGACGGCGAGATCGGGGTGGACGCCGCGACCGTGCAGTCCTTCTTCGAGTTCTCCAAGGCCCTCATCGACTCCGGCGCCTCGCCGGGGGCGGACGAGCTGGTCGAGCTCACCGACGTCGGCCCCGAGCAGACCCTGATGGGCCGCGGGCTGGCCGCCTTCATGCTCACCTGGTCCAGCTCCCTGACCGCGCTGTCGGAGGCCTCGGGCGCGGACCTTGAGATCGTGAAGGTGCCCGGGGAGTCCGCGGAGACCGGGGTGTGGCTGCAGTCCTCCCAGCTGTACACGATCTCCGCCCGCACCGCCTCCCCGCAGGACGCCGCGGCCTTCGTGAACTTCCTGATCAACGACCCGGAGGCCGGGAAGCTGATCCTCACCGACCGCGGGGTCCCCGCCGTCGAGGCGGTGCGGCAGGCGATCCTGCCGGAGCTGTCCGAGACCGCCCGGCGCGAGGTCGAGTACATCTCGGCGCTGGGCGAGATGGAGCTCAAGCCCACCTGGATCGGCCCGGCCGGCTCCACCGCGGTCGAGGAGATCACCCCGCGCCATCAGAACGCGGTGCTGTTCGGCAGCGCGACGGCCCAGCAGGCGGCCCAGGACTGGCACGACGAGGCCGTCGCCGCCGTCGCCGGATGAGGGCCCGGATCGATCGCCGCGCCCTCGTCCGCCGGCATGACCCGCATCTGACCGGGGCCGACGACGCGGTCCTCTCGGTGGGCAACGGAGGCTTCGCCGCCGGCGTGGACCGCACCGGCACCCAGACCTTCGCCGGTCCCGGCAGCGACGAGACGCGGATCAACACCCTGGCCGAATGGGGCTGGCACACGCTGCCCACCGACCCGCCCGCGCCGTGGGAGTCGCTGCTGCGCCGCTACGACTCCCCGCGCGGCCCGGCCGCGTACATGGACCTCGAGGGCGGGACCGAACATCCGGAGCCGGCGGCCGCCTGGTTCCGGGAGAACCCGCACAAGGTGTCCCTGCTGCGCTTCGCGCTGGCCGAGGCGGGCACCGGCGCGACCCCGGCGGCCGACGACATCACCGACGCCGCCCAGCACCTGGACCTGTGGTCCGGCACGATCCGCTCGACGTTCCGCTACCGCGGCCGGCCCTGCACGGTGACCACCACCTGCGATCCGGTCCATGACGCGCTCGCGCTGACGATCGATGCGCCGGGGCTCGACCTGGTGCTGACCTTCCCCTACGGCTCCCCGGGCTGGGAGCTCGCGGCCGACTGGACGGCCCCGTCGGCCCACACCACCGCCGTGGCGGGCGGGCGGATCGGCCGCCGGCTCGACGACCTCGAGTACGACGTGCTCGTCCACGGCGCCGAGCCGCGCTCGACCGGCGCGCATGCGGTGCGCCTGGCGCCCCCGGCGGGCGGCGCCGCGCTCGACGTGGTGCTCGAGCTGCTGCCCCGCGCCGTGCCCGCCGTCTCCCTCGACGAAAGCGCCCCCGGCCCGCTGCCGGAGCCGAGCGGCGTGGGGGTGCGGGAGCGGGCGGCCCGCTTCTGGGCGGAGCACTGGGAGAGCACCGGGGCCCTGGATCTCGGGGCGACGGAGGACCCCCGGGCGCATGAGCTCGAGCGGCGCGCTGTGCTCTCGCGCTACCTCCAGCGCGTCCACGCCGCCGGGGTGCTCCCGCCGGCGGAGACCGGACTGCTCGCGAACTCCTGGCGCGGGAAGTTCCACCTGGAGATGCACTGGTGGCATGCGGCGCATTTCGCGCTCTGGGGCGATGCGGGCTCGCTGCGCCGCGGCCTGGGCTTCTATGCGGCGGCGCTGCCGGGGGCCCGCGCGACGGCGCGAGCGCAGGGATGCCGCGGGGCGCGCTGGCCCAAGCAGATCGGTCCGGACCTGCGCGAGGCCCCGAGCGACATCGGCCCGTTCCTGCTGTGGCAGCAGCCCCATCCGATCCACCTCGCGGAGCTGGTGCGACGCGCCGATCCCTCGGCCGCCGACGATCCGCTGCTGCACGAGCTGGTCGAGCAGACCGCCCTGTGCCTGCAGGACCTGCTGCGCGCCGATGGCGAGCGCTCCGGCCTGGGGCCGCCGCTGATCGGCGCCCAGGAGCGGCACGTGGCCGATCGGCACCGGCTGCAGGATCCCGCCTTCGAGCTCGCCTACGTGACCTGGGCGCTGCGGGTCGCCGATCGCTGGCGCCATCGCCGCGGGGCACGGGACGCCGGGGAGCTGACCGCGGTGGCGGCGCGGATCCACTCCCCGCTGACGGCCGACGGCACGCTGAGGTCCTTCCGGGACGGTCCGGCGATGGACCGCTCCGACCATCCCTCGCACCTGTTGGCCTACGGGATGGTGCCGCCGACCGGGACCATCCCGGCAGCGGCCGCCGCCGCGGCGCTCGAGGACGTGCTGGCGGGCTGGGACTGGGAGTCCACCTGGGGCTGGGACTACCCCGCCCTGGCCATGACCGCGGCCCGCCTGCAGCGGCCGCGGACCGCGGTGGACGCCCTGCTGCTGCCGACGGTCAAGAACCGCTGCGACGGCGCCGGGCACTTCCCCCAGCGACCCGGTCTGCCCGCCTACCTGCCCGCCAACGGCGGCACCCTGATCGCCCTGGCGCTGATGAGCGCCGGCTGGGACGACGGCCCGCGGACCCCCGGCCTGCCCGCGGACTGGCGCGCCCGCCACGAGGGGATCCTGCCGCTGCCCGCGCACTGATCCGGCCCAAGCACCCTCTACTCTGGAGGAATGACCAGCAGCGCGACGCCCGCCGCGGCGGAGGGCGGCGGGCGCGCCGGCCCGGCCGCCGACGTCGGCCGCTGGTTCGCGACCGCCACCAGGAAACCCCTCGATGCGCCCGGACCCGCCCGGGGCGGTCCGAGGCGGCAGGCGTGGGGGCCGATGGAGGGCGCGGACTACGGCCGACGCAGCCCCGCCGACGAGGTCGACGCGGCGCTGGCGCTGCTGCGCGACCGGCCGGTGGCGGTGCTGACCGGGGCCGGCATGTCCACCGGCTCCGGGCTGCCGGACTACCGCGGCCGCGAGGCGGTGCCCCGCTCCCCCATGACCTACCAGGAGTTCATCGGCCACGACCTGGCCCGGCGCCGCTACTGGGCCCGCTCGACGGTGGGCTGGGAGCAGTTCCGCCGGGCCCGCCCCGGCCCGGCGCACCGCCTGCTCGCCGCGCTCCACGCCACCGCCTTCCCGAACACCGCGGTGATCACCCAGAACGTCGACGGCCTGCACGCGGCGGCCGGCTCCGATCCGGTCGTCGACCTGCACGGGCGCCTGGACCGGGTGCGCTGCCAGCAGTGCGATGCGCTGTCCTCCCGCACCGCGCTGCACCAGCGGATGCTGTCGATGAACCCGCAGCTCGCCGCCCGGCTCCCGGAGCTCGCGGCCGAGGCCGCCCAGGCCCCCGACGGGGACGCCGAGGTGGACCGCACCAGCAGCTTCCGCTACCCGCCGTGCCCGCTGTGCGGCGGGATCCTCAAGCCCGACGTGGTGTTCTTCGGCGAGTCGGCCCGGCGCGAGGTGGTCGGCGCGGCCTTCGCCGCGCTCGAGGCGGCCGATGCGCTGCTGGTGCTCGGCTCGAGCCTCACCGTCCAGTCGGGACTGCGCTTCGTGCGGGCCGCCCGGCGGCAGGACCAGCCCGTGGTGATCCTCAACGACGGCCCCACCCGCGCCGATGCGGAGGCCACGCTGCGCCTGCATGGGCGCCTCGAGGAGGTGCTGGCCCGCTGGGTCCACGCCGCCGGTGCGCCGCTGCCCTGACCCGCCTCAGGCCGCGTCGCCCACCAGCACGCTCGCCAGGGCGCGCAGCTCGGCGGCGTCGACGGAGCGGACCTCGAGCCGGGGGTCCTCGCTGCCGGGGTCCAGCGCCTCCATCGTCAGCACTCCCTCGGCGGTCGCGTGGACGCTGAGCTGCTGCACCCCGCCCTGATCCGTGCGCACCAGGGTGAGCACGCTGAGGGCGCGGGTCGCGGCCAGGCGCTGCGCGATCGGGTGGGCGGCGAGCGCCGAGCTGCGCACCAGCACGGGATCGCCGCCCGCGCCGCCGACGCCCAGCGGGTCGACGAAGGCCGCCAGCCGGTCGCCGGCCCGGGTGGGACTCAGCGCCGTGAACCGGTGGAGGCCCACTGCGGTGACCTCCTCCTCGAGCACCCCGGCGGCGTGCGCGTAGCAGTGGAGGCGGTGGACCTGCGGGCCGTGATCGGTCTGCACGGTGCGTTCGGCGGTGGTGAACACCCGCGCGGTGCGGCGCAGCACCAGGGCGCTGGCGATCTCGGGCGCCGCCTGCCACTGCGCGCCGCCGCCGTCCGGCCCGGGCGCGAAGCGGATCTGCTCGGCGGCGATCAGGGAGCGCAGCGCGACCCCGGCGGCGAAGGCCCGCTGCTCGGGATGCTCCTCGAGCCAGGGCGCGGCGACGAACTGGCGCCGGGCGTAGCCGTCCAGCGCCGCGATCTGCTCGTCGCTCAACGTCACCGCCGGTTCCGGCCCGCCCGCCCCGGCGCGCTCGAGCAGCGCGGAGGCGGCGGCGACGTCCGCGGGCGTGAACTGCAGCGGCGCCTCGGGGTCGGTGCCGCGGATGCCGGCGGGCAGGTCGGGCACGGCGCCGGGGACCCCGGCGCCCCCCGCCGGCGCCGAGGCCGGGGCCGGCGGGGACGTGCCCGGGGCGACGGTCGGATCGGAGCGCTGCGTCATGGCTCGACCTTAGCGAGCGCCGCGCCGCCACCCGCGGATCCCCCGCTCGCCCTGCCGCCGGCGACCTCGAGGGACGACAATGGAGCCGCCACGTCGTCCGCGCGAAGGAGCCGACCCCCGATGACCGCCCCGCTGCCGCAGCTCGATCTCAACGCCGACCTCGGCGAGGGCTTCGGCGCCTGGTCGATGGGCGAGGACGAGGACACGATGCTCGAGGTGGTGACCACGGCGAACGTGGCCTGCGGCGGCCATGCCGGGGACCCCGGCACGATGCGCGCCGCGGTCCGGGCGGCCGCCGCCCGGGGTGTGGCGATCACCGCGCACGTGGCCTACCCCGATCCCCTCGGCTTCGGTCGCCGCTTCCTCGACATCGCCCCCGCCGACCTCACCGACCAGGTGATCGTGCAGGTGGGCGGCCTGCAGGCGATGGCCCGCGTGGAGGGCACCCGGGTGCGGGGCGTCAAGCCCCACGGCGCGCTGTACACCGCTCTGGCCCGTCACGAGCAGCAGGCGGCGGCGGTGGTGGGCGCCCTGCGGGAGCTCGGCGGAGACCTGCCCCTGGTCGCCGCCCCCGGCGCCGTGGTGATCGAGCTGGCCGAGGCGGCCGGCCTGGAGGTGGTGCGCGAGGGCTTCGCCGACCGCGCCTACCTCGCCGACGGGACCCTCGCCCCGCGCAGCCTCCCCGGCGCGGTGCTCACCGCCGCGGAGGCGGTGGCCGCCCAGGCCCTCTCGATCGCCACCGAGCACGGGGTGCGCACGGCCGACGGGAGCTGGGTGGAGCTGCCGGTGCGCTCGCTCTGCCTGCACGGCGACACCCCCGGCGCGGTCGAGCTCGCCCGCACGGTGCGCCGCCGGCTGGAGGCGGCGGGCGTGCGGCTCGCGGCGGCGCTGTGACGACGGATCCGCTCCGCTCCGGGCCCTCGGGTCGGCTCGCGCCGCCGCTGGCGGTGCATCGGGCCGGGGAGGCCGCCCTGCTCGCGGAGTACCCGGGCACCGCCGAGGTGCTCGCGGCGGCCGCCGCGGTCCGCGCCCTCGCTCCCGAGCACCTGCGCGACCTGGTCCCCGCCGAGCGCACCCTGCTGCTGTCCGGGACCGGCGCGCGCGACGTCCCGGCGCTGGCGGCCCTGCTGCGGGACCTGACCGCTCCCGAGGTGGACGAGCAGCCCGCCGCCGAGGTCCCCCTCGGCATCGTCTACGACGGCGAGGACCTCGAGGCGGTCGCGGAGCTGCTCGGGATGAGCTCGAACGCGCTGATCACCGCCCATTCCTCGATCACCTGGACGGCCGCCTTCGGCGGCTTCGCCCCCGGCTTCTCGTACCTGGTCGCCCCGGATCGCACGGACCGGCTCGGACCGGATCTGCCGGGGCGCGGGGCCGACGGCGCGGGCCCGCCCTGGGACGTCCCGCGCCGCGCCGAGCCGCGCACCGCCGTGCCGGCCGGCGCCGTCGGCCTCGCCGCCCACTACTGCGCGATCTACCCGCGCGCCACCCCCGGCGGCTGGCAGCTGATCGGCCGCAGCGACGCCGAGCTGTTCGATCCCCGCCGGGAGCCTCCCGCCCTGCTCGTCCCCGGCACCCGCGTCCGCTTCACCCCCCAGCGGGCGACCGCGCGGGCCGGCGGCGCCGCGGCCAGGGTCCGGGCCGTCCGCGGCGCCGCGGCGGGACCGACGCGGCGCGGCCGCCGTCGCCGCGCGGCCGGCGCCCACCCCGCCGGGACGGCCGTCCTCGCCGTGCGCGCTCCCGGACCGCTCGCCCTGATCCAGGACGCCGGGCGCGGGGGCCGGGCGGCGATCGGGGTCGGCACCTCGGGAACCTTCGATCACGGGGCGATGGTGCGGGCCAACCTCGCCGTCGGCAACCCCTCGTCCGCCGCGGTCGTCGAGGCCCTCCTCGGCCCGCTGTTCCTGGCGGCCCTCGCGCCGAGCGTCGTCGCCGTCTCCGGGGCCCCGGCGCCGGTGACCGTGCGCCGCCGCGATGGGGACGTCGCAGACCTGGTGCTGCCCGCCGGGCAGGGCCGGGAGCAGCCGATCGCCCTTGATGTCGGCGACACCCTGGAGCTGGGCCCGGCCACCTCCGGGCTGCGGGTGGTGCTCGCCGTGCGCGGCGGGATCGGCGCCGTGCGCCGCCCGGACCCGACCGACCCGGAGACCCCCACCGGCGCCGCCCCGACGGGTGCCGACCCCGCGGCCGTCGAGGGCCCGACGCTCGGCTCGATGTCGCGCGACACCCTCTCCGGGCTCGGCCCCGCCCCGCTCACGGCCGGCGCCCTGCTGCTGGTGGCCCGGCAGCGCGGGCTCGACGCGGTGCCCGCCGTGGCCCCGGAGAGCGGCGCCGCGGCGGAGCCGGCCCCGACCGACCCCGGGACCGATCGGGGCCCCGCCGCCGAGCCGGCCCTGGTCCGGGTGCCCGTGCATGTCGGCCCCCGCGCCGCACTGCTCGGCAGCGAGGCGCTCACCGCGCTGCTGGCCGGGACCTGGAGCGTCCGACCCGACTCCGACCGGGTCGGGGTGCGACTGGGCGGGCAGGCGCTGCCGGTCCCGGCGGGCGCCGGCTCCCTGCCCAGCGAGGCCGTCGTGCCCGGCGCGATCCAGGTGCCGCCCTCGGGTCTGCCGGTCGTCTTCGGCCCGGACCACCCCACCACCGGCGGGTACCCGGTGATCGCGGTCGTCACCCGGGCGGGTCTCGACCGGCTCGCCCAGGCCGCCCCGGGCACCGCCGTGAGGTTCGAGGGCACCGACGAGCTCTGAGCCCCGCCCCGGACCGCCGGGCGGCGCGGCGCGGCCCTTCCCGCCCGTCGGCGCTGCCTGCGCGCCCCGCCGGGCGGTGACACGATGGCCCCATGCCGCGCCTGCTCCCCGACCCCGCCTACTTCGCCACCCTGCCGAAGGTGATCAGCTCCGGGGCGGTGATCCTGCGGGACGAGGACGACCGCTTCGTGATCGAGAAGCCCAACTACCGCGACCACTGGCTGCTGCCCGGCGGCGGCGTGGACGCCGGGGAGGACGCCCGGCAGTGCGCCCAGCGGGAGGTGCAGGAGGAGCTCGGCCTCGACGTCGAGGTGGGTCGCCTGCTCGCCGTGGACTGGCTGCCCTCGAGCCCGGTGCGCAGCGCGCCGATGGGCGTGCACTTCCTCTTCGACGCCGGCGTCATCCCCCGCGCGCAGCTCGAGGCGAGCGTGGTGCCGCAGGCCGCGGAGCTCGACGACTGGGCGCTCATCGAGGAGTCGCAGGCCGACCTCCTCGGCGGTTGGGGCGCGGCCCGCGCCCGCCGCGCCCTCGCCGTGCTGCGCGGTGCGGCCGACGTCGACCTCGTCGCGCACCCGCGGCGCTGAGCGCCCCGGGTCCCCCGCGCACCCCCGCACTTACCGAGGATCCGTCGGCCGCGTCGATCTCGCGGCGGGACTGCAACGAATCCGAGACCTTCCACTTTTTCTCACCGTGACCAGGAGTGGAGGTCCCGGCGACCTCCCACCCCGGCCGCGCCTGTGATCCACGTCGCATCCCGCCGGCGGCGGGTGGTCCATGATGTCCCGCAACGCGTTGCCCGTCCCCGCCCCTCCCCGTGTCCGGAGCTGAGCATGAGCCCTTCGATCTCCCCCGCCGAGGCGTCGACCGCCGCCGCCGGGCGCCCGCTGACCAGGTCGCAGCGCCTGGACCGCCTGCCCTTCACCCGCAAGCACGGCAGGATGCTCGGCGCCTCGGGCATCGGCTGGGCGCTGGACGCGATGGACGTGGGCCTGATCTCCTTCGTCATCGCCGCGCTGAGCGTGCACTGGAACCTGTCCAAGGCCGACGGCTCCCTCATCGCCTCCGCCGGGTTCGCCGGCATGGCGATCGGCGCGAGCGTGGGCGGGCTGCTCGCCGACCGCATCGGCCGGCGCAACGTCTTCGCCCTCACCCTGCTGGTCTACGGCCTCGCCACCGGCGCCTCGGCGCTCGCGATGGGGGTGGGGGCGCTGATCGCGCTGCGGTTCGTGGTGGGCCTCGGCCTCGGCGCCGAGCTGCCGGTGGCCTCGACCCTGATGAGCGAGTTCGCCCCCGCCCGCATCCGCGGCCGCATCATCGTCTGGCTCGAGGCGTTCTGGGCGCTGGGCTGGATCCTCGCCGCCGTGATCGGCACCTTCGTGGCCGCTTCGGGACCGACGGGCTGGCGCTGGGCGCTCGCCCTGGGCATGGTGCCGGCCGCGTACTCGCTGGTGGTGCGCTGGGGGATGCCCGAATCGGTGCGTTTCCTCGAGCTCAAGGGCCGGGCCGACGAGGCCGAGGCGGTGGTGCGCGGCTTCGAGAGCTCGCCCGCGATCTCGCGCCGGCAGGGCCGGGCCGCAGCCGCCGCCGAGGCCGACGGGCGCGTCCGCGCCGACGAGGTCGGCACCGTCCCCGCCGCCGATCAGGTGGAGGCCAGCGGCGGGATCTGGTCGGGGTCCCTGCGCCGCCGCACCGCGGGCCTGTGGGCGGTGTGGTTCTGCATCAACCTGTCCTACTACGGGGCGTTCATCTGGATCCCGACCCTGCTGGTGGATCGCGGCTTCAGCCTCACCCAGTCCTTCACCTTCACCCTGATCATCACCCTCGCCCAGATCCCCGGCTACGCCGCGGCGGCGTGGCTGATCGAGGTGCTCGGCCGGCGCTGGACGCTGACCCTGTTCCTGGCCGGCTCCGCGCTCTCGGCGATCGGCTACGGCCTGGCGGACAGCGAGGCCACGATCATCGCGGCCGGCTGCCTGCTGAGCTTCTTCAACCTCGGCGCCTGGGGCGCGCTGTACGCGATCGGGCCGGAGCTGTACCCGACCGCCGTGCGCGGCACCGGCACCGGCGCGGCCGCCGCCTTCGGGCGCGTCGCCTCCATGCTGGCGCCGTTCCTGGTGCCGGTGCTGGTCACCACCGGTGGCCAGCACCTCGCCTTCGCGGTCTTCGCGTTCGCCTTCGGCCTGGCGGCGGCCGCCGCGTTCACGCTGCCCGAGCAGCGCGGCAAGGCGCTCGCGGAGTAGCGCACCCGGCGGCCGACGGCCCCGCCACTCCCCCGGCATGACAACGCCGTGCGCGGAAAGGTTCCACCATCATGGAACCTTCCCGCGCACGGCACCTCGAGCAGCGGGCCGAGCGGGCGCTCGGGCCGGCGCAGTCGCCGGCGCGCCTCGGATCAGGCCTGGGTGGTCTCCAGCGAGCCGTCGTAGGCGCAGATCGCGTCGACCTTGGCGGCGGAGGAGGAGGTGGGGTCGAACTCGAGGTCGAGCCACACCTTCACGAGCTCCTTGGCGAGCTCGAGGCCGATCACGCGCTCGCCCATGCACAGCACCTGCGCGTTGTTCGAGAGGACGGAGCGCTGCACGGAGTAGAGGTCGTGGGCGGTGACGGCGCGGACGCCGGAGACCTTGTTCGCCGCGATCGCGACGCCCAGGCCGGTGCCGCAGATCAGCAGCGCCCGGTCGGCCTCGCCGGCCGCGACCTTCTCGGCCGCCTCGACGGCGACGTTGGGGTAGTAGGTGCCGTCCTCGCGGCCGGTGACGCCGACGTCGATGACCGAGTCGACGCGCGGGTCCGCCTCGAGCAGCTCCTTCAGCGCGCCCTTGTGGCCGTAGCCGGCGTTGTCGGATCCGGTGACGATTCTCAGGCCCATGAGTTCTCCTTCGGTGCGGTGGGGTGATGTCCGGGGCGGCGGCGCGGACAGCGGCCGCCGCGAGGACGTCTCGAGGGGTGCAACGCCGCGGGAGGCGGAACTGTTCCGGAAGCGGTCCCGCGCCTCCCGCGGCATGGCCGGTCTCACACGGCGAGCAGCTCGCCGAGCCGGGTGACGATCCGCGAGAACGAGATCGCCCCCGGATCGGGGGTGCCGACGGACTTCTCGCCGTGGTTGCGGGCTCGGCCCTTGTGGGCGACCAGGTCGGCGGTGGCCTCGGCGGCGGTGCTCGCCTCGGCGGCGGCGGCCGCGATCGCCGGCGCCGCCGGTCCGCTCGCCGCGGCGAGGCTGGTCCGGAAGGGGACGGCGGCATCGACCATGGTCTTGTCGCCGGGCTTCGCGCGGCCCAGCCGCTCGACGGCCTCGACGGCCCGCACCAGGCCGGTCAGGAGCTGCTCGTCGCTGACGGCGGCGTCGTCGGTCAGGGCGCTGCCGATGGCGGTCAGCGCCGCGCCCCAGAGGGCGCCGGAGGTGCCGCCGGCCTCGGCGGACCAGGCGGCACCGGCCTGCACCAGCACGGTGCGGGCGCCGGCCCCGTCGGCGACCACGCGCTGGGCGGTGGCGCGGGCGGCGCGGATGCCGAGCACCATGCCCTGGCCGTGGTCGCCGTCGCCGGCGATCGCGTCCATCCGCCCCAGCTCCGGCTCGAGCTGCTCGAGCAGGCTCTGGATCTCGCCGAGGATCTCGGCGATGCGGGTGGCGCCGGACCGGGACTCCTCCGCAGCGGCGGGGATCGGGTCCTCGCCGGGGGCGTACAGCTCCGTGCGCGCCTCGCCGAGATCGCCGCCGACGGTGCCGCCGCGCCGGAAGGCCGGGGCGTCGGCCGGGGCCAGCCAGAGCCGCTCGAGCTCCTCGTCCAGCCGCATCACGGTCAGGGAGAGCCCGGCCATGTCCAGGCTGGTGACGTGCTCGCCCACCTCGGGGCGCACCACGGTCAGGCCCGCCTCGGCGAGCAGGTGCGAGGCGTGCTTCCACACCACGAACATCTCCTCGTACTTCACGGTGCCCAGTCCGTTCAGGACCACCGCGACCCGGTCCGAGGCGAGGTCGGGGGTCTCCTCCAGCACGCCCTCGACGAGCAGCGCGGCGAGCTCCGCGGCGCTGGGCAGGGGGGCCTCGTCGATGCCGGGCTCGCCGTGGATGCCGAGGCCGATCGCCATCGTCCCCTCCGGGACGTGGAACAGGGCGTCCTCGGCGCCGGGCAGGGTGCAGCCGTCGAAGGCCACGCCGAGGGTGCGGGTGGCGTCGTTGGCCTTCCAGGCCAGGCGCTCGGCGGTATCGAGGTCGGCGCCGGCCTGGATGGCGGCCCCGGCGATCTTGAAGACCGGGAGGTCACCGGCGATGCCGCGGCGGTCGCGGTGATCGCCGGTCTGCCCGGAGGCGATGTCGTCGCTGACGGCGACGATGCGCACGTCGATGCCCTCGGCGCGCAGCTTCTCGGCGGCGACCCCGAAGTGCAGGACGTCGCCGGCGTAGTGGCCGAAGCCGAGGACCACGCCGCCGCCGTTCTCGGCGTTGCGGGCCACCGCGTACACCTGGTCGGACGAGGGCGAGGAGAAGATGTTCCCGCACGGCGCACCATGGGCGAAGCCCGGCCCCACCCAGCCGGCGAAGGCCGGGTAGTGCCCGGAGCCGCCGCCGACCACGAGCGCCGGCTGCCCGGCGGGGGTCGCGTTCGCGCGCACCACGCCGCCGTGGACGCGCACCAGCTCCTCGGGGTGGGCGGCCACGAGGCCCTCGACGGCGTCGGCGGGGAAGGTCTTGGGATCGTCGAACAGGTAGGTCATCGTGGTCTCCGGAGGCTCGGCGGGCGGGGGTCAGGATGCCGGCGCCCCGGCGGCCGCGAGGGGGCGGCCGCCGGGGCGGGCAGGGATCAGGCGGCGGCCGCCGCGCGGCGATCGGCCTTGGACAGGCGCTTGCCGCCGGCGTCGGTGACCCCGGGCTGCTCGACGTTCAGCGCGAAGGTCATCAGGAAGGCGAGGGCGTAGAGGGCCACGAAGGCCCAGACCACGCCGACGTTCCCGCCCCAGGGGCGCACCACGGCGACCACGGCGGAGCCGAGGAAGGTGGCGCCGCCCGCGGCGGTCGTGTACATCGCCATCGCGGCGCCGGTGTGGCCTGGGGCCAGCGCCGGCATGATCGCGCCCAGCGGCACGAAGCCGGCCAGCAGGATCCCGAAGACGGTCCCCGCGATCACCGCCACGACGAAGCCCGAGTCGGAGCCGGCCGGCACCCAGTGCGGCACGTACCACCACAGCAGCAGGCCGACCGCGGAGCCGACGATGCCGAACCAGCGCACCGTGGAGGCCCAGCCGAGCTTGTCGCCCAGGGCGCCGAAGGCGGCGTTGAACAGGATGTTGCCGGCGAAGACGATCGAGGTCATCAGCAGCCAGCGGGCCTGGCCCCAGCCGAGGGTCTCGGCGATCACGGTGGGCAGGATGATGAACATGCCGAACTGCGGGGCGGTGTTGATCAGCCGGGTCAGGAAGCCCATCATCACGCGCTTGTTGGTGAGGGACAGGCGCACGCCGGAGAAGATGACCTGGGTGCTGGTCTCCCCTGCGGGGGCCAGGCGCATCGAGCCGTGGCGCTCGCGCACCCCGAACCAGGCGATGAGGAAGCCGGCGACCACGATCAGGGTCGAGGCGGCCATCGCCCAGCGCTCACCGAAGAAGCCGCCGCCGAAGGCGGGGATCATCCCGATCGCGACCAGCGAGCCGATGGTGGGCATGCCGCCGGTGAACATGACGTAGAACCAGCCCACGGCCGCGCCGTTGCGCTGCTTGGGGACGACCGCGTTGACCCAGACCAGGAAGGAGAAGGCGAACAGCGGGAAGCCGAAGCCGCGCATGAAGTAGGTCAGCCCCACCAGCGCGACGGACTCGGTGGACAGCGCCCCCAGGAACGCGGCCTGGAACACCACCCAGATGATCACGCCCAGCAGCATGACGCGGCGCGGGCCCCACAGGTCCGAGAGCGCGCCGGCCAGGTAGGAGCCGACCAGGGTGGCCAGGCTGTAGAGGGTGATGATGGTGGCGGCGACGTTGATCATCTCGTCCCCGCCGCCGAACACGTTGGCCACGTGGGGGAGACGAAGTTCGTCTCGACGCCGTTGCCGGTCATGAAGATCAGCACGGCGAGGAAGCCCCAGCGCAGGGGGTGGGGGATGCCGATCCGGTCCAGGAAGGTCTCCCGGTCCGATCCCACGGCGGGGACGGCGGCGTCGTTCGTCGATGAGGGGGCGGTGCTCATACGGCACTCCTTCGTGCAGGGGGTCCGGCAGCGGTCCGGCCGGGGCGATCACCGCCGGGGCGATCACCGCCGGGGCGTCCGCCCGCGGCCGGCCGCTGAGAGGGGGGACGGTCAGGCTCCGGGCAGGATCGAGACCTTGATGGAGGCGCCGGCGGAGTCGGCGACGGTGTCGAGGGCCTTCTGGACGTCCTTCAGGCCGAACTGGTGGGTGCAGATCTCGTCGAGCGGCAGCACACCGGACTCGATGATCTTGATCGCGGCGGGCCAGGTGTGCGGGCCCAGGTGGGCGCCGAGCACGTCGAGCTCCTTGTCGTCGGAGATGATCGACCAGTCGACCGAGACGTTCTCCTTGAACACCGAGTACTCGACGAAGCGTCCGAGCTTGCGCAGCAGGTTCAGGCCCTGGCCGACGGCGCTCGGGTGGCCGGTGCACTCGATGTAGACGTCGGCCCCGTAGCCGCCGGTCAGCGCCCGGATCTCCTCGTAGATGTCGACCTTCGAGGGGTTCAGGGTGAGATCGGCGCCGCACTTCTTGGCGAGCTCGAGCTTGGCGTCGTCGAAGTCGAGGGCGATGACCATCTTCGGGTTCTTGTGCGCCGCGCCGATGATCGCGCCGAGGCCGATCGGGCCGGCGCCGGCGACCACCACGACGTCGTAGAAGGTGAGCTGGGCGCGCTCGACGGCATGCAGGGAGCACGACAGCGGCTCGGCGAAGGCGGCGTGCTGCGGGGGCAGGTCCTTGGAGATCCTGTGGGCCCGGGCCAGCGCCGGGACGATCATGTACTCGGCCATGCCGCCGTCGTAGTGCTTGAAGCCGAACATGTCGTGCGGGTCGCACATCCAGTACCAGCCGCGCTCGCAGTACATGCACTCGCCGCAGGGGACGATCTGCTCGACGACGATGCGGTCGCCGAGCTCGACGCCGTGGTGGGCGAGGGCCTCGGCCGTGCCGGAGACGATCTCGCCGGTGATCTCGTGGCCGGGGGTGATGCCGGGCTCGACCCACCGCTCGCGGTTCTCGTCGCCCCAGAACTTGGCGGCGCCGGCGTAGGCCTTGAGGTCGCTCGCGCAGACGCCGACGGCCTCCACCCTGATCAGCAGCTCATCGGCGGCGGGGGTCGGGACGGGCTTCTCCTCGAGGCGGTAGTCCTCGGGGGCATGCATCACCACGGCCTGCATGGTGGCGGGGGTCTCGCTCATCTCCACACATCTCCTTCGATACGTTCCTGATGCGGAGCCGACGCGCCGTCCGGCCCGGGGCCGTCGCGACGGCGCGGCCCCGTCTCCGTTCACCCTAACATCGACAGAACTTTCGTCAAGCACATATGTTCCAACTCGGCAGCCGATGGTGGCCCGCTCGGGGGACGAGGCGGCCTGATCCGGCGCCCCCGCTGGGGCGGTCCCGCTCAGGCGGGGCGAGGGCCGCGCCCCGGGCTGCGCGCGCCGTCGCTCCCGGCCAGCAGCGCCTCGGCCGTCGGCACATCGGTCAGCAGGGTGGTCATCAGCCCGGCGCGGGCCCCGGCACGGATCGAGGGCACCTTCGCCGGGCCCGCGGCGAGCGCGATGGTGGTGGGGATCCGGCGCAGCGTCTCGACCGAGGGGCGCACCAGGCGGTCCGATCCCGCGAACGGCAGCGGCCCGCCGTCGGCGTCGAAGAAGTGCAGGCAGATGTCCCCCACCGCCGCCTGCAGCGCGGGGTCCTCGCGGGGGACCACCGAGGTCAGCACCTCGCGTCCGACGTAGGGGGCGCCGATGCCGGTGACCAGCACCTCGGCCCGGGCCCACAGGTCGGTGATCTCCAGGAAGCTCGGATCCGACTGCAGGGAGTCCCAGAGGGCCGGGCTGGGCAGCGCGGGGGCGAAGACGAACCGCGGCTCGGCGCCGGTGCGCTCCGCGAAGTCGCGGACCGTCTCGTTGGTGCGGAAGGCCGGGTTCGCCTCCTGCTGGCCGCCGACGGTGGGGGCGATGATCACGCCGCGCAGCTCGGGCATCCCCGGCAGCCGGGCCACCGCATGCGTGGTCTGGCCCGAGGAGACCAGCATGACGTCGCCGCGGCGCAGGCCGAGGCTGCGCAGCTCCTCCCCCAGCAGGTCGCCGATCCCGCGGAACTGCCGCTGGACCTGGTTCCCGGGGGCGATCCGCACCCGGACGCCGTCGAGCTCCGCGCGCAGGCGGTCCTCGAGGTCGCGGACGTCCGGGCCGGCGACGTCGAGCACCTCGAAGCGCACCATGCCGATCCGCCGGGCCTCGGTGAGCAGCTTGCTGACGGTGGGGCGGGAGACCCCGAGCCGCTCGGCGACCTCCGCCTGGCGGAGGTCCTCGAGGTAGTAGGCGGACGCCGCCCGATGCAGGAGCTGCGGGTCCATGGAGGTCTCGAGCACTGTCCACCCCTTCGTCGCCGCCCTGCCGCCGCCGACCTCGGTGTCGGGGGCGACGGCGCAGGGGCCGGTCGTCTCGTGGCGCTGATCCTATAGAGCCGAGCCGCCCGGCGCACAAGCGTGACGGACAGATGTTCCCGGCCGGTGCGCACTGCGATCCTCAGCAGGCACCCCGGCGCGCGGTGGCAGGATGGATGCCGCAGGCCACGGGGGTGGTCGGCGGCGGAACGGGGGACGCGGGCGATGACGGGACGCACGGAGGCGGTGCTCGGGGTCGACGTCGGCACCTCGAGCACGAAGGGCGTGCTGGTCTCCCTCGACGGGGAGATCCTGCGCAGCGCCGTGCGGGAGCACGCGGTGGACCGCCCCGCCCCCGGCCAGGTCGAGATGGACGCCGAGCTCTGGTGGGATGAGTTCGTCTCCCTCGCCCAGGAGCTCACCGCGGACGGCTGCGCCGAGGTCACGGCTGTCGGGCTCTCCGGCATGGGGCCCTGCGTGCTGCTGACCGACGCGCAGGGCATCCCCGTGCGGCCGGCGATCCTGTACGGCGTCGACACCCGCGCCGGGGAGCAGATCCGTCGGCTGACCAATGTGCTCGGGCGGGAGGAGATCATCGCCCACTGCGGCAGTCCGCTGACCTCCCAGGCCGCCGGCCCGAAGATCGCGTGGATCGCGGAGCACGAGCCGGAGGTCTACGCGCGGGCCCGGCGCATGTTCATGCCCGCCTCCTACCTGGCCTTCCGCCTGACCGGCCAGTACGTGATGGACCATGTCAGCGCCGGCCAGACCGCGCCGCTGTACTGCCTGCGCCAGCAGACCTGGCACACCTCCCGCTCCCAGCACGCCCTGGCCGGCACCGACTGGTCCCAGCACATCGCCCCGGGGATCGAGCTGCCGCAGCTGCGCTGGGCGGGCGAGGGCGCGGGGACCGTGCGTCCGCGGATCAGCGCGCAGATCCCGGGGCTGCCCGCCGGCATCCCGGTGATCAGCGGGACCATCGACGCCTGGATGGAGGCGGTCAGCGTCGACGCCGTCCATCCGGGTGACCTGATGCTGATGTACGGGACCACCACCTTCCTGGTGGCCACGACCGACCAGCCGGTGGCGAGCCGGGTGCTGTGGCCCACCTCCGGCACCACGGCGGGCTCCTTCACCCTGGCCGGCGGCCTCGCCTCCTCCGGCGCCATCACCGGCTGGCTGCGGGACCTCACCGGGCAGGCCGACTTCGCGACGCTCCTCGCGGAGGCGGCGCAGAGCCCGCCGGGCGCGAACGGGCTGGTGATGCTCCCCTACTTCGCCGGCGAGCGCTCCCCCATCGCGGATCCCGCAGCCCGCGGCGTGATCGCCGGGCTGACCCTGTCCCACACCCGCGGGGACCTGTACCGGGCCGCGCTCGAGGCCGCCGCGTACGGCGTCCGCCACCACCTCGAGGCGCTCGCCGAGGCGGGCGTGAGCGTCCGGCGGATGATCGCCGTGGGCGGCGGGGCGCGCCAGGACCTGTGGCCGCAGATCGTCTCCGACGTCACCGGGGTTCCCCAGCAGATCCCGCGACGCACGGTGGGAGCCTCCTACGGCAGCTCGATGCTGGCGGCGCGACTGGCCCATGACGCCGACACCTCCGCCTGGAACCCCACCGACCACCTCTGCGTGCCCGCCCCCGCGCACCGGGAGCGCTACGACGAGCTGTACCGGCTCTACCGCGACCTCTACCCCGCCACCCGCGACGTCACCCACGCCCTGGCGCAGCTGCAGCAGCGCTGAGCGGCGGGACGCGAGCGCTGGACGCGCCGCGCGAGCGCGGGGCGGCGGGACGGCGTCCCGCCGCCGGGGCCTCACTGGTCGAGCTTGGGCTGGATCTCCTTGGTGTAGATCCCCTCGAGGGTCTCCTGCAGGCCGTCCATGGCCGCCTGGACGTCCCCCTCGGCGGTCACGATCGACGCCACGGCCTTGGCCATCTCCTGATCCGCGCCGGGCAGGAAGACGCGCGCGAAGTCCTGGGGCCGGGTCGCGTCCAGCTGATCGACCGCGGTCTGGATCTCCGGGGTGGTGGCGACCAGCTCGGTGACGTCGGCGCTCTTGCGCACCGGCATGTACCCGGTCGCGGCCGAGAAGGCGACGGTGGACTCGGGGCGGCCCATGAACTCCATCAGCATGGCGCCGGCGAGCTGCTCCTCCTTGCTGATCGCCGAGGGGATGCCGAGGCCCGCGCCCCCGGTGGGGCAGACCGGCCCGTCGACGGGACCGCCCGGCAGGAAGCCGACGCCGACGTCGAAGGTCGCGGACTCGAGGACCCCCACCAGCGAGCCGGTCGAGGCGATGGTCGAGGAGCACACGCCGGCCGCGAAGGTGTCGGCCGAATCGCTCGAGGCGACCTGCGCCCAGCCGTTCTTGAACACCGAGTCCTGGACCCATTGCAGGGCCTGGACCGACTCCGGCGATGCGCAGGTGATGGTCCATTCGTCGGACCATCCGGCGCCCTGTCCCCACAGCACGTTCTGCAGCGTCCAGCCCGCGTAGCCGGCCAGGTCGGGGTACATGTACGGGGTCTCGGCCTGGGTGAGCTGCGGTGCCCACTCCTCGAACTCGGCCCAGGTCTCGGGGGCGCGGTCGGGCAGCCCGGCGGCGGAGAAGTGCTCCTTGTTGAAGTAGAACAGCGGCGTGGAGCGACCGTAGGGCAGGGCCCACTGCTGGTCCTCGTACTGGTAGTCCTGCACGAGCGAGTCGCGGTAGTCGGCCAGGTCGATCCCGAGCTGCTCGACGAGGCCGTCGATGGGGATGATGTTGCCGTTGATGAAGTACCGGAACCACCACACGTCCGAGAGCACCACGACGGCGGGCAGGCCGGAGTTCGCGGCCTGCGCGGTCTGGAACCGCTGGGCGATCTCCTCGTAGTTGGAGCCGGCAGTCACGTGGTTCACGCTGATGCCGGTCTCCTCGGTGAACGTCCCCAGCAGCTCCTTCTCGACCTCCTGGGAGCCTCCTGGATGGTTGGTCCAGAAGTCGATCTCGGTGGCCGGTTCGACGCCGGAGAAGTCGAGGTCGGCCTCCTCGGCCTCGCCCCCGCCGCCGCCGACGTCCGGGCCGCCGCCGCAGGCCGCGAGGCCCAGCGCGCCGGCCCCCGCGAGGCCCATGCCCAGCAGGGACCGTCGGCTGAATCCTCGGGGGAGATGGAGTGATCGGTGCATGGCGGGGTCCTTTCGGGGGTGGAGGACGGACGCGGTCGCGTCAGCCGGTCACGCTGCCTTGGGTGAGGCCGGAGACGATGTGGCGCTGCAGCATCGCGAAGACGATCAGGACCGGGGCGATCACCAGGACCGTGCCGGCCATGAGGATGCCCCAGCCGGCCCCGGTGTTGCCCTCGGAGTTCTGCAGGGCGGTCAGGCCCACGGGCAGGGTCATCCGGCTGGCCTCCGAGGTGATGATCAGGGGCCAGATGTAGTCGTTCCACTCGGTCACGATGGTCACCAGGGCGACGGTGGCGACCGTCGGGACCGAGATCGGCACCACCACCGACCACAGGGTGCGCAGGTGGCCGGCGCCGTCGATCTCGGCCGCCTCGAGCATGGCCGCGGGGATGGTGAGGAAGTACTGGCGCAGCAGGAAGGTCCCGAAGGCGGTGCCCAGTCCCGGCAGGATGATCCCCCAGTAGGTGTTCACCCCGCCGAGCCCGGCGATCAGCACGTAGTTGGGCAGGATCGAGACCTGCGGGGGCACCATCAGCGCCACCAGGATCAGCACGAAGATGACGCGCTTGAAGGGGAACCGCACGAACACCAGCGCGTAGGCGGTGAAGATCGCCAGGAGCACCTTGATGCTCGCGCCGATCGTCGTGACGATCACCGAGTTCAGGAAGAACCGCGGGATCGGCACCGAGTTCCAGGCGGCCTCGTAGTTCGCCAGGGAGGGGCTCTCGGGCAGCACCACCAGGTCGGTGGACAGGATCTCGTGCGGCGCCTTGAAGGAGCTGATCATCATCCACAGCAGCGGCACCACCATCACCAGGGTCGCCAGGATCAGCGGCACGTATCCGCCGGCCAGGGTCGACAGCAGGTTGGCCCGGCTGAAGGGCCCGTGCGCGCGGCGCGGCGGGCGGGTGGGCACCTCGACGGCGCCGTCGGGCCGCGGGAGGGTGGGGGTGCTCATGAGTAGTGCACCTTCCGCTCGACGAACAGGATCTGGGCGACCGTCATGACGATGAGGATGATGAACAGCAGCACCGAGATGGTCGCCGAGTAGCCGGCCCGGGAGTAGCCCCCGAAGGCCTGCAGGTAGGACTCGAAGATCATGGTGTTGGTGCCGCGACCGGTGGGGGTCATGATCCGCAGCAGGTCGAAGGCCTGCAGGCTGTTCAGGGTGGTGGTGATCAGCAGGAAGAACGTCGTCGGCGAGAGCAGCGGGATCGAGATGCTGAAGAACCGGCGCACCGGCCCGGCCCCGTCGAGCTGAGCGGCGTGCATGACGTCCTGCGGCAGCGACTGCAGACCGCCCAGGTAGACGATCGCGCAGTACCCGAGGTTCTTCCAGACGTACACGATGATCACCATCACCAGCGACATCTCCGGGTCCAGGAACCACTGCGGGCTGCCCAGGCCCAGCTGGCGGAGGATCCAGGCGAGCGCCCCGAAGTTGGGATCGAAGATGAACAGCCACACCAGCCCGACGCCGACGCCGGAGAGCACGTAGGGCGCGAAGACGGCCGAGCGGGCGACGGTCCTGCCGGGCACGTCGATGTTCAGCGCGAGCGCGATCAGCAGCCCCAGCACCATCGCCCCGCCCACCGTGAGCAGGGTGAAGATCGCCGTGATGCGCAGGCTGGTCAGGCCGGCGTCGGAGGTGAAGAACTCGATGTAGTTGCCGAGTCCGATGAAGGTCGCGGTGCGCGAGCCCAGCGTCCAGTCCAGCATCGAGTACTGGATGTTCAAGATCAGCGGACGGTAGGTGAACATGGCGATGAGCACCAGGTTCGGAGCGGCGAAGGCGAGGAAGACGAGGGCGTCACGGCGCGTGCGCCGGGTCATCCGGCGCCGCCGCACCGGCGGCCGGGGCGGGGCCGGGGCGGCATCGGGGGCCGGCCGCGCCGACGACTCCGGAGCCCGGGCGTCCGCGCCCGTCATCCGGCTCGGGGAAGAGGTCATGGGTGCTCATTCGCTGGGGGGAATGCTGTCCGCCGGCGACGATGCCGGCGGTTCCTCCCATTATGGGCACGTCGACGTGGCCTGCGTCACGTCTGGCGCAGATCCGCGAGTCCTGGGCGCCGTCGCCCGGTCCCGGGCCACCGCGTACGGTGGGCCCACCGACGAGTGCGCTCGTCGGCCGTCCGCATCTCGCGCCCGGAACCGGAGGCTCCCATGCACGCCGATCGCATCACCGACTCGATCTGCCACCACGCCGAGGGACCGCACTGGTCCGACACCTGGGGAGGGCTGCGCTGGGTGGACATGCTCGCCGGGGACATGGTGCTCCTCGCCGAGGACGGCACCACCCGCCGCATCCCGACGCCCAGCCCGGTGGTGGCCTGTGTGCGCCCGGCCGTCAGCGGCGGCGCGGTCCTCGCGCTCGAGAAGGGCTTCGGGCTCGAGGACGCCGACGGCTCGATCGAGACGCTCCCGCCGCTGTGGGACGAGGACGTGCGCATGAACGAGGGCGCCATCGCCCCCGACGGCTCCTTCCTGTGCGGTTCGATGGCCTACGACCAGAGCCCCGGCGCCGCCGCGATGTGGCGCCTGTTCCCCGACGGCACCACCGTCCGGATCCTCGATGACCTCACCGTCTCCAACGGCCTCGTCTTCACGGAGGACGGCGCCCGCGCCTTCTACGTCGACACCCCCACCGGCCGCGTCGACCTCTTCGACTGGTCCGACGAGGAGGGGCTGACGAACCGTCGGCCCTTCGCGGACCTCACCGAGCAGGACGGCCACCCCGACGGCCTCGCGCTCGACGAGACCGGGCGGGTGTGGGTGGCCATGAACGGCGGCGGCCAGGTGCTCGGCCTCGACGAGCACGGAGCCGTGGCCGCCCGCATCAGCGTGGACGCCCGGCAGGTCACCGCCTGCACCTTCGGCGGTGAGGACGGCTCGACGCTCTACATCACCACCAGCCGGGAGAACGTCCCCGACGGCGAGGACCCGCAGGCCGGATCGCTGTTCGCGGCCCGCCCCGGGGTGCGCGGCGCGGTCACGGAGCGCTTCTTCGGCGGCTGAGCCGCGCCCGGTCGGCGCAGCGGAGGCGCCGCCGACCCGGGCCCGGGTCGATGGGGCCCGGGCCCGGCCCGGGCTCAGCGTGCCGCGCCCGGCCCCGTCTGTGCGGCCTCGCCCGAGCGGTCCCGGGCCTCCCCGGTGGCCAGCGACTCGACCATGTCGTCGAACTCCTGCATCGCCAGGGCGGGCGGCTGCGGGGTGATCAGGCTGACCAGCACGGCCAGCACGAGGCAGACCAGGAAGCCGGGGATGATCTCGTACAGGTGCTGCCCGGCGAACAGGTCCCAGCTCACGTCGAGCTCGATCCGGTCCGGTCCCCAGGCCTGACCCCACACGAAAGCGACCACGGCGCCGGCGACCATGCCCACCGCGGCGCCGGCCGCCGTGAGACGGCGCCAGAACAGCGCGAGCAGCACGATCGGCCCGAAGGCCGCGCCGAAGCCGGCCCAGGCGAAGGCCACCAGGCCGAGCACCGAGCTGTTCGGGTCCAGCGCGAGCAGCACGGCGACCACCGACACCACGAGCACGCCGATCCGGCCGCCCCAGAGGGCGCCCTTCGAGCTGAGCTTGATGCCGACCCCGCCGATGAGGTCCTCGACCAGCGCGGAGCTGGTGACGATCAGCTGCGAGGAGATCGTGGACATGATCGCCGCGAGCACCGCGGCCAGCAGCACCCCGGCGATCAGTGGGTGGAAGAGGATCTGCGAGAGGTCCAGGAACACGGACTCGCCGTTGGTGGTGTCGGTCAGGACCGCCTCGGCGTTCTGCTGGAAGTAGGCCAGGCCGGCGAGGGCGGTGAACACGGCACCCAGCACGCAGATGACCATCCAGCTCATGCCCACGACCAGGCCGTACCGCGAATCGCGCGAGGAGCGCAGGGCCATGAAGCGCACGATGATGTGCGGCTGGCCGAAGTAGCCCAGCCCCCAGGCGAGCGCCGAGATGATGCCGACGGCGGTGCCGCCGGAGGTCATCGAGGCGAAGTCGGCGTTCACTTCGCGCACGGAGGCGAACATCTGAGCCGGTCCCCCCACCACGAACATCGCGGTGATCGGCACGACGAGCAGGGAGACCAGCATGATCAGGCCCTGGACGACGTCCGTGTAGCTGGCGCCGAGGAAGCCGCCGAACAGGGTGTAGAGGACGGTGACGCCGCCGACCAGCAGCATGCCGGTGAGGTAGGGCCCGCCGAACATCGACTGGAAGAACACGCCGCCGGCGACCATGCCGGAGGAGACGTAGAAGGTGAAGAACACCAGGATGATCAGGCCCGCTGCGATCCGCAGCACGTTGGTGCGGTCATGGAGGCGGTTGCCGAAGAAGCTCGGCACGGTGATCGCGTTGCGGGCGATCTGGGTGTACTGCCGTAGCCGCGGGGCCACGAAGAACCAGTTCAACCCCGCACCGACGGTGAGGCCGACGGCGATCCACGCCTCGACCAGGCCGTTCATGTACAGCGCGCCGGGCAGGCCCATCAGCAGCCAGCCCGACATGTCCGACGCGCCGGCGGAGAGGGCGGCGACGAAGGGATGCAGCTGGCGCCCGCCCAGCATGTAGTCCTCGCCCCCCTTGGTCTTGCGGAACGCGTACAGGCCGATGCCGATCATCGCGGCGAAGTAGACGCCCAGCGCGATCATCTTGAAGACGAGATCCATGGAGGACTCCGATCTCAGGTGGGGAGGAGGGGACCTGCGGGGTCAGGGTTCAGGCGGCCGCCGGGGTCGCCGACGGGACGCGCGAGCGTCGAGGGGTGAGGTGCCGTCGACCCTACGCCCTGGTGCCCCCGATCACACGCGTCGTTGCCCGACGGTGACATGCCCCGGCCCGCCCCGGGGTGGCCGCAGTGGCCTCACGCCTTGCCGCCCTCGCCTCACCTTCCCCTCTGTGCCCTGGCGCTACCGCGGAGTCATGTGCGCCTGACTTCCCCGGACGGAAGCCACATGCACATGACTACCCGGTAGGCCCCCCGGGGCGGCGGTCAGCCATCCTGTGCGTCGCGGTCTGCCCGCCGCTGCTCCCCGGATGGCTCCCTTCCCCCGGGATGGCCCGCCTCCCCCGGGATGGCCCGCCTCGCCCGAGATGGCCCGCTCCCCCCGGGATGGCTCGCTCCCCCGGGATGGCTCGCTCCCCCGGGGTGGCTCGCTCCCCGAGCCCTACCGCAGAGTTATGTGCGCGTGGCTTCCAAGAACGGAAGCCACGCGCACATAACTACTGGGTAAGCCGCCAGGAGCGGGGCCCGGCGCCGGGCCGAGCGCGGGCGCGGGCGGGGGCGGGGCGGCCTCAGCCGAACAGGGCCTCGGTGTCCTCGTCCACCCAGTCCAGGGTGCGCTCGACGGCCTTCTTCCACAGGCGCAGGTAGCGCTCGCGGGTCTCCTCGTCCATCTGGGGCTCCCAGCGCTTGTCCTCGGCCCAGTTGTCGATGACGTCCTGCTCGCCGTCCCAGAAGCCCACCGCGATGCCGGCGGCGTAGGCGGCCCCGAGGGCGGTGGTCTCGATGACCTTCGGCCGCACCACCGGGACGCCGAGGATGTCGGCCTGGAACTGCATGAGGGTCTCGTTCATGACCATGCCGCCGTCGACCTTGAGCTCGCTGAGCTCGACCCCGTCGGCCTCGGCGTCGGCCACCATCGCATCCAGCACCTCGCGGGACTGGTAGGCGGTGGCCTCCAGGGCGGCCCGGGCGATGTGGTGCTTGTCGTGGAAGCGGGTCATGCCCACCATCGCGCCGCGGGCGTCGGAGCGCCAGTGCGGGGCGAACAGGCCCGAGAAGGCCGGGACGATGTAAAGGCCGCCGTTGTCGTCGACCTGCTTGGCGAGGTCCTCGATCTCGGGGGCGCTGCTGATCAGGCCGAGGTTGTCGCGCACCCACTGCACCAGCGAGCCGGTCACCGCGATCGAGCCCTCCAGGGCGTAGACCGGCTTGTTCTCCCCGATCTTGTAGGCGACGGTGGTGAGCAGCCCGTTCTCGCTGCGGACCAGGTCCTCGCCGGTGTTGATCAGCATGAAGTTGCCGGTGCCGTAGGTGTTCTTGGCCTGGCCCACCTCGAAGCAGGCCTGGCCGAAGGTCGCGGCCTGCTGGTCGCCGAGGATGCCGGCGATCGGGGTGTCGATCAGCAGCCCCTGCTTGCGGCCCTTCCCGTACACCTCGGAGGAGGAGCAGATCTCCGGGAGCATGGACAGCGGGATGCCCATGTCGCCGGCGATGTCCTCGTTCCAGTCGAGGGTGTCGATGTTCATCAGCATGGTGCGGGAGGCGTTGGTGACGTCGGTGACGTGGACCCCGCCGTTCGCCCCGCCGGTCATGTTCCACACCAGCCAGGCGTCGGTGTTGCCGAACAGCAGGTCACCCGCCTCGGCCTTCTCCCGGGCCCCCTCGACGTTGTCGAGGATCCACTTGACCTTGGGGCCGGAGAAGTACGTCGCCAGCGGCAGCCCCACCCGCTCCTTGTACTTGTCGGCGCCTTCCTCGCCGGCGAGCTGGTCGCAGATCTTCTGGGTGCGGGTGTCCTGCCAGACGATCGCGTTGTACACCGGCTCGCCCGTGGTGCGGTCCCAGACCACGGCGGTCTCGCGCTGGTTGGTGATGCCGACGGCGGCGAGCTGGTGGCGGTTGATCTCGGCGTTCACCAGCGCCTGGCCGACGACGTCGCGGGTGTTCTTCCAGATCTCCTTCGCATCGTGCTCGACCCAGCCGGAGCGCGGGAAGATCTGTCGGTGCTCCTTCTGGCCGCTGGCGACGATCTGCCCGGCGTGGTCGAAGATGATCGCGCGGGTCGAGGTCGTGCCCTGGTCGATGGACATGATGTACATGGTCTCGTCGTTCATCAGAACTCCTTCGTCGGTGATGAGGGGTCGTGAGGTGCAGCGGCGGGGTCGGTGGGGCGGGGTCGGTGCGGCGGGGCGCGGTGGCCGCTCAGAAGTAGAGGAGCGAGGCGAGGCCCGCGAGGACGGCGCCGATCAGGGGGCCGAGGACCGGCACCCACGAGTATCCCCAGTCGGAGCCGCCCTTGTTCCTGATCGGGAGGATCGCATGCGCGAGGCGCGGACCGAGGTCTCGGGCCGGGTTGATGGCATAGCCGGTCGGTCCGCCGAGGGAGGCGCCGATCCCGACCACCAGCAGCGCGACCGCGAGGGGGCCGAGGTCGTGGGGGGTGTTGCCGAACATGATGATCACGAAGATCAGCACGAAGGTCGCGATGATCTCGGTGACCAGGTTCCAGCCCTTCGAGCGGATCTCCGGGCCGGTGGAGAAGGTGCCCAGGATGGTGGCGGGGTCGGTCTCCTGGTCGTAGTGGTTCTGGTAGGTGAGCCAGGCCAGCACCGCTCCGAGGAAGGCGCCGATCATCTGGGCCACGAAGTAGGTCAGCGTGGTGCCGAGGGTGATGGGGATGCCCGGAGCGTACTCGGTGGCCTCGCTGAACAGGAGGCCGACGGTGACGGCCGGGTTGATGTGGGCCCCTGTCTTGAAGGCGGTCCAGACGCCGGCGAAGACCGCGAGCCCCCAGCCGAAGTTGATCAGCAGCCAACCGCCGCCGTGGCCCTTGGTCCTGCCCAGGATGGCGTTGGCGACGACGCCGCCGCCCAGCAGCGTCAGCACCGCGGTGCCCGCGATCTCCGACAGCAGGATCGTGCCGATGGTGTCCATGGGTTCTGCTCCTCTCCGCTCCGCGTCGATGCGGAGCGATCGGGGGTCCGACCACGGGTCGCCGGCGCCTGCCGCCTCCGCAGGTCGCGAGAGGGCGGCGGGTGCGAGCAGGGACGTCCGCCCCACCGCTCGTCAGGGAGCGGGGGCCTGGGACGGGAACCGGGTCGGGGGGTCGCGGAGCTCGGGGAGCGCTCCGCGGGGACGCACACGGTGCCCGCCCCTTGCGGGGCCCGGATCCTCGCTCCGGGCCCCGTCCTGCCTCATCCTCTTCTCGGCACCTCCGGAGCGTCGGCGAGGCGGGCCGCGGCCTGCTCATCGCTGGTGGTGCGCTCGCCCTCCAGCCGGGCGGCGATGAAGTCGCGGTAGGTCTCGATCTCGCGCCGGCGGGCCTCGTCGTCCCAGCCCAGCTCGGGGCCGACCAGGGCGGCGACCTCGTCCGCGGCGGCGACCCCGCGGTCGCGGGTCTCGTAGTCCAGCCGGGTGCGGCGCTGGAGGATGTCGGCCAGGTGGAGGGCGCCCTCGGCGCGCACCGCGTAGACCGCCTCGGCCCGCAGGTAGCGGGGGGCGTGCTCGAGGGGGGTGCCCAGGGACGGGTCCTCGTCGATCAGGGCCAGCACGTCGCTCAGCAGCGCCCCGTAGCGGAACAGCAGACGGTCGATGCGGACCTGGTCGAAGCCGTACCGCGCGGCGAGACGGTCCTTGTCGCGCACCAGGGCCTGGTAGCCCTGCGCGCCGAGCACCGGGATCGAGCGGGTCAGGCTGGGCCGGCCCGGCTCGGTCTCGCGCAGCGCGAAGTCGACGACATCCTCGGCCATCACCCGGTAGGTGGTGTACTTGCCGCCCGCGACGGCGCTGAGGCCGGGCTCGACCTCCATCACGGTGTGCTCGCGGGAGACCTTCGTCGACCCTGCGTCGGAGCCCTTCTTCAGCGGCTGCAGCAGCGGGCGCAGTCCCGTGTACACGCCGATGACGTCCTCGCGGCTGAGGTCGTCGGCGAGCACCGCATTGGCGTGCTCGAGGACGTAGTCGATGTCGTCGCTGGTCGCGGCGGGGTGGGCGACGTCCTGCTGCCAGGGGGTGTCGGTGGTGCCGATCACCCAGTACTCGTCCCAGGGGATGATGAACAGGACGGACTTCTCGGTCTGGGTGATGATCCCGGTGTCGGGGGCCGCGGGGATGCGGTCGCGGGCGACGGTGATGTGGATGCCCTTGGAGGCGAGGACCTCGAGGCCGGCGTCGGCCCCGGCGAGCTCCTGCTGGTCCTGGGTCCAGACCCCGCCGGCGAGGATGGTCTGGCGGGCGTGGATCTCGAACTCCTCGCCGGTCTCCTCGTCGCGCACCCGGGCGCCGCTGACGCGCTCGCCCTCGTGGAGGTAGTCGACGACCCTCGTGTAGTTCGCGACCGCGGCGTCGTGCTGCGCGGCGGAGCGCACCAGCATCAGCACGAAGCGGGCGTCGTCGACCTGCGCGTCGGAGTACTCGAGGGCGCCGACGGCCTTGTCGCCGTCCAGCGCGGGGAACACCTCGAGCATCTTGCCGTGCAGCAGGTGCCGGTGCATGGGCACGGCGCGCTTGCGGCCGACGGACTGCATGGCGTCGTAGAGCATCACGCCGGAGCCGATGAAGGCCCGGTCGACGACGTGCTTGAAGAAGGGGAAGACGAACTTGATGGGCTTGACCAGGTGCGGGGCGGTGTGGCGGATCAGCAGGTCCCGCTCGCGCAGGGCCTCGGCGACCAGCTTGAAGTCGAGCATCTGCAGGTAGCGCAGGCCCCCGTGCATGAGCTTGGAGGAGCGCGAGGAGGTGCCGGAGGACCAGTCGCGCGCCTCGACGAGGCCGACGCTCAGGCCGCGGGTGGCGGCGTCGAAGGCCGCGCCGGCGCCGTTGACCCCGCCGCCGACGACGAGCACGTCCAGGGGGTTCTCGGCGGTGGCGGCGCGCAGACGGGCGAGATGCTCGGCCCGGCCGGCCGGGGTGAGGGCGGACCGCTGCTGATCGGTCACGGGGCTGCTCCTTCGCACTGACGCCTGGTGGTCGAGGTGCCCGCGCGGTCGACGTCAGGGTCGGTGGATGCGACGGGCACTGCGGTCATCGTGGGACCTCCGTGCATCCGGGCGCAAGCCGCGTGCACGAACGTGCACGACCGTGCGAAACTGGGGCCATGGCAGAGGCGTCCCGGCTGGAGTCGGCCTTCGAGGCTGCACGGATGTACTACGGCGAGTCCCAGACCATGGAGGCGATCGCCGGGAGCCTCGGCGTCTCCCGCTCGACGGTCTCGCGGATGCTGCGCGACGCCCGGGAGGCGGGGCTGGTGCGGATCTCGCTGCGGCCCCCGGGCGCCCACCGCATCGAGGAGCTGGGTCGCCGGATCTCCCAGCAGTACGGGGTGCGGACCCGGGTGGTCCCGGCCTCCCCCGGTGACGGGGAGCGTGAGCGCCTGCAGGCGGTGACCGAGGTGGGGGCCGATCTGCTGGACGACATGCTGGAGCCGGGGACCACGCTGGGGCTGGCCTGGGGCACCACCATCGCGTCCCTGCTGGGCAGCGTCACCGCCCGACCGGTGCCGGGGATGAGGATCGTCCAGCTCAACGGCGCCATCAACACCGAGGGCTCCGGGCTCACCTATGTCTCGACGGTGCTGGCCCGGGCCGCGACGCTGTGGGATGCGCCGGTGCACCACTTCCCGGTGCCCGCCTTCTTCGACTTCGCCGCCACCCGGGACGCGATGTGGCACGAGCGCTCGGTGCAGCGGGTGCTCGAGGTCCAGCAGCAGACCACCCTCGCCGTCTTCAGCGTGGGCGCCTTCGACGCGGACATCCCCAGCCACGTCTACACCAACAACTACCTGGCCGAGGAGGACCTGCGCTCGCTGCGGGCCGACGGGGCGGTCGGCGACGTCTGCACGGTGTTCCTGCGGGCCGACGGCAGCTACCGGGACATCGCGATGAACGCCCGCGGCTCCGGGGCGGATCCCGGGCGCCTGGCGCGGATCCCGCGCCGGCTGCTGGTGGCCTCCGGGCCGCGCAAGGCGCTCCCCCTGCGGGCGGCGCTGCGCGCCGGGGTGGCCACGGACGTCGTGGTCGACGAGGTCACCGCCGCGAGCCTGCTCGCCCTCCGCTGAGCGCGGGCGCCGCCGCACCCCCGCGTCCCCACACCCCCACGCCCCCACGCCACCACGCCACCACGCCACCACGCCCCCACTGATGATGATCGAGTCAGCATCTGTTCCAGATCTGGCTCTTCCTGGAACGGAATGGCGCAATCGCCGTCGGCCGGGATCGCCGCGCCGGAGTGGGGCCGGCGTGGGACAGGGCCGTCACGGCCGGGGTCCGCGGATGCGCAGCGACAGCTGCCGGCGTGCGACGTCCCGGAGCCCTTCGCGGATACGCTCCTCGCTGGGCACGGCCAGGCCGTGCCTCTGGGCGGTGCGCCGCAGTCGGAGCAGGAGCCGGAGCGGACGCCAGAGGTCGTCCCCGTTCGCGCGCACCAGGGTCCACCCGTACGAGGCGAGCTCCTCCCGCCGGGCCTCGTCCTCGCGCCATTGCTCCTTGGTGAGGCGATGTCCCTCACCGTCATATTCGAGACCCAGCCCGACCGCCTCCCACGCGAGATCGATCTCCCGCAGCTGGTTGGAGACAGGATCGCGCACGGGGAGGTTGGGAGTGGCCGACGGGAAGCCGACGGCGTCGAGCAACAGTCGCATCACGGTCTCGCCCGGCGAGCGGACGCTCATGCGCGCGAGGTCGAGCGCCGCTCGCAGTCGCGGTGCTCCGGCCCGCCGATGAGCCTCGGCAATCACCTCCGACAACGCGGGCAGGGTCGTCCGGGCGGTCGTCGTCTGCGGGCCCACGACGGCCTCGATGGCCGCAACGACATCCCACAGCGGCATCAGCGTCGCCAGCTCCCGCAGCGTATCGCCGGGCGAGGAGACGATGAGGCCACCGACCCTCGCGATCTCGCCGCCGCGACAGCGGTGCACCACTGCTCCCCTGCTGACGCCCGCGCTGCCGCCCCGCTCGACGCGGCAGTGCAGCATCGGGAGCTTCGCGCCCGCGGCCAGGGATCGGTCCGGGAGCACGGCGGGAATGAGAGGAACGCCTTCGCGCGTGGGCAGGTCCGGCCGACGGAGAAGCCCGACGCCGTCCTCCAGCCTCCACGGCAGGGGAACACCCCACAGCAGCGCAGCGGTCGTGTGGCTGAGAACGCTGCCGCGCTGGACCCGGTTCTGCAGAACCCACGCCATCGCATTGACGGTCGCCGGATGGACGGTCAGGGTGTGGTAGCCCGGGAAGACCGTCGTGAAGCGATCGGAGGCGAGGTCACGCGGATGGAACCCAGCGGCTAGCCATTGGGAGCGGTGGAGCAGCGCTCCTGCGAACCTTCCGCTGTCTCGTGGCATGCCTCGACGGTAGGGACGGTTCGCCGCAGCGGCGTTGCGAGGTGAGAACGTGTGGACAAAACCCTCTTGGGGAGGGTCGATCGCGGCGGAGGCATGGGTCCCGGGGTGGTGTCGCACCGATCCGAGGCGGCAACGCCGAGCCGGCCCCGGACCATCGGCCGGACGCATCGGTCGGATCGGGCCGAGCCCGATCGGGCCAGGTTTCGATCCAGATCGGCCGGATCATGGAACGGATGGAAGCAATTCCCGTCGATCGGCGGCGGACGACAGCGGCCGACGGCGGCGGACGGCAGCGGCCGATCGGCGGCCGACGGCGCGCCGCCCGCGCCCGCGCCGCTCAGCCCTCGGCCGCCGCCAGGTCCAGCCGCTCGGGATGCGTGTACACGTTCATGCGGCCGTCGCCGTCGTCGAGGGCGCGGGTGAAGCCGACCAGTGTCATGCCGAACTCCTCCGCAGTGTCCACGGCCAGGGAGCTGGCGGCGGAGACGCAGGCCAGCAGCGGGATCCCGGCCATGCAGGCCTTTTGGGCGATCTCGAAGCTGGCGCGGGAGGAGACCAGCAGGAAGCAGTCGCGCAGCGGCAGCCGGTCCTCGAGCAGGGCCCAGCCGATGACCTTGTCGACCGCGTTGTGGCGCCCCACGTCCTCGCGGACGACCAGCAGGTTCCCCTGCAGGTCGACCAGGGCGGCGGCGTGGACGCCGCCGGTGCGGGAGAAGACGGCCTGCTCGTCGCTCAGCGCCCGGGCGGCGGAGAGGATGATGCGCGGATCGATGCTCCAGGTGGTCATCAGGGTGAAGCGGCTCTTCTGGCGCACCGCGTCGATGCTCTCGGAGCCGCAGACCCCGCAGGCAGAGGTGGTGGTGAACTTCTTCGTGATCACCGGCAGCAGCTGGGGTCGGGAGGTGGTGAGGTCCATGACGTTGTAGGTGTTCTGCGCGAAGCCGCTGCCCTGGTCGACCACGGCGCCGTCGCAGTAGCGCGCCTCGGCGATGTCCTCGCGGTGGGCGATCATGCCCTCGCCGTGCAGGAAGCCGTGGATCAGTTCGACGTCATGGCCGGGGGTGCGCATGGTCAGCGACAGCTCCTGGCCGTTCAGCCGGATGTCCAGCGGCTCCTCGACGGCGACGTGGTCGCCCTTGCGCCCGGCGTACAGCTTCCCGTCGCGCACCCGGACGGTGCGGATCCGCGTGTTCTCGGTGACCCTGCCCATCGTCCGAGGATAGTCCGCCGACCTGCGCCGCGGTCGGTCCGGTGCGTCACTCCGGGGCTGCCCGGGACGCGCTCAGCGCCCCTGGACGGCGACCGTGCGGGCGACCTCGAGCTCCTCCTCCCAGCCGCGCAGGTTCTCCTCGTAGTTGCGCCGGCGCAGCTCGGGATCGCGGCTGAGTCCGGCGAAGCCGCGCTCGCGCACGGTGAGCCGGACCCCGTCGGCCCGGGTCCTGCCGATGGGGTCGATGACGAACTCGACGGTGTTGGTGGGGGCGTCGGAGATCGACCCGAGGCCACCGCCGAGCCAGCGGAAGCGCACCCGGTGGGGCGGTTCGCGCAGCTCGGTGACGATCGAGAAGACGCCGTGGACGGGGTCGACGACGCGGGAGATGCCGCCTTCGGTGGTGATCTCGTGCGGCCGGTACTCGCCGTCGTTGATGAACCAGCCGGGTTCGGCGACGATCCGGAACACGGTCTCGGCGGTGGCGGGGATGTCGATGCTGAGGACGATCTCGTCGGGGACGTCGCCGGTGACGTCGGGGGCGGGGGCGTCGGCCATGACTGCACTCCTGGGGTGAGGCCGTGGCCCGGTGCGGCCACGGGTCCCCCCGATCCTATGCACCACCCCGCGCCGGTGGCAGGTCCGGGATCGGCCGACGGTCCGCGCGGCGGCGCCCCGGCCCCGATGCCGGGTCCGGGGCGCCGTCCAGCGCGGGAGCGGTCAGCTCAGGACTTCGTCACCGCGGCCGCCAGCAGGTTCAGCGACTGCTCGAGGTCCTCCTCGGGGATCGCCGGGAAGCCGACGCGCTCGAGCAGCTTCTGGTCGGTGACCTTGGACCAGTCGTAGGTCAGCGAGACCTCGGTGGAGTCGGACCCCTGCGCCTTCAGCTCGTAGAGCCACTCCCAGCCCAGCGGCCCCTCGGGGGCGCTGCCGTCCTCGCCCTCCGGAGCCGGCTGCCAGCCGATCATCTTGTTCTCGTCGAAGGCGGTGACGAAGTTGTGGGTGCGGTAGTCGCCGCCCATCGCCTCCCGGTGCATGTTCATCACGAACTTCTCGCCGGTCTTGGTGATGCGCTCGGTGTCGTCGGCGCTGCGGACGCTGCCGGAGCCGTCGAACTCGGGGTGGCGCGCCGGCAGGGTGAGCAGGGCGAACAGCTCCTTCGCCGAGGCGTCGACGGTGCGGGTCACGGTCAGGTGGGTCTGGTTGCTCGTCATGCCGTCCACCCTGCCGCGTGGCGGCCGCGTTGTCACCCGCGAGCCGACCGCACGGTCAACGGTGCAGGCCAGGCAGACGCGATCAGACCAGTCCCTGCTCCGTGAGCCACTCGGCGGCGATGTCGGTGGAGCTCGCCTGGTCCACGACGCTGCGGCGGTTCAGCTCCACCAGGTCGTCGGCGCTGAGCGCTGCGAGGACGCGCTCGATCGCGGCCGCGGCGGTCTCGTCGATCGTCGCCGAGACCACCGGCACCACGTTCTGCGGGAGGATCAGCGCCTCCGGGTCCTCGAGCACCACCAGGTCGTTCTCGGCGATCGAGGGATCCGCGGTGTAGATGTTCGCCAGCTGCACGTCGCCGTCCACCAGGGCCTGCACGGTCAGCGGGCCACCGGAGTCCTCGACGGGCACCACGGAGACATCCACGTCGTAGATCGCCTTGGCTCCCTCGGGGCCGTAGGGTCGCACCTCGAACTCGCTGTTGGCGGCGATCTCGAGATCCTCCTCGACGCCCGCGAGGTCGCCGATCGAGGTCAGCGAGTGCTCCTGCGCGAAGGCGGAGGTGGTGGTGTAGGAGTCCTGGTCGGACGCCTCGGCGAAGGCGAGCACCCGCAGTCCCTCGGGCAGCGCCTCCCCGAGGGCGGCGTGGATCTCCTCGGGGCTCGCCGAGGCGGCCTCGGGGTCGTAGTGCTGGAGCAGGTTGCCGAGGTACTCGGGCAGCAGGTCCAGGCTGCCGGCCTCGAGCTCCGGCATGTACACCTCGCGCTGACCGATCTGGTACTGCCGCTCGACGGTGAGCCCCTCGGCCTCGAGCACCTGGGCGAACAGCTCGGCGATGATCTCGTTGGAGTAGTAGGCCTGGGAGCCGATGACGACGGAGCCGGCCGCGCCGCCGGCGTCGGACGCGGTGCCGCTGCCGCTGTCGGCGGTCTCCTCCTCGAAGGGGTCGGAGCTGCCGCAGGCGGCGGCGCCGAGCGCCACCCCTCCGAGGCCGAGGGCGCCGAGCAGGTGACGACGGGTGCTGTGGATTCTCATGGGATTCTCCTAGGGCGGGCGGATCGGTCGGGGACGGGGCGCGGCGGCCGCCGCAGCGGTCGTCGCCGGCAGGGGTCAGACGGGGCTCAGCCCGCGCGGGGCGGTGAGGCGCTGGGTGAGCAGCAGGGCGAGGTCGAGCAGCAGGGCCAGGGCGATCACCAGCAGCGAACCGCCGATCATCTGCGGATAGTTCTGGACGCCCAGGCCCTGGAAGATGAACCGCCCCAGCCCGCCGTTGCCCACGTAGGCGGCGAGCATGGCGGTGGCCACGACCTGCACGGTCGCGCCGCGGAAACCGCCCACCAGCAGCGGCATGCCCAGCGGGAGCTCGACCCGGGTCAGGATCTGCCACTCGGTCATGCCCTGGGCACGGGCGGCGTCCACGGTCGCCGGCGCCACGGACTCCACCGCGGAATAGGCGCCGGCCAGCAGGGAGGGCAGCGCGAGGATCACGAAGGACAGCAGCGGGGCCGTCAGCCCCACCCCCAGCAGCAGCGCGAAGAGGGTGACCAGGCCCAGGGTGGGCAGGGCGCGGGCCGCGCCGGCGGCGGCGACCGCCAGGCCCTTGAACCGCCCGGTGTGGCCGACCCACACCCCGAGCGGGACCGCGATCAGCGCGGCGGCCACCACGCCGAGGGCGGTGTAGCCCAGGTGCTCGAGCAGCCGCAGCGGGATGCTGCCGGGGCCGCTCCAGCGGCTGGGCTCGGCCAGCCACCCGAAGGACTCCAGGAAGACGTTCCCCTCGTTCATGGGCGCCGCACCTCCGTGCTCCGGGTCCAGGGCATGATCGCGCGGCCCAGCAGCACCAGCAGCGCATCGGCCAGCAGGGCGAGCACGGCGGTCAGGACCACCCCGGCCAGGATCTCCTCGAGGATGCCGCGGCGGATGCCGTCGGTGAAGAGCATGCCGAGGCTGGGCACGCCGAGCACGCCGCCGACGGTGACCAGCGAGATGGTGCTGACCGCGACCACCCGCACCCCGGCCAGCAGCACGGGGCCGGCCAGCGGCAGCTCGACGCGGAAGAAGCGCGCCGCGGGGGCGTAGCCCTGGGCGGTGGCGGAGCCGAGCACGTCGCGGCTGACGGAGCGGAAGCCGTCCGAGGCGGTGGGCACCATCAGGGCCAGGCCGTACAGCGACAGCGCGATGGCGATGTTCAGCGGGCTGCGCACGCTGGTGCCGATCAGCCCCGGCAGCAGGACGAACAGCGGCAGCGAGGGGATCGCGTACATCAGCCCCGAGGCGGTGGTGACGCCCGCGCGCAGCCAGCCGACCGCGTTGGCGAGCTTCGCCAGCGGCAGCGACAGCGCGAAGGCGATCAGGATCGGCGGCAGCGCCTGCAGCAGGTGCGCGCCGGTGTACCCGCCGATCAGGCCGAGGTTGTCCAGGACCCAGATCATGGCGGGCCCGCTCCGGCGCCGGTGCGGGGATGGGGCTCGAGCACCCCGGCGGCGCGGCCGTCGGCGTCCACCACGATCTCGCGGCCGTCGATCCGCTCGACGTGCAGGGTGCGGGCGCCCCGGTCGGCGCCCACGAAGCTGGCCACGAACTCGTCGGCCGGGGCGGCGAGGATCTCCTGCGGGGTGCCCACCTGGGCGATGACGCCGCCGGGCTTGAGGATCACCACCCGGTCGCCGATCAGGAAGGCCTCGTCGATGTCGTGGGTGACGAAGACGATGGTCTTGCGCAGGTCCCGCTGCAGGCGCTGCAGCTCGAGCTGCAGTTCGCTGCGCACGATCGGGTCGACGGCGCCGAAGGGCTCGTCCATCAGCAGGATGTTGGGGTCGGCGGCGAGTCCGCGGGCCACCCCCACCCGTTGCTGCTGGCCGCCGGAGAGCTGCGCGGGGTAGCGGGAGGCGAGCGCGGCATCCAGGCCGACGGTCTCCATCAGCTCCTGGGCGCGGGCGCGGGCCTCCCGCTTCGCAGTGCCGCGCAGCACGGGCACGGTGGTGATGTTGTCCAGCACGGTGCGGTGCGGGAGCAGCCCGGAGGCCTGCATGACGTAGCCGATGCTGCGGCGCAGCTGCACCGCGTCGAGGCTCGCGACGTCGTCGCCGTCGATGTGGACGCGCCCCGAGGTGGGGTCGACCATCCGGTTGACCATGCGCATCAGGGTGGTCTTGCCGGAGCCGGAGGTCCCCACCAGCACCACGGACTCGTGGGAGGCGATCTCCAGGCTGAAGTCCTCGACCGCGACGGTGCCTCCGGGGTACTCCTTGCGGACGTGCTCGAATCCGATCACAGGGCCTCCCAGCGGCGGCGGTCCGACGAGCGATCACTGCCGGCGGGCACACTGTACCCAGATCCCCCTGCAGGGCACCGGGGTGCCCCGCCGGCCCGTGTCACCGCGCGCCCTGCCGCTCAGGCCGCTGCCGCGGCGAGGGCCGGGCGCACCGAGACGCTGAGGTCACGGCGGTCGATGACCAGGGCCTGGCCCTCCCCCACCTCGAGGTAGTTCGTCTGCTCGATGCCGGTCGAGGCCACGATCACCCGCTCGGCATCGATCCGGTAGCGCAGCGAGTAGTTGTCCACCTCATGGTGCGGCTTTGCCTGGGCGGGATCGGACTGCTGGTAGGCGATCATCACGTCGGGCGTCATGTACAGGCAGTTCAGCGCCTCGGGGACCCGGGTGCCGTGCTCGAGGCAGAGCGCGGTGATGTCCGCGGCGGCGCGCTGCACGGCGGTGGCCGCATCGGCCTCGCGGGCGTGGAGCTCGATCAGGGAGAAGAAGAGCTCCGAATCGGTGGTGCCCTCGGGGGTGCGGCCGCCGCGGGCGAGCACCGCCTCGCGCAGCTCCGGTGAGAGGTCGAACTGGCCGTTGTGCGCGAAGACCCTCTCGCCCTCGCGGAAGGGGTGCGTGTTGGTCAGCTGCAGGGGCAGGCCGGGGCTGGCCTTGCGCAGGTGCACGAGCATCATCGGGCCGGTCGCGGCGCCGACCGCCTCGCGGTAGGCGGCGGACTCGCGCGCCCGGTCCAGGTGGCGGTGGATCTGCGGCCGACGGGGGTTGGCGAGCGGGAGTCCGGGGTCGTGGGCGCCCGCGGCGAGCGCGACCTCGGCATCCTCGGCGGCGAACCAGGCCACGCCCCAGCCGTCGCCGTGGACCTCGGACTGGGCGGTGAAGGGCTCGATCTCCTCGGCGACCGCGCGGTCGAGGGAGATGGGCTCACGGGAGACGACACCGAGCAGGCGGCACATGGGCGGGACCAGCTTTCCGGAGGGGCGGTGGGGGCGGAGCGGCCGGGCGAGCCGCTCAGCCTGCGGCCGCGCGGGCCTTCATCCTCGCATCGAGCGCGAGTGCCACGCGGGTGAGCAGGAAGTTGATGACGATGTAGATCAGCGAGACGACCAGGTAGGTCTGCACCAGGTAGCGGGTGATGGAGACCAGCGTCTTGCCCTGGAACTGCAGCTCGTTGTAGCTGACCACGTAGCCGAGGGTGGAGTCCTTCAGCAGCGTGACCAGGGCCAGGATCAGGCTGGGCAGGACCAGGCGCACCGCCTGCGGCAGTACCACCGCGACCATGGCGTCGCGGCGGCTGAGGCCGATCGCGGCCGCGGCCTCGTGCTGCCCCTTGTCGACGGCCTTGATGCCGGCGCGGAACACCTCGGCGGTGCTCGCGGCGGAGACCAGGATCATCGGGATCACCAGCATCCAGAACCGCGGGAAGGTCACGCCGAAGGCGGGCAGGGCGAGCAGGAAGGCGTAGACCACCAGCAGCATCGGAATGCCGCGGAAGAACTCGATCCAGGTGGTGGCCGCCGCGCTGAGCAGGGAGAACCGCGACAGCCGGGCCAGCGCCAGCAGCAGGCCGAAGGGGAAGGCCACGACGGCGGCCGCGGCGGTGACCTTCAGGGTGCCCCAGAGGCCCTGGCCGAGGAAGGCCAGGTAGTCGACCCGGAGGTAGACGATCCACTTGTCGGCATCCAGCTGGCCGTTGCGCTGGAACTGCCAGAGCCCGGCTCCGAGCAGGGCCAGGATCACGACCACGCTGAGGACCGAGATCAGCAGGATGCGGCGCCGGCCCCTGGGGCCGGGGGCGTCGAAGAGGACCTGGGTGGCGGTCGCGGAACCGGTGCGCGCGCTCATGCCTGGGCTCCTGCCGCGACGTCGAGGGTGCTGCGGGCGCGCGAGCGGCCCCGCTGATCGCCCGGGAACACGGCCCGCTCGATCACGTTGCCGAGCGCCGCCCCGCCGAGCGACATGCCCAGGTACACGGCGCCGGCGACCAGGAACATCACCACGGCCCGGCCGGACTGGATGTTGAGTGTCTGGGTGACCCAGGTGATCTCGGTGACCGCGATCGCGGAGCACAGCGCGGAGCCGATCACGGTGCCGATGAAGACGTTCACCAGTGGCTGGACCATGGTGCGGAAGGCCTGGGGCAGCACCACGAAGCGCAGCGTGCCGAAGAAGCCCAGCCCGATCGAGCGGGCGGCCTCGGCGTGGCCGATGGGCACGGTGTTGATGCCCGAGCGCACGTTCTCGCAGACGAAGGCGGCCGACGAGAGGGTCAGGCCCAGCACCCCGCACCAGAAGTACGGCAGGACCAGACCCACGTCGGGCAGGCCGAAGGCGATCAGGATCAGCAGGCTCAGCAGGGGGATGTTGCGGAAGATCTCGACGTACACGGTGGAGGCCCAGCGCAGCGGCGGGATCGGGCTGACCCGGCACACCGCCAGGATCGTGCCCAGGACCAGCGCGAACACGTAGCCGAGCACGGTCAGTGCGACGGTGGTGGCGATGCCCTGGCCGAGCAGCGGGAGATTGTCCCGCAGCAGGGCCAGGCTCTCCCGCACGAACAGGAGTATCTCTTCCATGGGGTCCTCTCGTGCGGTCGGTGCCGGGGGCGGGACGGGCTCGGGGCCGCGGGCTCAGCGCGCGCGGGGCCCGTCCCGCCGCCGGCGGGGATGGTGCAGATCAGGCGGGCAGCTCGCCGGGCACGGGCGGCTCGGGGGCCTCGCCGTCGATGACCTCGCCGACGGTCGCGGTCCACAGGGACTCCCAGGTGCCGGAGTCGATGATCTCCTGCAGGAAGGTGTTGACGAAGTCGAGGGCGTCCTCGTCCTCCTTCGAGAGGCCGATGCCGTAGGGGTCATCGACGAAGGGCTCGCCGACCACCGTGACGTCGGGGTCCGCGGCGGAGTTGCCCAGCAGCACGCCCTGGTCCAGCACGTAGGCGTCGGAGCGGCCCTGCTTGAGGGCTGCCACGCAGGACTCGTTGTCCGGAAGGGTCTGGACCTTCTCGGGGTCGTAGTCCGGCACGAACTCCTCGATGGCCTGGATGCCGGTGGAGTTGGCCTGGGTGACGAGGTTCAGCCCGGTGAGGTCCTCGGGGCCGGTGATCGTCTCGGCGTCCTCGGTGCGCACCTGGATGGCGGTGCCGGAGAGGTAGTACGGGCCGGCGAAGTTGATGACCTCGAGCCGCTCGGGGGTGATCGAGTAGGTGGCGATCACGCAGTCCACGGTGCCGTTCTGGACCAGCGTCTCGCGGGTCTCGACGGTGGTGTCGATGTACTCGACCTTCTCCTCGCCGCCCTCGCCCAGGATGTAGCGGGCCAGCAGCTGGGTGATGCCGGCGTCGAAGCCGGTGGGCCGGCCGCCGGAGGTGCTGGCCAGCGAGAACACCTGGTTGGCGAGGGTGCCGCCGCGGATCAGCTGGTCCTTCTCCTTGATGGCGGTGGCCCAGGCGCTGGCGGCGACGGCGTCCTCCGCGGCGAGCGGGCCGGAGGCCACGGCGTCGTCGAAGGCGCTGCCCTCGGCGCCGCCGCCGTCGGAGCCGCCGCCCTCGCCGCCGCCGAGGTCGGGGCCCTCGCCGGTGTCGGAGGAGCAGGCGGCCAGGGCCGCTCCGAGGGGCAGGGCGGCCGCGGCGGCGACCACGGCGCGTCGGCCGGGTCGGAAGCTGGTGGTGGTCATGGATCTCTCCGTCTTCTCGTATCGCCCCTGGTGAGGCGATGGCTGCTGGGGATCCGGCGGCTGCCGGGGGCGCTCGTGCGGTTCGCTGGGATCGATCAGTGGGCGAGGATCTTGCTGAGAAAGGCCTGGGCGCGGGCGCTGCGCGGGGCGGTGAAGAACTCCTCGGGGGCGCCCTGCTCGACGATCTCGCCCTGGTCCATGTAGACCACGCGGTCGCAGACGTGGCGGGCGAAGCCCATCTCGTGGGTGACCACGAGCA
Organism: Brachybacterium sp. UNK5269; assembly: GCF_049266655.1. Taxonomy (GTDB): domain Bacteria; phylum Actinomycetota; class Actinomycetes; order Actinomycetales; family Dermabacteraceae; genus Brachybacterium. The sequence continues at coordinate 3,455,440 of NZ_CP184883.1, forward strand.
TCGTCATCCCCTGCTCGGCGAGCTCGGTCATGACGTCGAGGACCTCGTTGATGACCTCGGGGTCCAGCGCGGACGTGGGCTCGTCGAAGAGCAGCGCCTTGGGCTTCATGGCCAGCGCGCGGGCGATCGCCACCCGCTGCTGCTGGCCGCCGGACAGCGCCGTGGGCAGGGAGTTCGCCTTGTCGGCGAGCCCCACCCGCTCGAGCAGCTCCATGGCCTGCTGGTCGGCCTCGGCCTTGCTCGCCCCGCGCACCTTCCGCGGGCCCAGGGTGACGTTGTCGATCGCCTTGAGGTGCGGGAAGAGGTTGAAGCTCTGGAACACCATGCCGACGTCGGCCCGCAGCCGGGTCAGGGCCCGGCCCTCCTCCGGCAGCAGCTCGCCGTCGATGGTGATCTCGCCGGCGGTGATCGTCTCCAGACGGTTCAGGCAGCGGCACAGGGTCGACTTGCCGGAGCCGGAGGCGCCGATCAGCGCGACCACCTCACCGCGGTGGATGTCCAGGTCGATGTTCTTCAGCGCCTGGAAGTCGCCGAAGAACTTGTCGACCCCGCGCGCCGAGATCAGGGCGTCCCCGATCTCCTTGGGGCGCTGCGCGGAGGCCGCGGGCGCCGCCGACGTGGGTGCGTCCGCCCGGTGCCCGCCGGGGGTCGTGATGCTCTCGCTCATCTCTCGAGGATGGGGGGCGATCCGGCATCTGTCCAGAAGGCGATACACCTGCTCGCGCTTCGGAATGGTTTCGTGATCGGGGGCCGCCCCGCCGTGAGGTGCGACTCCGCCGGGCGCCGCCGCCGGATCGGGTCAGGTTCTGTTCCAGATCCGCGCGGATCTGGAACAGAACCTGACCCGATCGATGCGCCGCCCAGGCGCGGCGCCGCCCGGGCGGGGACGTCGATCAGGCGGTGGGGCGGTACTCGCCCTGGTACACCGCCTCGAAGGGGGTGTGGCCGCCCTGGCGGTGCTCGATGGCACTGTCGACGACGGCCTTCGCGGTCCGCGCGGCCTCGAGCGGGGTGGCGCCCTTGGCGAGCTCGGCGGTGACCGCCGCGGCCAGGGTGCAGCCGGCGCCGGAGACCCGGTGCTCGCCGATCTTCGGGCTGCGCAGCTCGACGGTCTGCTCGCCGTCGTAGAACACGTCCACCGCGTCGGGGCCCTCGAGCACCACGCCGCCCTTGGCCAGCACCGTCACGCCGTAGGCGTCGTGGATGCGCCGGGCCGCCTCGGTGAGCTCCTCGACCGACTCGATGCGCTCCATGCCCGACAGGGAGAGCGCCTCGAAGTGGTTGGGGGTGACGAAGGTGGCCAGCGGCAGGATCTTCTCCTTGAGCGCGTTGTCCGTGTCCAGGGCCGCGCCGGGCTCCTGGCCCTTGCAGATCAGCACCGGGTCCAGCACGACGTTCGTGAAGCTGCGCTCGGCGAGCGCAGCGGCGACGGTGTCGATGGTGGCCGGGGTGCCGAGCATGCCGATCTTGACGGTGTCGATGTCGTGCGCGGCGGTGGTCGCCTCGATCTGGTCCGCGATCACCTGCGGGTCCACGGGGACGAAGCGGTGACCCCAGTCGTTCTGCGGATCGAAGGAGACGATGCAGGTCAGAGCCGCGGTGCCGAAGGTGCCGAGCTGCTGGAACGTCTTGAGGTCGGTCTGCGCGCCGGCGCCTCCGGTGGTCTCGGAGCCGGCGATGGTGAGGGCGACGTGAGTCATGGGTGCCTTCCTGGAATGTGTCGATGACGGGGCCGCGCGCTCCCAGGTCCCGTCGGCCCTGCCGGCGGGGCCGTCGCAGCGGCCGTGACCGCGCGCTCCCAGGGTCCGGCTCCCCTCGGGGGTCCGGCCGGCCCGTCGCATCGGTCGTGCCGCGCGCTCCCAGGGTCCGGGGCCCTCTGTGAGGTCGCCCCGGCCCGTCGCTGCGGCAGAGGCTCGATCGTAGCGCCTCCGGTACAGTGCCGTGCGTGCTGACCCCGGATCCGAGCACCGCGGAGACCGCGCGGCCTGCCGCCCCCCGCCCCGGCCCCGACGGGCCGACCGTCGGTCGCGCCCGGAGACTGGTGGATGCGCACCTGGCCTCGACGCTGAAGTTCCTGGTGGTCGGCGGGATCGTGTTCCTGCTCGATGCGGCGATGTACAACCTGCTGGTGTTCTGGGATCCCACGCACGGCTGGGGCGAGGGCCTGATGCACGGCAGCCCGCTGACCGCGAAGCTGCTCACCATCGCCGTGGCCTCCTGCCTGACCTACCTCGGCAACCGCCTGTGGACCTTCGGGGACCGGCCGCGGCCGGACACCGCGCGCTCGATCGCGCTGTTCGTCCTGATCAACCTCATCGCCGCCGGTCTCCAGCTCTCCTGCCTGGCGTTCTCGCGGTACGTGCTGGGGCTGGACTCGGTGCTGGCCGACAACGTCTCCGGCACGCTGATCGGCCAGGTCGTCTCGACGTCCTTCCGGTACGTCACCTACGGCCGCTTCGTCTTCCCGCGCCGCTGACCGTGCCGCTGCCCGCCTCCCCGCTGCTCGCCCAGGGCCCGTCCTGGCCGGGTGACTGGTCCACCTTCTGGCCGGACATGGTCATCGGCTGCATCACGGGCCTGATCATCGGCCTGGCCCTGTGGCTGCTGGACATCTGGGCGAACCGCCGCCATTCCCGCAAGGTCGCCCGGCGGGTCTCCCTGCGGATCGTGCAGCCGCTGCTGCTGACCCTCCAGCGCCCCCTCTACACGCAGAGCTTCACCGAGATCGCGGAGCTGCCCCGCAAGCACCGCTCGGCGCTCGCTCTCATCGAGCAGTCGGACCTCGACGACTGGCACGAGGAGCTCGCCACCGAGCTCACCGAGACGCTGCGCGACTACCGCAGCCGGCTGCGGAACCTGCAGGCCGACGCCGACGATCTCGAGCAGGCCGTCGAGCGCTGGTTCACGGTGCACCGCACCCGGCCCGTGGTCCGCGAGTGGGTCGAGGCCGCTCTGCTCGGGGCGAGCGACGACTACCTGCGCGCCATGGCTCCGGCCGACGCCGACTACGGCGCCATCGCGGAGGCCGGCGCCACGATCGTCACCAGCCGCCTGGTGCGCAAGCATGCCCGCGCGTACGCCCATTCGCTGCGCAAGGCCGACACCACGGTGCAGCACCTGATGCCGATCCTCATCGAGAACATCCGCCGCCGCTCCAACCGCTGATCCGCCCCGGCCCGGGCCCGGGTGCTACGCGTCGACCCAGTGCCGGAACGCCCGCTCCGCGGCCTCGCCGAAGGGCACCAGCACCACGCTGCGGATCTGCTCGCCCACCTCCTCGGTGCCGGCCCGCACGGTCTGCACGGCGATCCGCGCGGCGTCGTCCATCGGCCAGCCGTAGACGCCGGCGGAGATCGCCGGGAAGGCGACGCTGGCCGCACCGATCCGCGCGGCCTCCCGCAGGCTCTCCCGGTAGCAGGAGGCCAGGGTCTCAGAACGGTCCTCGCGCACCGAGTGGACGGGGCCGACGGTGTGGATGACCCAGCGGGCGGGCAGGTCCCCCGCGGTGGTGGCGACGGCCCGACCGGCGGGCAGCCCCTCCGGCAGCGTCGTCTCCCGCAGCCGGCGGCAGGCGGCGAGCAGCTCGGGGCCGGCCGCGCGATGGATCGCCCCGTCGACGCCGCCGCCGCCCAGCAGGCTGGAGTTGGCGGCGTTGACGATCGCGTCGGTGCGCTCGCGCGTGATGTCGCCGGGTCGGACGATGATCTCCATGTCGGCCTCCGCTCCTCGCTCGGGGTCTGCGCCCACCGTAGTCCCGGGAGGGGGATGCACCGCGGCAGCCGGCGCCGCCTCGGGCCGTCTCTGACAGACTCGGGGGCATGGAGATCACCGGCCCCTGGACCCGCGCCGCTGCCGCCGCCGGCCTGCTGAGGGACGGCGTGGCCCGCCCCACCGTCTTCGCCCGCTCCTCGGCGAGGGCCGCCGAGCTGGGCGCCCTGAACCTCGGTCAGGGATTCCCCGACGACCAGCCTCCCCCGCCGGTCGCCGAGGCCGCGATCGCCGCGATCCGCGCGGGCCGCAACCAGTACCCGCCCGGCACCGGGGAGCCGGTGCTGCGCGAGGCGATCGCCGCGCACCAGGCCCAGTGGTACGGGCTGGGCGTCGATCCCGCCCGCGAGGTGCTGGTGACCACCGGTGCCACCGAGGCGCTGGCCGCCACCGTGCTCGCGCTGGTCGCGCCGGGCGAGGAGGTGATCACGCTCGAGCCCTTCTACGACGAGTACGCGGCGGTGATCGCACTGGCCGGGGGCGTGCACCGCACGGTCCCGCTCAGCATCGGCCTCGACGCGACCACCGGCGACCTGGTGATGGACGTCGACGCGGCGGACCTGCGCGCCGCGTTCTCGGAGCGCACCCGGATGGTGCTGGTCAACACCCCGCACAACCCGACCGGGCTGATGCTCGGGGCGGAGGCGCTGCAGGTGATCGTCGACGAGGCGGTGCGCCACGACGCGCTGATCGTCACCGACGAGGTGTACGAGCACCTCACCTTCGGCCCCGCGCATCGGCCGATCGCGACCCTGCCCGGGGCGCAGGACCGCACCGTCTCGATCTCCTCCGCCGGCAAGACCTTCTCGGTGACCGGCTGGAAGATCGGCTGGCTCACCGCCCGCCCGGAGCTCGTCACCGCCATCACCGGCGTCAAGCAGTGGCTGACCTACTCCTCCGGGGCGCCGTTCCAGCCCGCCGTGGCGGTGGGGCTGCGGATGCCTGCCTCGACCTTCCACGACCTGGCCGCGGATCTCCGGGCCCGACGCGACCTGCTCACCGACGGGCTGCGCGAGATCGGTTTCCGCGTCAGCGTGCCCGCGGCGGGCTACTTCACGGTGGCCGACGCCTCCCCCTTCGGCGAGACCGACGCCGAGGCGCTGGCCGATCGGCTGCCCGAGGAGGCCGGCGTGGTGGGGATCCCGCTGTCGGCCTTCTACCGCGAGGGGCACGCCGGGGAGGCCGGCTCGTACCTGCGCCTGGCCTTCTGCAAGAGCCGCAGCACGATCGAGCAGGCGCTCGAGCGGCTGGAGGCCTGGGCGGCGCCTCGGCGCTGACGCCGGCGCGGCCCCCCCGCCGCTCGCTGTCAGCCGGGACGGGTCAGGCGGCGGCCACCCACACCGGCTCGCTGTCGAAGTTGAACAGCACGTCAACCTTTAGCACCCCGTCCTGGACCTGGTCCTCGGGGACGAGAATGCCGATCTCCCAGCTGCCCGAGCCTCCGTCGTGGAGGGTTCCCACGTCGAACGCACTGTTCGGGGTCACCGTCCCCTGGTCGGAGAAGGTGTTCCCGCCGTTGGTGACGTACTCGACCGTCACCGCGAAGAAGGGCTCGGCCTCCCCGCTGCCGTGGTAGGTGAGGTCGACGGGGATCAGGATGTAGGTCTCGCCCTCGGCCGGCTCGGTGTTGAACTCGTTGGCCTCCATGACCTTGTCGGTCGCGGCCCAGTCCACGGCTCCGATGGTGACGTCGTAGGTGCCGCCCTCGCCGTCCTCGAGGGTGAACATCTGGCCCGAGGGGTAGGGGTTGTCCTTGGTGCCCTGACCGTCCCCCGCCGGGGTCTCCTCGGTGCTCGCCTCCTCCGAGGTCACCTCCTCGGTGGTCGCCTCCTCCGAGGTGACCTCCTCGGTGCTCGCCTCCTCGGTGGTGGTCTCCACCTGCGTGGTCTCGCCGCCGGTGGGCTCGCCGCCGCCCTGGGCGAAGAGGAAGATGCCGGCGCCGACGATGATCAGCAGCAGGGCGAGCAGCGCGCAGCCGGCGCAGATGATGAGCGGGAGCTTGCTGGACTTCTTCGGGGCGGCGCCCTGCGGGGCGTAGGCCTGGGCGCCGCCGTTGCCGAAGCTCGGCGCGAAGGAGGAGTCCTGGCCGTACCCGCCGTTCGGAGAGGCCTGCCCTCCGTTGCCCTGCTGGCCGTACCCGCCCTCGGGCAAGGACTGGCCGTAGGGATCTGCGGGCGAGGGCTGGCCCCATCCGTTCTGCGGTGGCTGCGACATGTTCTGCTCCGGCGCCCCCGTCGGCGCCGTCCCCTCTCTGCTGGCACGTCCTGCTCGAGCCGGGCCCCCGGGGCCCGTTCGCACATCGCACGGCGCACCCAGGCGGCGTTCAGGAGGCGCAGATCGCTATCCGGTCACGATGCCGTCGCGGTCCTTCGCCCGCTCAGCGACCCGCGGTGAACAGCTCCCCGTGGAAGGTCCGCCCGGCCGCCCGCTGCGAGGCCCCGACCGCATCGAGGTACGGCGTGATCCCGCCCCGGTGCCGGGGGAAGCCCGCGCCCAGGATCAGCGCGAGGTCGATCTGCTCGGGTCGCTCGACCACGCCGTCGTCCAGCATCAGCGCGATCTCCTCGGCCAGTCCGTCCTGGACCCGCTCCAGCAGGGCGTCGCCGAGGGCGGCCTCCGCCGCGCCGGTGGCGGCGAAGACCTCGGCCACCGTCGGGGAGACCGCCGGATGCACGGAGGTCCTGCTGCGCTCGGTGAAGTGCGCCCTGCGCTCGGCCATCGCGGTCAGGCCCGGGGAGGCGTGGAAGCGGTCGCCGAGCTCCTGGACGAGAACTTGGCCCACGTGGTCGGCGACGGCGAGCCCCACCAGGTCCAGCAGCGCGAAGGGGCGCATGGGCAGGCCCAGCGGGTCGAGGGAGGCGTCGACCTCCACCGGATCGGCGCCGGCGTCGACCGCGGCGAGCACCGCCCCCAGCACCCGGAACAGCAGCCGGTTGACGATGAAGCCCGGGGCGTCGGCGCTGCGCACGGCGAACTTGCGCAGGCGTCGTACCACCTCCAGCCCGGTGGCGAGGGTGGTCTCGTCGGTGGCGTCGGTGTGGATCACCTCCACCAGCGGCATCTTCGCGACCGGGTTGAAGAAGTGCAGCCCGAGCACCCGCTGCGGATGGGCGAGGCCCTCGGCCATGCGGGTCACCGACAGCGAGGAGGTGTTGGTGACGATCAGGGCGTCCGGCTCCAGCACGCTCTCGAGCTCGGCGAAGACGGACTGCTTGATCGCCAGCACCTCGGGGACCGCCTCGAGCACGAGGTCGCAGCCGGCGAGGTCCTGCAGGTCGGTGGTCGCCGAGAGGTTCGCGGCGATCCGGGTGGCGTCCTGCTCGTCGAGGCGGCCGCGGGCGGCGGCCTGGGCGACGACGTCGCGCGCCGCGGCCAGGCCCTTGGCGGCGAGGGATTCGTCGAGGTCGCGCATCACCACCGGCACCTGCAGGCCGAGCGCGAGCTGCGCGGCGATCTGGGAGGCCATCAGGCCCGCGCCGGCAACGCCGACCCGACGGATCTCGCGGGCGCCCTCGACCGGGGCGCGGCCGGGCCTGCCGCGCCGCAGCAGCTCCGCGGAGTACAGGGAGCCGGCGGCGGCGTCGCTGCGGACCAGCTGGGCGAGGGTGTCCGCCTCGCGGCCGAGCGCCTCCTCGAGGGTGGAGCCGGGCAGCTGCTGCAGCAGCTCGAGGGCGCGGATGACGGCGGGGGCTCCCTGGGTCTCCAGCCGCGCGGCCCAGGCGCGGCGGGTCTCGGCGGCGGAGTGCGGGGCGTCGAGCGCGTCGAGCAGGGCCTCGGCCTCGGGGCTGCCGGCCTCGGGCAGCGGCGCGGGGCGGCCGCCCCAGGCACCGGGGGCGGCGGGGTCGGCCGCGGTCGTCGCGACCGCGGGGTCGAGGATGTCGAGGTCGGTCTCGTCGACGTCGACGTGCGCGGCGACGAGGGCCGCGAACTCGTCGAGCGCCTCGTCCAGGTCCGCGGCAAGCTCGTCGACCAGGCCGATCTCGAGCGCCTGCTCGGCGCTGAGCTGGTGGTCACGGGCGGGGTCCTCGAGGATCATCCGCACCGCGTGCTCGGCGCCGACGACGCAGTGCAGCAGCGTGGTGCCGCCCCAGCCGGGCAGGATGCCGAGGCTCGTCTCGGGCAGGCCCAGTCCCCGCGCCTCCGGCGCGGCGGTGCGCACGTCGGCCATCAGCGCCACCTCGAGGCCGCCGCCGAGGGCGACGCCGTTGAGGTGGGCGAGCACCGGGACCGGGCTGGTGCGCACGCGGATCTGCAGGTCGTGGGCGGCGCGGGTCATGGGGCCGACGTCCGCCGCCGCGGCGGGGTCGGAGAACATCGACAGGTCGGCGCCGGCGAGGAAGACCCGCCCGGTGCCGGTCAGCGCAATCGCCTGGATCTCGCCGGCCTCGGCGCGGTCCAGCGCCGCGGCGATGGCCCCGGTCACGGCCCCGATGGAGCGCGGGCCGAGGGTCGCGGGGCGGCGCTCCTGCCCCTCGGGAGGCGCGAAGGTCAGCACGGCCACGGTTCCCAGCCCGGGATGCTCGCGGTCCTCGGTGAGCACTCGGGTGACGTGCTCGGTGTAGCTGCTCATCAGTGGGCTCTCTCCGTCGAGGGCGGGCGGATCCCGGGCGAGTGTCTGATACCGCGGGTTTCACAAAGATCATGCCTCAGACCGGCGCCGGGTGTCCACCGTCCGCGACCCCGCCGGCGGCCCGGGAGGCTCAGGCAGCGGCTCAGGCGGCGGCGAAGTACAGCACCTCGCCGCCGAAGGTCTCCACGCCCAGCCGGAAGCCGGCGAGCTCGTCCGCGGGGACGATGAACAGGCTGTGGAAGCGGGCGCTCTGCCCGCTGCGGAGGGGTCCGATCGTCGAGACCGGGTCCGCCACCAGTCCCTCCGCGACGTCCGGGAAGAAGGTGCGCTCGGACTCCCCGCTCAGCCAGAGCTCCTCGACGGGCGCGAGCTGCCCCGGCCCCTCGTAGCGGACCTCGTAGGCGACACGGACCACGCGGAAGCCGTCCTGGACGACGCCCGGCGGGCCGTCCCCCGGCAGCGTCGCGGCGAGGTCGACCTCCTGCGCCGTGACGCTGAGGGTCCCGTCGGTCCAGGTGGGCCAGGCGAAGGTGTGGACGCCGACGGTCGCCGGGTCGTCGTAGTGGCCGGTCCCGTCGGTCAGCTCCCTTCCGGCGGCGTCGGTGACGGTGCCGGGCTCGCGCTCCTGTCCGGTCGCGTCGGTCGTCGGCTCCTGCTGGGTGGCCGCGGCGCCCGAGGGCGCGGCCTCGGTCCCGAACAGCCGCTGCAGTCCGCCGACGACGAGGCCGACGGCGACCACCAACGCCACCGCCTGCACGAGCACGATCGCGACGATCGCCCACGGCGGCAGCGCGCCGCGCGGCCCGGGGGCGGCGCCGACCATCCCGGCGCCGGAGCGCCCGGACTGCGGATCCGCGGCATGGTCGGGCAGGCGGAACGGATCCGGCGCGGTCGCGCCGGTCGGATCCTCCCAGTCGTAGCCGGCGGGGGTGCCCCGCTCCGGTGCCATGCCGCGAGCATAGGCCCCGCACCCCGCCGCACCGAGTCGTCCCGACCCCTTGCACCCACAACCGCACGGTTGTAGGTTCTGGGTATGCACGAGATCGACGACGACCGCGCGGACGCCTGGTTCCACGCCCTCTCGGATCGCACGCGGCGGGACATCCTGCGTCGGGTGCTCGACGGCGAGCAGTCGGTCTCCGCCCTGGCCCGGAACTACCCGATGAGCCTGACGGCGGTGCAGAAGCACGTCGCCACCCTCGAACGGGCCGGGCTCATCACCCGACGCCGCAGCGGCCGCGAGACCCTGGCCCGCGGCGACGCCGGGATCCTGCGCAGCGCCTCCCAGCTGCTCACCGCGCTGGAGAGCGCCCGACGCGAGCACATCGCCCGCATCGACGAGCTCCTCGAGGCCGAGGAGCCCGCCCGCGGCGCCGCCGCCGAGGCGGCCCGCGACACCCCGCCCCACCGGGCCACCGCGCCCCACCCGAAGGAATGACCATGCCCGTCACCGACATCGCCCACGACCTCGACCGCCTCACCATCACGATCACCGCGCAGTTCGCCGCGCCGGTGCAGCGCATCTGGGAGATCTACGCCGACCCGCGCCAGCTCGAGCAGGTGTGGGGCCCGCCGGGGTTCCCCGCCACCGTGGTCGAGCACAGCCTCGCCCCGGGCGGCCGCGTCACCTACTACATGACCGGTCCCGACGGCGAGCGCTACCACGGGTACTGGAACGTGCTCGCGGTCGAGGAGCCGAGGTCCTTCACCTACGAGGACGGCTTCGCGCACGAGGACTTCAGCCCGAACCCCGACCTGCCGGTCTCGACCTGCGTCAGCACCTTCTCGGAGCAGGACGGCGGGACGCGGGCGGTCTACACCACCAGCTATCCGAGCCGGGAGGGCCTGCAGACCGTCCTCGACATGGGCGTGGAGGAGGGCGCGCGCACCTCGATCGACCAGATCGACGGTCTGATCGCCTGAGCCCCGGGGCGGGACGGGGCGGGTAGCGTGTCGGCCGCGGCCGCTCGGCCGCGCCCGCCCCTCCCGCCACCGATCGAGGACCCCGCATGCTGCTCCCGGACCAGGCCGTGCTCGACAATCCCGCCTGGTCCTCGCTGACCGGGCACCACGCCCACCTGGCGATCGGCAACGAGCTGGTCCTGCACTACCCGGAGGACGTCTCCCCCTTCGTCGGGGTGCGCGACTGGGCGCATCCGGAGGTGTGGGACGCGATCCTCGAGGTGTTCGGCCACGGGGCGAGCGTCGGCGTCTCCCATGCCGAGCCGGTGCTGCCCCCGGGCTGGGAGCCCGTGTTCTCGATCCCGGGGGTGCAGCTGGTGGAGACCGCCGCGCTGGAGGCGCGCCCCGACGAGGAGGCGGTCGAGCTGGGCGCCGCCGACAGCGCCGACATGCTCGCCCTGGTCGAGCGCACCCGGCCGGGCCCCTTCCTGCCCCGCACCCATGAGCTGGGGCGGTACGTGGGCATCCGCCGCGAGGGGACGCTGGTGGCGATGGCCGGTGAGCGCCTCCACCCCGAGGGCTGGACGGAGATCAGCGCCGTCGCGGTGGACGCGGCGCACCGCCGACAGGGGCTCGCCTCGCGCCTCGTGCTCGACGTCGCCTTCCACGCCCACCGGCGCGGCGACCGGGTGCTGCTGCACGCCTCCGCGTCGAACACCGCAGCGATCGTCGGCTACCAGAAGCTCGGCTTCGCGCTGCGGCGCCGACTGGCCTTCGGGGCGATCCGCACCCCCTGAGCAGCTCGCGGTGCAGCGGCCCGGGCCGGCGCCGAGGACCGCCGGCCCGCGCTGGAGGTGGCCTTCTCCTGCGGACTTGGGGATACTGCCCGGGAACGTGCTGCCGACCGGACGCGCGCGGGAAGATCACGAGGGGGCGGCATGAGCGGTCAGGACCGGCAGCTCGCGCGCCCGTCGCGGACGCCCCGCGTCGACGCCCGCACCGCCGTCTCCCTCGCCGCCGGCTGCTACGCCGCCAATGCGGCACTGGGCCTGTCGGTCGCGGCCGGCTGGGTGGACACCGGCAATGCCCGCTGGGTGCACCACGCCCTGTTCATCGTCACCGCCACCACCACCGGCGCCGCCCTCGCCGTGGCGGCGGTGCGGGGCGACCGCTCGGCGCCGGCGCTGCTGCCGGCCGCCGCGGCCCTGGTCCTGCTGCAGCGCCGCGGGTCGCGGCCGCTGGACCGGCACGCCCGGACGGCTATGCTCGCAGCGCCCAGCTACGCGGCAGCTCTCTGCCTGGCCCGGAGGTGACCATGGAGTTCCTCGATGCGGTGTTCAACCGCCGCACGACCAACGGACCGTTCCGGCCCGACCCCGTCAGCGAGGAGCACCAGCAGCTGCTGATCCGCGCCGCCGCGGCCGCGCCGTCGCAGTTCAACAGCCAGCCCTGGCGGTTCGTGCTGATCGAGGACCGGGCCACGATCGAGAAGGTCGCCGCGATCAGCGGCGAGAGCATGACGCAGGTGATGGGCGAGGGCACCTTCTTCCACCGCTACCGCAAGTACTTCCGCTTCAGCCAGAAGGAGATGGACACCAGACGCAGCGGGATGCTGTTCGACAAGCTCCCGGCGCTGCTGCGGCCCTTCACCGGGCAGGTGTTCACCGACTCGGGGCAGCGGATGATGAACCGGCTGCGGGTGCCGCAGAAGCTCGGCGAGGAGAACCGCAAGCTGGTGGCGGGATCCCCGCTGCTGATCGGGGTGATGCTCGAGCGCGGCGAGTACCGGCCCGAGGCGCTGTCGGGCTTCTACTCGGTGTTCAGCATGGGCGCGGCCATGGAGAACCTCTGGCTGACCACCACCCAGCTGGGCATGGGCATCCAGTTCGTCTCCTTCCCGATGGAGGTCCCGGAGAACTGGCAGCGCATCGTGGAGATGCTGAGCGTCCCGGACGACCTCGAGCTGATGGCGGTCTACCGCCTGGGCTACCTCCCCGAGCGCACCCACCGGCCCGCGATCGACTGGTCCAGCCGGGAGCGCAAGCTCCCCTCCCAGTTCGTGTTCCGCGAGGACTGCCGGACCCCGCAGACCGGCTGGGACGAGGACTCGCGGCCCGGCAGCGCCTGAGCGCCCCCGTCGCCACCAGCGTTCTCCCAGCCAGCGAGCTAGACGGTCGCGACCCGCTGCTCCGTGAATTCGGCGGGCTCCGCGGGCGCCGTCGCGCCCGCGGGAGCCCCCTGCTCCTCGGGCACCAGCGCCCGGACCCCGAAGAAGGCGACCAGGCTGAGGATCGCCACCAGCACCAGCAGCGCACAGCCGACGATCGCGGCGATCCGGCCCCGGCCGGGAGCGGACATCCCCGCACCGTCCCCGTCCTGCGGATCCGGGGGCGTGCGCGGGGCAGAGGGCTGGGGAGGCTGGCTCATGTCGTGATGCGGCGTCGGGGAGCCGCTGTCCTTTCGAGGAGGGTGCTGCCACCGCCGTTCCGGCGGACCGTCTCACGGTATCGGACCGCCACCGCCGTGACTGCGCCGCAGGTCGCTGCGGAGATCATCGCGGGCCGATGGTCCCCGTCGGCAGATCCCGGGGCACGAGAGGATCGAGGCGGCCCGCTCCGGGCGAGACATCACGAAGAGGACCCGATGACAGTCATCAAGATCAATCGGCTCGCCGTTCCCGAAGGCCGGGAGGCAGAGCTCGAGAAGCGCTTCGCGGCGCGCAGGCACTCCGTCGACCAGGCGCCCGGCTTCGAGGGCTTCGAGCTGCTGCGGCCGGTCGCGGGCGAGGACCGCTACTACGTCATCACCCGCTGGGCCGACGACGAGAGCTTCCGGGCCTGGGCCGCGCAGCGCGCGCCGCGGGACCCGTCCACGACCGTCTCCCGGGCCGAGGGGATGCTCGAGTTCGAGGTCGTGGCCCTGGACTGACGGCGCCGGGCCGGGTGGCCCGGGCGGCAGCACCGGAGCGGGCTGCGCTCACGCGAGCGGTCATCCGCGGAGCACTACTCTTGCCCCATGACGACGGCGCAGCCCGGCTCGACCCCTCCCCGGCCCCTGCGCCGGGTGGGAGCGGTCCTCGCGATGCTCGCACTCGGGCAGCTGGGGTCGGGGATCGTAATCCTCTCGCTCGCCGGCCCCGCCTCCGCGCCGCTCGGTGCCACCGCGCTCCTGCTCTCGCTGGCCCCCGGCCCGGTTGCCGCCGCGACCCTGAGGGCGCGCGCTCCGGGCGAGGTCACGAGCGCGGATCTGTTGACGCTGCTGCGCCACCTGGCCGCCGGTGCGCTCGCGGCGGCGTCCGTGCTGGTCCTCGGCGGCGCGCTGCCCGCGCGCTCCTGGCCGCTCGCGCTCCTCATCGCCGCCGCCCTCGCCTCCGATGCGCTCGACGGACCCGTCGCCCGGCGCACCGGCACCGCCGGCCCGGTCGGCGCCCGCATCGACATGGAGGCGGACGCCGCCCTGAACCTCGTGCTCTCGGTGCTCGCGGCCACCGTCGTGGGCCCGTGGGCGCTCGCCTTCGGGCTGATGCGCTACGGGTTCGTCGCGGCGGCCGCGGTGCGTCCCGCGCTGTCCCGGCCGCTGGCCTTCAGCCGCCTGCGACGGCTGATCGGCGCCGCCCAGGGCGTCGCCCTGCTGCTCGCAGTGGTGCCGGCGGTGCCGACGCGGGTGGCCACCGCGGTCCTCGTGCTCGCGCTGGGGCTGCTGGTGGTGTCCTTCGCCCGGGACGTGATCGCGCTCGAGCGGCGTGGGCGGCGCGAGCGGCGCGAGCGGCGGGCGGGCCGGCCCGGGTGATCACGCGAAGGCGCTGACCCCCGTGATCGACCGCCCCACGATCAGCGACTGCATGGTGTCGGTGCCCTCGTAGGTGTGCGAGGCCTCGATGTCGCTGCGGTGGCGGATCACCCGGTTCTCCAGCAGGATCCCGGAGCCGCCCAGCAGGTCGCGGGCGTTCGAGGCGATCTCCCGGGCGGCCCGGGTGTTGTGCACCTTGGCCAGGGAGGCCTGCTCCGGGCGCATCGCCCCGGCGGCCTCGAGGTCGGCGAGCCGCAGGCAGTGCAGCTGCATCGAGGTGAGGCTCTGCAGCATGTCCGACAGCCGCACCTGGACGTGCTGGGCCCTGGCCAGCGGCCGGCCGAACTGGATGCGGGTGGTGGCGTGCTCGAGGGCGGCCTCGTAGCAGGCGACCGCGTGGCCGAGCGCCCCCCAGGCCACGCCCGCGCGGGTCGCGTAGAGGACCTTCGAGGTGTCCTTGAAGGAGCGGGCGCCGGGCAGGCGCGCGGCCAGCGGCACCCGCACGTCGGTGAGGGTGATGTGGGCCTGGTGGATGGCGCGCAGCGCGACCTTCCCGCGGATCACCTCGGCCTCGTAGCCGGGCAGCGACTGGTCCACCAGGAAGCCGCTGACCTGGCCGTGCAGCGCCGGATCGGAGGCGTCGTCGACGCGCGCCCAGACCACGGTGAGGTGGCAGCCCGCGCCGTTGCCGATCCACCGCTTCTGGCCCGACAGCACCCACTGCTCGCCCTCGCGGCGGGCGACGGTCTCCAGGGAGACGGAGTCCGAGCCGTGGTCGGGCTCGGTGAGCGCGAAGGCGGCGTACCGGGTGCCTGCCGCGAGCGGCTCGGCCCAGCGCTGCTTCTGCTCCGGTGAGCCCAGCAGCATGATCGAGCGCAGCGCGAGCCCGCCCTGCACGCCCACCATGGTGCCGACGGAGCCGTCGAGTCGGCTCAGCTCCATCGAGACCAGCCCGGTGGCCAGCGGGGAGAGGGTGCGACGGCCGGGGACGTCGAGGCCGTCGGTGAGCAGGTCCAGCTCGCCGAGGCGTCCGATCAGCTCGATCGGGTACTCCCCGCGCTCCCACCAGTCGTTGATCCGCGGCATCACCTCGTCGGCGAGCGAGCGGGCGGCGACCCAGGCGGCCAGGTCCTCGCCGGCGACGTCCTGGAACAGGGCGTAGTGGTCGGCGGTGGCGGGCAGCAGCTCGGCGGGGGTGGCGGCCGTCGCGTCGGGGGGCGAGACGACGGCGCGCTCGGTCACCACCGAGTCGCGTCGCAGGTCGTCGTGGGGGCCGGGGTTCCCGCCCAGGGAGATGTGCCCGGGGGTGGAGTCGGTGCTGGTCATCAGCTCATCCTCTCGATGATGAGGGCCATGCCCTGGCCGCCGCCGACGCAGAGGGTCGCGAGGCCGAAGCGTCCGTCGCGCTCGCGCAGGCCGCCCAGCAGGGTGGTGGTCATGCGGGCACCGGTGGAGCCCCAGGGGTGTCCGAGCGCGATCGCGCCGCCGTGGACGTTGAGCCGGTCGTGGTCGATGCCGAGGTCCTCGGCCGCCGGGAGCACCTGCGCGGCGAAGGCCTCGTTGAACTCCACCAGGTCGATGTCCTTCATGCTCATCCCGGCGAGCGCGAGCGCGCGTCGGGTTGCCTGGACCGGTCCGAGCCCCATGATCTCGGGGCTGAGGCCGGAGACGCCGGTGGCCACCACGCGGGCCAGCGGCGTGATGCCGAGCTGCTGCGCGTACTGCGCCTCCATGATCACGAGCGCGGCAGCGCCGTCGTTCAGCGGGCAGCAGTTCCCGGCGGTGACCGTGCCCTCGGGGCGGAAGACGGGCTCGAGCGCGCCGACGGCCTCGAGCGTGACGCCGGCCCGCGGGGAGTCGTCGGTGCGGACGACGGTGCCGTCCGGGCAGGTGACGGGGGTGATGTCCTTCGCGTAGAAGCCGGCGGCGATGGCGGCCTCGGCGCGGTTCTGGGAGCGCACCGCGTACTCGTCCTGCGCCTGCCGGCTCACGCCGCGCAGCTCGGCGACGTTCTCGGCGGTGTGGCCCATCTGGATGTAGGCATCCGGCAGCTCGCCGTCCTCGCGCGGGTCGTGCCAGGGGGCGGGGATCTCGCGGGTGGCGCGCTTTTCGGTGCGCTCCCAGGCGGGGCGGAACAGGGGATCGCGCACGTCCTCCTCGATCAGCTTGCCGGTGCTCAGGGAGATCGACTCGACCCCGGCGGAGATCACGGCCCTCGCCTCGCCGGAGACGATCGCGTGGAAGGCGGCGCGGGTGGTCTCGAGGGAGGAGGCGCAGAAGCGGGTGACGGTCGCCCCGGGCACGGTGTCCAGGCCCAGTCGCACCGCCACGGTGCGGGCGAGGTTGCCGCCCTGGTGGCCCTCGGGGATCGCGCAGCCCAGCTGGAGGTCGTCAATCGTGGTCGGGTCGAGCTGCGGCACCTGGTCCAGCGCGGCCCGGATCATCTGGGCGGCGAGGTCGTCGGGCCGGACGTCCCGCAGCGACCCCCTACGGGCGCGCCCGATCGGCGAGCGGGCGGCGGCGACGATGACGGCCTCGGGCACGGGGTTCTCCTTCGACGACGGTGTCTGCGGGCGAGCGCCGGGCGGCCCCGCCCCGGCTCCGGGCAGGGGGCACGGGCGGGCCGCGATGCGCGTTAGTGATACTAAGGGTTGCATATACCTGTTGGGAAGTCGGGCGCGTCGGCCGCCGCCGGGCTCCGAAAGGTTCCAGCCCGGAGGTACTTTCCGCCGCCGGGCGCTCCGGCCCACCGCGGGCCGCCGCTCGGCCGCCGCCGGGCTCCGAAAGGTTCCACCTGGGCGGTACTTCTCGCGGCCGGGCGCTCCGGCCCGCCGCCGGCCACCGCTCGACCGCCATCACTGCCCCCGCGGCCGCGACCGACCGGTCCGGCCCGGGCCCGCCGTCGCCTTGCCTCGCACCGGGAAACCCACCACAGTGGGACGGGACACACCGATGCCGGGGAGCCGCCCCGGGAGAGATCGTTGAGGAGACCCGCACCGATGACCGAACACCGCCAGCCGGCAGGGGACCCGTCGCAGGCCCCGATGACGAACCGCCAGGGACATCCGGTCTACGACAACCAGAACACACGCACCATCGGCTCGCGCGGACCGGCCACCCTCGAGAACTACCACTTCCTCGAGAAGATGAGCCACTTCGACCGCGAGCGGGTGCCCGAGCGCGTCGTGCACGCCCGCGGCACCACCGCCTACGGGCACTTCGAGTCCTACGGCCGGTGGGGCGACGAGCCGATCTCGCGGTACACCCGCGCCAAGCTCTTCCAGGAGGAGGGCAAGCGCACCGACCTGGCGATCCGCTTCTCCACCGTCGCGGGCGGCCGCGACTCCTCGGAGATGGCCCGCGACCCGCGCGGCTTCGCCATCAAGTTCTACACCGAGGACGGCAACTGGGACCTGGTCGGCAACAACCTCGGCATCTTCTTCGTCCGCGATGCGATGAAGTTCCCCGACTTCATCCACTCGCAGAAGCCGGACCCCGTCACCAACCAGGCCTCGGTGCCCAACCGCGCCTTCGACTTCTTCAGCCAGTCCCCCGAGGCGCTGCACATGGTGACCGTGCTGTTCAGCCCGCGCGGGATCCCCGCCAGCTACCGCACGCAGCAGGGCTTCGGCGTGAACACCTACAAGTGGGTCAACGCCGCCGGTGAGAGCGTGCTGGTGAAGTACCACTGGATGCCCAAGCAGGGCGTGGCCTCGCTGACCCAGGCGGACGCCGACGCGATCCAGGCCCAGGACCTCGGCCACCACACCAAGGACCTCTACGACGCGATCGCCCGCGGCGACTACCCCGAGTGGGAGCTGCTGGTCCAGGTCATGAGCGACGACGAGCACGCCGAGCTCGACTTCGACCCGCTGGACGACACCAAGGTCTGGCCCGAGGAGCTCTTCGAGCCCAAGCCCGTGGGCCGCATGGTGCTCGACCGCGCCCCCGAGAACTTCTTCGCCGAGAGCGAGCAGATCGCCTTCGGCACCGGCGTGCTGGTGGACGGCCTGGACTTCTCCGACGACAAGATGCTCACCGGGCGGACGTTCTCCTACTCCGACACCCAGCGCCACCGGGTGGGCCCGAACTACCTGCAGCTGCCGGTCAACCAGCCCAAGGCGCGGGTGGCGACCAACCAGCGCGACGGCCAGATGACGTACCACGTGGACACCGCCCCGGGGCAGAACCCGAGCGTCAACTACGAGCCGAGCATCACCGGCGGTCTGCGGGAGACGGAGCGGGACTCCGCCTACCACGCCTCCGTCGGTCCGGAGGTCACCGGGCGGCTGACCCGCTCGCCGATCGAGCGCTCCAACGACTACAAGCAGGCCGGGGAGCGCTACCACCTGCAGGAGGACTGGGAGCGCGACGAGCTGGTCGCGAACCTGGTCGACAAGCTCTCCCAGTGCGACCGCCCGATCCAGGAGCGCATGGTCTGGCACTTCTACATGGCCGACGACGAGTACGGCCGACGGGTCGGCGACGGCCTGGGCATCTCCGTCGAGGACGTCAAGCACCTCGAGCCGCTGGTGACGCAGCGGCTGACGGAGGAGGAGCAGGAGCGGCTGCGCAACCTAGGCCATAACGGTCCCCGCAACGTCGAGGGCCTGACCATGACCCACTGCGTCCCGAACCGGCGCGGCCTGGTCGACGAGCCGGCGGTCGTCTGACCGGCGCCTGAGGCGGCGGCCCGGGGACGATCCGCGCGATCGTCCCCGGGGCCGCTCCTCCACCCTCGACACCCGTGCCTCCGAAGCACTTTCCATCGCGGCAAGCAATAGGTAGTCTTTCCGTCATGGAAAACTACCTCGGCGCCGTCGGCGCCCCCGACCCGGACGACCGCCGTGACCGGTCCGCGGGCCGGCTCACCGCCGACGAGGCCCGCGCCGCGCTCACGGATCTCGACACCGACGGCGCCCGCCTCGCCCAGCGGATGGTGACGCCGTGGTGGTACCACCCTGCCCTGGGGGTGATCGTCGCCATGGTCGTCGCCGCCCAGGCTCTTCGCGGCAGCGCCTCCGCCATCGTCGTGGCGCTGGCCGTGATCGGCATCCCCGCACTTCTCGCCGCGTACCGGCGCCGCTACGGGGTCTCCACCACCAGCCCCGTCGGCCCCCGCAGCCGGCGCCTGCTGCTGACCATGCTCGGGATCCTGCTGCTGGCCATGGCCGCCGGGGTGGTGGTCAAGCTCAGCGGCAGCTCGCCCGAGTGGGTGCTGGTCCCGGCCGCCCTGGCCGGGGTCGCGACCGTCCTGCTGGGCCGCCGCTACGACGACGCCCTGCGCGGCGAGGTCGCCCGCTCGGCGAGCGCGCTGCCGTGAGCGGCTCCCCCGCCCCGGCCTTCCACGAGGTCATCCACGCCCCGGTGCGCCTGCGCATCTGCGGCCTGCTGCGCCCCGTCGACGAGCTCGAGTTCGCGGTGCTCCGCGACGCCCTCGAGCTGAAGGACGCGAACCTCTCCAAGAACCTCAAGGTGCTCGCCGAGGCGGGTCTGGTCCGGATCCGCAAGGAGGGCTCCCCGGCGCGGTCCGATGCGCGCCGGCTCACCTGGGTGGCGCTGACCTCCGCCGGGCGTGCGGACTTCGAGGCGCACCTGGCGGCCCTGCGCAGCATCGCCGCCGGTGAGGTGGTGGCGAGATGACCACCGACCCCACCGGCCGCCTCGCGGGCGAGCGCACCGACTACCTGTCCGGGTCGCTGGCCGACGACGCCCCCGCGGATCCGCTGGCCCTGTTCGACGTCTGGCTGGGCGAGGCCTTCGCCCGGCGCAGCGAGCACGGCGACCTGCCGGAGCCGTCGGCCGCGGTGCTCTCGACCGTGGCGCTCGGCGCCGACGGGACGCCGCGCCCCCGCTCCCGCACCGTGCTGCTGAAGGGCCACGATGCGCGCGGCGTCGTCGTGTACACCAACTACGACTCGGCCAAGGGTCGGGAGCTGGCCGCGCTCCCGCACGCCGCGCTGTTGCTGCCCTGGTACCCCCTGCAGCGGCAGGTGCGGATCGAGGGCGCGGTGGAGCAGGTCCCCGCCGCCGAGTCGGACGCCTACTGGGCGCAGCGACCGCGCGGCTCCCAGCTGGGCGCCTGGGCCTCCTGCCAGTCCCATGGGATCGGCTCCCGCGAGGCGCTCGAGGAGCAGTACGCCGCCGCCGAGCAGCGCTTCGCGGGCGGTGAGGTGCCGCGGCCGGAGTTCTGGGGCGGGCTGCGGCTGCGTCCTCGGCGGATGGAGTTCTGGCAGGGGCGCGCGCACCGCGTCCACGACCGCATCCTCTACGAACGGGCGGCCGACGGCGGCTGGGGTCGACGGCGCCTGCAGCCCTGAGCAGCCCGCTCAGCCCAGGTGCCGCAGGAACCTCTGCGGCGCGTCCAGGAAGCTGCGCCAGGTGCGCACCAGCTCGAGGTCGTCGTACTCGGCGCGGCGCAGCCCCCAGGGGCCGACCTCGTACAGCTCGGCGCCCGGCAGCGCCGCGAGCACCGGGGAATGGGTGGACAGCACCAGCTGGGAGCCGCCCGCGACGAGGTCGCGCAGCAGTCCCAGCAGGGCCAGGCAGCCTGGCAGGGACAGCGCCGACTCGGGCTCGTCCAGCAGCCAGAGCCCGCGGATCCGGGAGCGCTCGGCGACGATCTCGAGGAACGACTCGCCGTGGCTGCGCTCGTGCATCACCCCGCCCACGCCGATCTCCTCGTAGTAGGTGAACAGGGAGTGCATGGTCTCGGCCCGCAGGAAGAAGCCGGACTTCGCGGCGCCCGCCCCGCGCACCAGCTGCAGGTGCTGCGCGAGCGGCGACTCGGTGACGCGGGTGGAGTGCATCGCTCCGGTGCCGCCGCCCTCCGGGTTCAGCCCGTACGCGCCCGCGATCGCCTCCACGATCGTCGACTTGCCGGCACCGTTGTCGCCGGTCAGCACCGTGACCTGGCCGAGCTCCCAGCCGTCGCGGAGGATCTGGCGCACCGGCGGCAGGGTCGCGGGCCAGGCGGTCGGATCGGCCGGCGCGAGACGGTGCTCGTGCACCGCGCGCAGCGGGAGCAGCGGGCCCGCGAAGGCCCCGCCCCCGACCTCGTCCCCGTCCCCGTCCCCGTCCCCGTCCCCGTCCGCGAGGTTGGTCCAGGGGTCGGCGGGCGGGAATCCGGGGATGGTCATGGGCCCAGGGTGCCCGCCCGCACCGACAGATGCCACTCGCCGGGCGGCGGGGCTAGGCTCGGAGCCCCCGGCAGGGCGCCGCGCCCCTGGCCGCAGACCCGTACCCGAGGCGGAGCCATGGACCCTCAGAGATCCCGCATGCCGCTGGTGCTCGGCATCGTCGGCTCCCTGGCCTGCCTGGGGCTGGTGACGGTCCTGGTGGTCGGCGGGCTGGTCCTGCTGGTGGTGACTTCCGACGTCGAGCGCGCGCCCCGGGTCGCCTCCCCCGTCGCGACCACCGCCGCGAGCCCGACCGAGCCCGGCACGGATCCGCCCGGCAGCGCTCCGCCCAGTCCCGCTCCGTCCAGACCCGCGCCGAGCAGCTCCCCACCGACCGCCCCCGCCCTGACCGCCGATGGCCCGACCGCGCCGACGGCCGCACCGGCGGACGTCGTCCCTCCTCCCGGCGTCGCCGCCGACCAGCCCTACCTCCAGCTCAGCACCAGCGACGACGGTCCGGTGGTCGACGTGTACGTCGACTTCCTCTGCCCGCACTGCCGGACCTTCCGGGACGTCCAGGGCGACGACCTCATCCAGATGGCGCTGGATCGCCAGATCACCCTGCGGATGCGCCCCCGGGCGATGCTCGATGACGTGTCCGATCCGGTCGGCTACTCGGGACGGGCCGCGCACGCCGCGGTCTGCGCCTACGCGGAGAACCCGGAGAAGTGGTTCCCGGCCGAGATCACGCTGTTCGAGAACCAGCCCGGCCCCGAGGGCCTCACCGACGCGGAGCTGGTGGACCTCGTCGGCACCGCCGCCGAGATCGACATCTCCGCCTGCCAGGCCGAGGGCACCTACCGGGCCTGGATCCAGCAGGTCGCCGAACCCCACGCGCGACAGACCACGCCCGGCACCCCGACGGTGATCATCGACGGCGAGACCTTCTCCGGGGACCTCACCCGGGCGGGGTCGGTGAAGGCCGCGGTCGAGGCGGTCTGAGCCCGGGTGACCACCCGGCGACGCGACGGCGAACTCCTGAGGTCGGCTCGGGGCCCGGCGGTCCCCCGGCCCCCGGTCCGCCCTACGGTGGCCCCATGCAGCCCGAGACCAGGCATCGTCCCGTCGGCCTCTCCCCCGACGCCGGGTGGGAGCTCGGCGTCCGTCGCACCGTCCCCGCGCCGCCGCAGGAGGTGTGGCGCCGACTGCTGGCCGAATGGCTCCCGCAGTGGCTGGGCGTCGAGTCGGTCCCGCAGATGGTCGGCGCGCCGCTGCGTCAGCACGGTCGCGTCCGCGGCCGCCTGGTCGGCTGTCACGTCGGCCGGCGTCTGCGCATGCGCTGGACACCGGAGACCCTCGACCACGAGACCGTCTTCCAGGTCACCCTGCAGGAGAGCGCCGAGGGCACGGTGATCGGGATCCACCAGGAGCGGCTGCTGGGCGCAGCCGAGCGGCAGGGGCTGCTCGAGCACTGGACCGCGGTCCTCGACGACCTGGTCGCCGGCCTCTAACGGGAGACCGTGGTCGGCCTGGACCTGCCGGGCTGAGGGATTGCTGGGCTGAGGGGCTGCCGGGCCGAGGGGCGCTCAGGCTCCCGTGGAGGCGTGCTCGATCGCTGCCTCCCCCTCGTCGATGGCGGCCTGGTCGCGCAGCACCTCGATCCGGGCCACGTCGATGTCCACCCCGCCGCTGATCCCGGCGACGTCGCCGTCGAAGCGCAGCTGCCACACCGCCCAGTCCTCCTGCTCGGGCCGCTCGCCCGCGGAGAACAGCCAGTCCGGGCGGGGGCCGGCCACGGGCAGCCCGTAGTGGTCGCGCCACTCCACCGAGGAGTAGATGACCAGCCGGCGGCCCCATTCCCGTTCGACCGCGGCGGTGAAGGCGTCGATCTCCGCCTGGGCGCGGGCCGCCTCGGGGCGCTCCTCGCAGGCGCCGTCGAACTCGAGGTCCAGCGCCGGGGGCAGCGCCGAGTCGTCCGGCGGGGCGGCCGCGAGGAAGTCCGCGGCCTGGTCGGCGCCGGGCGAGCACAGCGTGAAGTAGTGATAGGCGCCCGGGGTGATCCCGGCGGCGCGGGCGCCGTCCCAGTTGCGCCGGAAGCTGCTGTCGACGAAACCGGAGCCCTCGGTCGCCTTGACGTAGGCGAAGACCACGCCGTCACCCGCGACCTGCGCCCAGTCGATCTCGCCCTGGTGGCTGGAGACGTCGATGCCCATGACCTCGTCCGCGGCCAGTTCGATGCCCTCCGGCAGGTTCGCGAGCACGGCGGCGTCGGCGGAGGTGGCCTCGACGATCATGGCCGCGTCGTCGGCCCGGAAGGGCTCGCCCGCGGAGGCGTCGCTGCCGTTCCCGCCGCGCAGCGCGCCGAGCAGGGTGACCGTGCAGCCGCCGATCACCAGCACCAGGAGCAGGACGAGCGCCCCGGCGACGAGCTGTCGTCGCCGGACCTGTTCGGGGGTGAAGCGGGGCACAGGCAGGACGCTACCCGAGCACCGTCATGATCTGCGTGATGACCTGCCGGAACGGGACGATCCACCGCTAGGCGACGCCGAGGACCCGCCCTCCGGTGCCGGTCAGCGGGCGAACAGGGTCGCGAAGGCGCGCAGCAGCTTCGGGGGCTCGTCGGCGCTCTGACTGCGCAGGGCCGCGAAGATGCCCTCCATCTCGTCCGGCGAGAAGTACCCGTGGTCGCGGTAGACCCGGGCCCGCTCGATGATCGAGGGGACGTCCAGCTCGGGATGGAACTGGGTGGCGTACTGGCGGGTGCCGACGCGGAACATCTGCACCGGCGCGAACCGGCCGGTGGCCAGCAGCGTCGCATGCTCGGGCAGGGTGTGGACGGCTTCCTTGTGCCCCACCAGCCCGGTGAAGCGGTCACCCAGGCCGGCGGTCGCGACCAGCGGGTCCTCCCGGCCGGCGGGGGTGAGCTCGACCTCGACCGCCCCCAGCGGCTCACCGTGGGTGCGGTCGATGACGGCGCCCTGATGGGTGCCGAGGGTGCCGATGCCGTAGCAGGCGCCGAGGAAGGGGACGTCCTCCGCCACCACCCGGTCGAGGACGCGGAAGATCTCCGCCTCGGCGCGGATCTGCGCCTCGGACTTCGTCTCCGCCGGATCGGAGACGGTGAAGGGGCTGCCGCACAGGATGATCCCCGAGATGTCCTCGGCGCGGAGCTCGGGGAACGGCTCGCGGTCCAGGCGCACCCAGAGCAGATCCTCCTCGGCGAGGCCGGTGAAGGCGAGCACGGCGGCGCGCTCGGTGAGGGCGACGTCGTCCTCGGGGCGGGTGGCGATCTGCACGAACGGTTTCACGCATGAATGCTAGCGGCCCGGCCGGGGAGCGCCGACCCGTACCCTGCACAGATGCTGATCGCCGGTCATCCCCTGCCGCCGCTGCTGGCCCAGTCCGCCGACCCGGGCCTGCGGGCCTGGCGCGCCGGTCTGCCGGGGATCGTGGAGGAGCTGCTGCGGCGGTGGTCGCTGACGGCCTCGGCGCCGTTCCTGCCCGGCGGATCCTCCGCCTGGGTGGCGCCGGTGACGGGGCCCGACGGGGCCGATCTGGTGCTGAAGGTGGCCTGGGCCCATGAGGAGTCGCGGGACGAGGCGGCCGGGATGGTGGCGTGGCAGGGCCACGGCGCCGCCGCGGTGCTGCGCCACGAGGTGCGCGGACAGACCGCGGCCCTGCTGCTGGAGCGGGTGCGACCGGGCACTCCGCTCGCCCAGCTGCTGACCTGGCCGGAGCGGGACGAGGTGGTCGCGCACCTGGCCCGTCGGCTCTGGCGCCGGCCCGAGGAGCTGCTGCCGACCACGGAGGCCGCGCCGTTCCGCCCGCTGCGCCAGATGTGCGCGTGGTGGGCCGACGGTGCGCAGGAGCGCTCCGCCACCGGCGCCGACCCGCTCCCCCACGACCTGGTCGAGCACGGACTGGAGCTGCTGCGCTGCCTGCCCGCGCAGTGGGACGGCGAACCGGTGCTGCTGGCCACGGATCTGCATCCGGGCAATGTGCTCGCTCGCGGCGACGGCGGGCAGCGCCGCTGGGTGCTGATCGATCCCAAGCCGTACGTCGGCGACCCCCACTACGACCTGCTCCAGCACATGCTCAACGATCCGGGGCGTCTGGTGGAGCAGCCCGGTCCCTTCGCCGACCAGATGGCCGGGCTGGCCGGGCTGGACCCCTCGCGGATGCGGCGCTGGCTGCTGGCCCGCTGCGTCCAGGAGGCGGGAGAGATGCCGGGGGCGGCGCAGGCGGCGCTGCGGCTGGCGGCCGACGGGGTGCGGTGAGCGGTGGGACGGTATCGCTCGAGCACTCGCGCCCCGGCGGGTCCGCGGCGTCCTGACCCGCCCCCTCGCCCTGCCGCTCCTCCCGCGGCGGGCGGGGCCACACCAGCGGGGTCGGCGCGCTGATCCGGGTGGTGCCCGCGCGACCGGTCCACGCCACCCGGTGGCCGGGGTGCGCGGGGTCGTCGATGCGCTCGACGCTCGCGGTGTCGATCTCCTTCTGATTGCAGTGACCGCAGAGCTCGCTGCCGTTGTCCAGGCTCGTCGGGCCGCCCCGGGAGTGCGGGGTGATGTGGTCGGTCTGCCGGGAGGCGGCGTTGCAGAACGGTCCGCGACAGGAGCTGTCCCGCCAGGTCAGGAACCGCTTCATGGCGGGTGGGAAGGCTCGGGCCCGCGACTCCATCGCCACCAGCTCCCCGGCGACGGGGTGGGTGTAGAGGCGACGGATCTCCGCCCGGACGGCGCGCCCCTCCGCGCCGAAGGGATCGCGGTCACCCGCCTGCGGCGCGGTG
Source organism: Brachybacterium sp. UNK5269 (assembly GCF_049266655.1). Classification (GTDB taxonomy): domain Bacteria; phylum Actinomycetota; class Actinomycetes; order Actinomycetales; family Dermabacteraceae; genus Brachybacterium. The sequence goes on from NZ_CP184883.1 coordinate 3,481,373, forward strand.
GTGACGGCGCGCAGCTGCTCGCGGACCGCTTCCGCGGGCACGGGGCCGTAGCCCTCGACATGGGCGACGTCGCCGGCGTCGGGACGGAAGAGGGCCCGGTCGGTGATGATCAGCCCGAGGTCGAGCGTCACCGGGGCCCGGTCCGTCCCGCGTCCGAGGACGGCGTCGGTGAAGGCGTCGACCATGAGCGCCCCGTGGCCCTGCCTATCGCCCTGCGCGCGGCGGCGTTCGGCCTCGAGGGAGAACCGCTTGTGGGCCAGGCGCGCCTCGATCGCGGGCATCCGCGCGCTCAGCGTGGCCATGCCGTGCTGGCCGGGGGTGAGGGTGAGGTGGCGTTCGCGGCGGGCCCGACGGTGGCGCAGGGCGGCGCCCTCGGGGGCCAGCTCGCCCGCCAGGGTCGCCACCGCATCCCGCCAGCGCCGGGTGCCCGCACCCCCCATGTCCGGCAGTCGTTCGCCGAGCCTCCGGTCGACCTCCCGGGCGAGATCGGGATCCAGGACCGAGGCGGCGTCGGCGACGGCATGGGCGGCGTCGAGCCCGATCACCCCCGCCCCGAGCGCGCCCATCATGCTCGGGAGGGAGTCGACCAGGCGCCGGGCGGAGGCGAAGGTGCGCTCGGCGTTGCGCGGCGAGCGCTGGGTGATGAGGGACAGGTCGCGCCGGGTGGCGCGGTCCGCCCGCTCATGGGCCGCGTCCCTCGACGGCTCGGCGCCGTGCTCGTGCGCGGCGCGGTCACGGGCGGCCGCGTACTGCTCCCGGCGCGTGACGTCCGCGAGCGTCACCACCGTGCGGGCCTCCACCGACTCCAGCGCGCCGCGCAGCGCATGGACGGTGCGCAGCTGATGGGCGAAGGTGCCGCGGGCGAACCCGGCGGTCTCGTACACGCCCTGCGGGTCCAGGGCCACCTCCCGCACCATGGCCGCCACCGCGCCGAGCAGGTCGCTGAACACCTCCGGCCCGCCCGCGCGGAGAGCAGCCACGGCCGCCGACGGGGAGAATTCCCCGTCGGGGCCGTAGAACTCCGGTGCCATGAACATGCCTCCATGGTTCCGCCGGGCACCCGCAAGGACCAGCGGTCCTCCGCGCATGGGGATCGACGGGCACTGTGGAGGAACCGTCCGCGCGGGCCGACGCGAACGACGCTGCCGGACGGCGGGTCCGCCGCCGCCCCTGGCCCTTCCTGCTCCGCATCCCTAGGGTGAGGGCACGGCCGCAGACCGTCGCGACCCGCCCGGGTCGCTCGTCGGCCCGACCTGGAGGTTGTCTTGGAACCGCGCCCGCCCCTGCCCCCGTTCACCCGCGAGTCCGCCCTGAAGAAGGTGCAGGCCGCCGAGGACGCCTGGAACACCTGCGATCCCGAACGGGTCGCGCAGGCCTACACGGTCGACACCCGGTGGCGGAACCGCTCCGAGCACCTCAGCGGGCGCGAGGAGGTCGTCGCCTTCCTGACCCGCAAGTGGGAGCGCGAGCAGCAGTACCGGCTGCGGAAGAACCTGTGGGCGGTCGACGGTCACCGCATCGCGGTGCGCTTCCAGTACGAGTGGCGCGACGCCGACGGTCAGTGGTGGCGCTCCTACGGCAACGAGAACTGGGAGTTCGACGACGACGGCTACATGGCGCGCCGGGAGGCGAGCATCAACGACGTCGCGATCGACGAGTCCGAGCTGCGGATCACCCCCGGCGCGGGCGACCTGCCGGTGTTCTGACCGGCACCCTGGACCCTGGACCCGCTGCCCGGGGTCCAGGGTCCAGGGTCCGGGGTCCGGGGTCCGGGGTCCGGAGGACACAATGGGGCCATGACGACTCTCTCCGACTTCACCGCGACCACCATCTCCGGGCAGGACCAGCCGCTGGCCGAGCACGCCGGCTCCGTCGTGCTGGTGGTCAACACCGCCAGCAGGTGCGGGCTGACCCCGCAGTACGAGGGTCTGCAGGCGCTCCACGAGCGCTATGGGGCGCAGGGGCTCGACGTCCTCGGCTTCCCCTGCGACCAGTTCATGCACCAGGAGCCGGGCACCGAGGCGGAGATCTCGGAGTTCTGCCAGGTCAACTACGGCGTCCAGTTCCCGATGTTCGCGAAGGTCGACATCAACGGGGAGGACGCGCACCCGCTGTTTAGCTGGCTGACCGGCGCGCACGGCGACATCCCCGCCGGGGACATCGAGTGGAACTTCGGCAAGTTCCTGCTGGGCCGCGACGGCACGGTGCTGAAGCGCTACGCGCCGCAGGTCGAGCCCGCGCAGCTCGCCGACGACATCGAGCAGGCGCTGGCCGCCGGGAGCTGACCCACCCGCGCCTGAGCCGCGGCGGCGAGGGGTCCTGACGGCGTCCCGTTCACGACCGCCGACCCCGCAGCGCGCGGATCCCGCGCACCAGGAGGATGAGCCCGGCCGCGTCGAGGGCGAACCGGATCACGGCCAGCGCGGTCTCGAGCACCTCCATGACCCGCGCGGCCGCGATCATCGGCGCAGGCAGCATCGCGGGGTCGCCGGTGACCTCGAGGGACAGGGCCATCCCGCCCAGCGCGGAGGCCAGCAGCAGCGCCGCGCCGAGCCGCAGCGCGCCCCGGCCGCGCACTACCACCAGGATCGACAGCACCAGTGCCGCCAGCGCGAGCGCGACGCCCGCGAGGACGAGGACCGACACCGCCACGGCGAGCACCACCGTGCCGGCCGAGTCGACCGCGACATCGATCGTCCTGGGCGCGAGCAGCCCCAGCGCCGCCCCCACCAGATGGCCGATCAGCAGCAGCGTCACGATGATCGCCAGCGTGGTCGCGAGCCGCAGCGGGGGCTCGGCGCCGGACCGAGCCGGCGGATCGAGCGTCGATCGCTCGGCGGGCCGCCGCCCGCCCGCTGCGGCGCTTCCCGCGCCCTGGTTCGCGTTCATCGCATGTCCTCCCGTCGCTGGATCCCGGTGGTGCACTCAGCTCCGCCGCATCTCGAGCACCGGCACGCCGGCCGGGCTGAAGCCGAGCACCTGTCCGTAGAACGACAGCGAGGCCTCGGTGGCCCGGATGATCGACTCGGCGCGGCGGAAGCCGTGCTGCTCGCCGGCGAACAGCAGGTACGCATGCGGGATGCCCTTGGCGGCCAGCGCATCGCGGAAGGCCTCCGACTGGCTGGGCGGCACGATGCGGTCCTCGTCGCCCTGCAGCAGCAGCACCGGCACCTCGAGCTCGTCGACGTGGCTCAGCGGAGCCCGCTCGACGTAGAGGTCGCGGCGCTGCGGGTACGGGCCGACGAGCCCGTCGATGTAGCGGGACTCGAAGTCGTGGGTGTCCTGGCGGAACTGCTCGAGCTCGGCCACCCCGAAGCTGGAGACGCCGGCGGCGAAGACGTCGGTGCGGGTCAGGCAGGCCAGCGTGGTCCAGCCGCCGGCGCTGCCGCCCTCGATCGCGAGCCGCTTCCCGTCGGCGATCCCCTCGGCGACCAGGTGCTCCATCACGGCGACGGTGTCCTGCACGTCCACCACCCCCCACTGGCCGCGCAGGCGGTTGCGGTACTCGCGGCCGTACCCGGTGGAGCCTCCGTAGTTGACGACCACGACGCCCAGTCCGCGGGAGGTGTAGTACGCCACCGGCAGCGACAGCACCGGCGGGACATGGGCGGTGGGTCCGCCGTGGACCTGCGCGATGAACGGCGGCAGCTCGGCCGCGGGACCGGTGAAGCCCTCCTGATGGGGGCGGTGGAGGGTCGCGTGGACCACCCCGCCGTCCGGCAGCGGCACCTCGATGCTCTCGCCGGTGGGCAGCACCGCCGGATCCGGGGCGTCGGTGCGCGAGGAGCGCAGCAGGGTGAGCGGTCCCAGGGCGGGCCTCTCGCCGAGCTCGAGACGGGCGGTGTGCAGAGCGGCGAAGGCGGTCGGCGAGGCGCCGGCGAGCACCAGCAGCCCGTCGGCCCGCAGCTGGGCGGTGGAGATCTGGGTCAGCGGGCACTCGAGCGGGGTGAGCTCGCCGGTGCTGAGCCGCAGCACGCTCAGCGAGGTGGCGGCGCGGCCGTGCTCCACCAGGGCGCGGTCGGCATCGAGGACCTGGTACCAGGTGCTGCCGAGCGTCCAGAGGGCCCCGGCGAACTCCTCCTCGCGCTCGAGCACCTGGCAGGCCCCGTCGTGCGCGGACCAGACCCAGGGGTTCCACCAGCCGGAGGCGTCGGAGACGAACATCAGGTGCTCCGCGTCGAGCCATTCCGGCTGCAGCACGGAGGTCTCGAGGTCGCCGGCGACGACCGTGTCCGCCCCGGCGCTGCCGTCGACCAGCGGTGCGACGTGCAGGGCGGTGCCGTCCCACGGCATCTGCGGATGCTCCCAGCTGATCCAGGCCAGCTGCCTCCCGTCGGGGCTCAGGCGCACGTTCGCGACGAAGCGGGAGGAGGGGGTGATGCGGCGCAGGGCCGACGGGTCCTCGGCCCCCGAGCCGTCCAGCGGGATCGCCGCGACGTACCGCTCGATGTGCGGGGCGCCGTCGGCGTCGGTGCGCGGGCCGGCAGCCCCGCCGGTGTGGTCCTCGCAGATCCACCAGACCTCGACCTCCCCTCCCGGCAGGGTGACCGGGGTGGGGTCGGCCCAGCGCAGGGAGGGTCCGCCGGCGGTCTCGACCGCGGGGCCGACGGGGCTCAGCGCCCGCGGCTGCTCCCCCTCGCGCAGCGCGTACACGCGCTGGTCCTCGAAGTTCACGAACACCAGCAGCGGTGCGGCCGACGCGTCCGCCTCCGGCACCGCCGTCCAGCTCGCGCCGCCGTACTCGTGAACCCGGGAGCGGGCGTTGAAGGGAGCGGGCAGCACCGTGACGGGCGCCGTCGGACCGTGGTCGGGGACCGCGGTGACGTCCCCGGCGCCGGGCAGCGCGATGGGGCCGGCCGAGCGCACCACCGCCTGGCGTCCGCCCTCGGTGGCGATCCCCTCCGTCCACCACACCTGGTCGCCGACCAGGCGCGGGCCGCCCAGTCGGGTGCCGCCGGTCGCGAGGTGCTCGGCGGTGATGGGCGAGGGCCAGGAGCCGTACGGCAGTGTGGTGACCATGGGGCCAGGGTAGAGGGCGGCGGCGGTCGCCGGGCGCGGAACGGGGCCCTGGCGCCGGCCCGGATCCGGTGCTCACACCAGGATCGTGCCCTCGATCGTGAGGACGGTGTCCCCGCCGACCCAGATCGTCCCCGTCTCGTCGACGCTCACCTGGACGCGGCCCTCCCGGTCCAGCGCCGTGCCCTGGGTCGCCGTCCACTGCGCGGGCATGGGACCGCGGGCCAGCAGCCACTGGGCGATCCCGGCCTGGAGGCTGCCGGTGACCGGGTCCTCGACGCCCCCCGGCGCGAAGGCGCGCACCTCGTAGAGCGGACCCCGGCCCGGGCGGTGCCGGCCCATCACCCCGACCTTCGCCTCCGGGATCCGGGAGAGGTCCGGGGTCAGCGCGAGCACCTCCTCGGCGCCGGCCAGCTCGACCACCCGCCAGCCCGGTCCGTTGTCGGCCCAGCTGTGGGCGAGCACCGCGGAGCGCGGCACCCCGAGCCCCTCGGCGATCAGCACCACCTCGGCCTCCTCGAGCGGGCCGCTGCGCGCCAGCGGCGGGGCGGCGAAGGCCAGCCGGTCGCCGTCCCGCCGCACCTCGATGAGCCCGGCGCCGCACTCCTGCACGATTCTCTCCCCCGCCGGTGCTCCCCCGGCGTGCAGCCACGCCCGGGCGGTGCCGAGGGTGGGGTGCCCGGCGAAGGGCAGCTCTCCCGAACGGGTGAAGATCCGCACCCGGTAGTCGGCGCCGGGCACGCTGGGAGGCAGCAGGAAGGTGGTCTCCGAGAGGTTGGTCCAGCTCGCGACCCGCTGCATGTCGGCGACGCCGAGATCCTCGGCCTCCAGCACGACGGCCAGCGGGTTGCCGCGCTGGGGGCGCGCGGCGAAGACGTCGAGCTGGGCGAAGCGGCGGGGGCGCGGCGCGGGGAGGGGCATGAGCTCATCCTCGCCTGCGCGGGCCGCTCGCGCACCGGGGCGGACGGCGCTCAGCGGTCCTCGGAGTGCGGGACCTGCTCCCCCTCGCCCGGGGCCCGGGCGAGGTCCTGCGGCGCCGTCCGCGGATCCACCGGGGCGCCCGAGAGGTACGCGGCGCGCGCCAGCACGTTCGAGGCGACCGAGGAGACGATGATCAGCGCGAGCACCGTGGCGAGGGTCTTGATCAGCACGGCGGCGTCGAAGCCGTCGAGCCGCAGGTGCTCGAGGAACGCGCCCACCACGATCATGGGCAGCCCCAGCCCGGTGGCCGGGGAGAGCACATTGATCCGGCTGAGGGCGTCGCGGGCGTTGAACATCGACAGCGCGGAGGTGAGCATCCAGAACGCCCCGCCCAGCAGCAGCACGGCGCTCAGCACGGACAGCACGAGGTCGACCACGGCATTCATCGGCGCCCCCTGGTGAGGATGCGGGCGAGGGCCACCGTGGCGAGGATGCCCAGCACGGAGGCGATCAGCGCCGCATCGACGGCGGCGGCCGAGGCCTTCAGGAGCCCCACCAGCACGATCACGCCGATGGCGGAGAAGAAGACCAGATCGCCGACGACGGCCCGGCTCGCGGCGTCCGGTGCGGTGGCCACGCGGAACAGGCCGATCAGGATGGTCGCGCCGAGCATGCCGACGGTCACCCACAGGACGATGCTCATCGCTCCTCCTCCGAGGTGGTGGGGTGGTCGGGACGCGTGGCGCCGCGGCGCTCGTGCGCCGTGCGGGCCGCGCGGGCGTCCACGAACCGCTCGTCGGTCAGCCGGCGGCGCACCGGCGGCGCGATCCCGGCCCCGCCCGGTCCCCGGGTCGCCCGCAGCAGCCGATCCTCCATCTCCCGCAGGTCCGCCATCACCTGCTCGCGCGACCGGGCGAAGAGCACGTGGACGAACAGGCTGGAGCGCTCCTCGGGGGTGCCGGGGGCGATGCCGACCACCAGGGTGCCGGGGGTGATCGTGATCGACGAGGCCATCGCGATGATCTCGACGTCGGTGGTCGCCCTCAGGGGGTACTCGACGATCGCCGGTGAGCTGCGGGTGGCAGGGCTGTAGACGCCCTTGGCCAGCTGGAGAGAGCCCTTGACGATCTCCACCAGGATCCACAGCACGTAGGACAGGGAGCTCCACAGGCGTCTCATCGTCCGATCACCGCCCTCACATAGGCCTCGACGTCCAGGAGGTCCGTCCCCGCGGTGTCGATGGTCGGGAGCACGGCGCCGATGCCGACGAACATGGCCAGGGACAGGGCGAGCATCGCCGCGCCGGGCACCACCAGGCGCCCCGGGATGCGGACGTGGTCCGGGAGAGCCACCGCGTCCCCGCGCCCGGTCTGCGCGTCATCGGGCCGGTAGGTGGTCATGTCCTCGCCCCACGCCATGCCTCGCCACACCTGCTGCAGGCCCAGCAGCGAGCCCACCGACGCGATGAGGACGGCCAGGACCGCCGCCCAGCCCAGCACCGCCTGCGCGGCGGTGAGATCGGCGGCAGCCCGCACCAGCCCCACCTTGCCCCAGAGACCGGAGGTGGGCGGCAGGCCGACCAGGCTGAACAGTCCGAGCGCGAGGATCGCGACCACCCAGGGATCGCGGCGGGCGAGGCCCGAGAGCCGCTCGAGGCGTCCGGAGCCGTAGGTGTGCTCGATCGCCCCGATGGTCAGCAGCAGCGCGGACATGGTGATCACGTGGTGCACCAGGTACAGGGTGCCGGCGGTCACCGAGAGCTGGGTGAACAGCGCCAGGCCCAGCAGGATGTGCCCGACGCCCGCGACCATCTGGTGCGCCATGGCGGTCCGCACGCGCGCGGCGCCCGCGGTGGAGAACGCCCCCACCAGGATGGTCACGACCGCCAGGCCCACCAGCACCTCCTGGAACGGCAGGGCGTCGGCGAAGGTCACCGCGACGATGCGGTACATCGCGTACAGCGCGACCTTGGTGTGCAGGGCCGAGAACAGCGCCATGATCCCGGCGGACGTCCCCGGGTAGGCGCGCGGCAGCCAGGAGTGCACCGGCACCATGCCGGCCTTCACGGCGAGGGCGAGCAGGACCACGGCCAGGGCCGCGGCGGTCGCCGGGTCCTCGCTGCCGGCTCCCGCGAGGGAGGCGAGGTTCACGGAGCCCGCGGTGCCGTAGACGAAGCCCACGCCGACCAGCAGCAGCGTCGAGGTGACCAGGTTGACCAGCACGAACAGGCGCCCGATGCCCAGGCGCCGCCAGCCGCCGGTGACCGCGATCAGCGCGTAGGACGGCATCAGCATGACCTCGACCCAGACGAACAGGTTGAAGAGGTCGCCGGTGAGCAGGGCACCGTTGACGCCGGCGCTCAGCAGCAGCACCAGCGGCGGCACGAAGCGGAACCGCGATTCGCCGGTCAGCACCAGGAAGACGCTCGCGGCGAGCGTCGAGATCGCCGTGACCAGCAGCATCACGGAGCTCAGGGTGTCCGAGACGAAGGGGATGGCGAGCACGTCGGAGAAGCCGCCGACGGCATGGGAGAGCACCGGCTCCGTGCGGTGGTGGAGCAGCAGGGCGATCGCGCCGGCCCCGACCAGGATCGGGACACCGATCATCGCGGTGGTCTGCACCGCGCGCCGGCGGGCCAGCAGCAGGACGGCGGAGCCCAGCAGGGGCACCACCACGAACAGGGGCAGCAGCGAGGACAGGGAGGGGATCATGAGTCTCGGTTCTCCCCCGTCGCCGGGTGGTGGGACATGTCGTCGTCCCGGCCGATCACGGCAAGGGTCAGCATGAAGATGGTGACCGCCATGGTGATCACGATCGCCGTGAGCACGAAGGCCTGCGGCAGGGGATCGGCCATGTCGGCACGGGCGGAGAGGTCGGTCAGGGGCTCGGCGCGCCATCCCGGCACGCCGGCCGCCAGCAGCACGAAGTTCGCGGCGTGGCTGAGCAGGGTCATCCCGAACACCGCGCGGACCATGCTGCGCTGCAGCAGCAGGTAGACGCCGCCGGTGACGAGAACGGCCACGGTGAGGCTGAGGATCATCGGCGGCCCACCTCCTTCGGCGGGGTGCCCGCGCTCAGATGCGCGGTGCCCAGGCCGACGCGGCGCCGCACGGGCGGCGTCTCCCCGCGGGTGGTGTCCAGCGGGCCGGGCAGCTCGCCCTCGACCGCCTCGTCGGTCCGCTCCCGGGTGCTCTCCGACGAGGGGCTCCTCGAGGCCCCGGCGCCCAGCAGGTTCACCGCCACCATGATCAGTCCCAGCACCGCGAGGTACACCCCGAGGTCGAAGATCATCGAGGTCGACAGGTGGACGCCGGCCAGGTATCCGTGCAGCGGTTCGAGGAAGCCGCCGCGCAGGAAGCCGAGGGCGCCGGCCCCGAGCGCCACCGCGATGCCGCCGCCGATGAGGAACAGCGGCAGGCGGGGCGGGCCGATCTGCCGGTCGGTCGAGGTGGACAGGTACATGAGCGCGACGATGGCGGACCCGACCAGCGCGGCGATGAAGCCGCCGCCCGGCGCGTTGTGCCCGCGCCAGAACAGCATGATCGAGATGAGCGCGAGGACCGGGGCGGTGATCCGCACCATCAGCTGCAGGGCGGCGGTGTTGCCCCAGGCGCTGGTGATCGCGCGATGCGCCGCGGTGCCCTCGCCCCGCAGCGCGGGCACCCCGTCCTCGTCGTCCTGGCCGCGCTCGTCCTGGCCCGCTCCCTCGGGGTCGATGAACCGGTCCCGCACGCTCGAGAGCACCGCGACGATCGCGACGCCGGCCATGCCCAGCACGGACAGCTCCCCCAGGGTGTCCAGCGCACGGAACTCCACCAGGATCACGTTGACGATGTTGTGCCCGCCGGTGATCCCCTCGGCGTCGGCGATGTAGGTCTCGGCGACGTCGCTGCGGCCGCGCCGGCCCATGAACAGGTACATCCCGGCGCCGGCGGCGAGCCCGACGGTCCCCGCCACCAGCAGGGCCCCGCGGCGCGGGGGACGCCCGGAGGTCTCGAAGCGGCGGGGCAGCCGCTGCAGGACGAGCATGATGATGATGATGGTCAGGGATTCCACGAGCAGCTGGGTCAGCGCCACGTCGGGCGCGCCGAGCGCGAGGATCTGCACGGTGGCGAGGATCCCCACCCCCGAGAGGGCGACGGCCGCGCCCAGCCGGTCCCGCCGCGTGCAGACCACCAGCACGGCGGCGATCATCAGCACCAGCAGCACGGCATCGACCGGGGCGTTGACCCCGGGCGTCAGCGGTGCGAGGCCGTCGGCCAGGGCCAGCAGCGAGGCCAGGACGACGGCGGCGAAGGCCGCCAGGATCACGGCGAGGTGGCGCATCGGGTCGTCGCTGGCGATCGGACGCACCAGCACCCCGGCGAGCCGCCGGGCCAGCCGGTCCACGGCCCCCAGGATGCGCGCGCCGTCGACCGGGAAGGGGTTGGCCTCCAGGGCCGGCAGCAGGCGGTGGCGACCCAGTGCGATCAGGGTGCCCAGCACGATCACCGCCGCCGTGAGGCCCAGCTCGACGGTGAGGCCGTGCCAGAGGGCGAGGTGGGGGTGGTGCTCGCCGCCGAGGGCCGCGTCGATCGCGCGGGCCACCGGGGTGTCGAGCACGCCGACGAAGAGCCCCAGCGGGAGCCCAACCAGGATCGGCAGCGCCGCAGGCCACATCAGCAGCGGCGAGGGTCGGTGGGCGTCCTCCGCGTGGACCAGCGCGCCGGTCGGATCGGTCCGGGGGGCGGAGGCGGGGGCGGGGTCCCGGGGCTGCTCCGCGTCGGCGTCGAGGCGGGCCAGCGCCTCCTCGTCGCGACCGTCCACGAAGACCCCGAGCACGATCTTCGCGCAGTAGGCGAAGGTGATCACGCTGGCGCCGGCGATGCCGAGGGCGATCACCCAGCCCGCCCAGCCGGCCCCGTCGATCTCCAGGGCGCCCGTGAGGAGCGCCTCCTTGGAGACGAAGCCGAGCATCGGCGGCAGGCCCGCCATGGACATGCAGCCCAGCACCGTCACCACGAAGCTGCCGGGCAGCGCCCGGGCGAGCGCGGGCATGCGTCGCAGCTCGCGGGTGTGGACGGCCTGGTCGACGACCCCGACCATCATGAACAGCCCGGACTTGAACAGGGCGTGGGCGATGGTGTGCAGCACCGCGGCGAGGATGGCGGCCTCGGTGCCCACCCCGATCAGGGCGACGATCAGGCCCAGCTGGCTGACCGTGGAGTAGGCCATGAGCTTCTTCAGGTCGCCCTGCTGCAGCGCCAGGAAGCCGCCGACGAACGCCGTGACCAGGCCGGCGGTGATCAGCAGGACGTTCCAGGCGATGACGTCATGGAAGATCGGGCTGAAGCGCAGCAGCAGGAAGATGCCGGCCTTGACCACGGCGGCCGCATGCAGGTAGGCGGAGACCGGGGTCGCCGCGGCCATCGCGTCGGGGAGCCACACGTGGAAGGGGAACTGGGCGGACTTGGTGCAGGCCGCGACCGCGACCAGCACCGCGACCAGCGTGGTGAACGCCGGGTCCTGGCTCCAGACGTCCGCGGCCAGCACCTGCGTGATCGACGAGGTGCCCAGGCGCACCACCATCAGCGACACGGCGGCCAGCAGGGACAGCCCGCCGAGGAAGGTGATGAACAGGGTGCGCATCGAGGCGGCCTGGCCTCCGCGACCGGAGCGGGCGATGAGCAGGAACGACGCGATCGACGTCATCTCCCAGGTGACGAACAGCAGCACCAGGTCGTCGGCGAGCACCAGACCCACCATCGACGCGGTGAACAGCACCATCACCAGCGAGAAGCTGAGCTGCCGGCCGCGATCCAGGTAGCGGGCCGAGTAGGCCAGCACCACGGCGCCGATGACCAGGGCGATCATCGCGAACACGAGGCCGACCCCGTCCGCGCGCAGGGCGAGGTCGACGCCCCAGGTGGGGGCCCAGGGCACCGAGAAGGCGGTGGTCGCGGCGTCCGGCGAGCCCCCGAGGACGGCGACGGCGGCCGGCACCAGGGCCGCGGCGGCGACCAGGTAGAGCCCGGCGAGGATCCAGCAGGCGGAGCGGCCGAGAGCGCGGTCGAGGACCGGGGTGATCAGGATCGTCGCGACCAGGATCAGCAGAGTCCACAGCACCGACACCGTCAGCCTCCGGACCCGGGACGGGCGGCGGTGTCGTAACGGGTCATGTGCAGGATCCTAGCCAGATCCCCCAGGCGGCCCAACCCGGGAGCTCCCAGGCTGCGGCCCTCTCGCGCGCGGGCGCGCGCGTAGAGGAACTCGACTCCACCGCGCTCCGCGGCGGGCGCCGACCCGCTCCCGATGTGCCGATGATCACGGCGGGAGCGGGTCGGCGGCGCGCTCAGCCGCCGAGGCTGCGGAAGGTGATGCCCTGCTCGGCGTGCAGACGCTCGAGGAAGGCCGCGGTGGCGTCGCGGTGCATCGGGGACAGCGGCCGGTAGGTGCCGTCCCACCACCCCTTCGTGATGCCCTCGCGCTGCAGCCAGGCGATCTCCTTCGCGTAGGCGCTGCTCAGCGGAACGTCGCCGAAGGGGCGCTGCGTGGGCTGCGGCGCCTCGGGCGAGCCGGCGTAGCGGTACACGAACGCCGCCATCGCGTCGCGAGTGATGGGCGCGGTGGGCCGGAAGGTGCGGTCGGCCCAGCCGGTGGTGATGCCCATCTGGTAGGCCCAGATGATCTCCGTGTAGTGCTCCTGGCCCTTCCGCACGTCCCGGAAGGGCTCGCTGCGGGGCAGGTCCACCTCGGGCGATCCCGCCAGGCGGTACAGGAATGCGGCCATCGCGTCACGCTGGACGGGCTGCAGCGGACGGAAGGTGGAGGTGCCGTCGGGCTCCTTCCAGCCGCGGACGATCCCGTGGCCGTGCGCCCACAGCACCGACTCGTAGTGCTCGTGGCCGGGACCCATGTCCGTGAAGGGATGCTCCGGCTCCGTCGCGACCGGCAGCACCTGGACGACGGCGGGCTTCGGGCCGGTGCCGTCGAAGTCCGGGAAGAACGAGGTGTGGGCGCCGTAGTCGCCGTTCTCACCGGGATGCTGCACGGCCACGAAGGCGGTGCGGTCCTGGTCGTGGATCACGGGACCGCAGGTCTCGGCGTCACGGGGGACGGCGAGGAACTGCTCGACGCGGCCGCGGGCCTCCCCCTCGAGGGTGACCCGGAACAGGCCGTCGTTCCTGCCGATGCTGCCGGGCTGGCCGTCGGTGGAGATCCACAGGTTGCCCACCGAGTCGAAGGCCAGGTTGTCCGGGCAGGAGATCGGGGAGACCTGGTCGGCGGGGAAGCCCGCGAAGTAGGTGGTGTCGATCTGCTCCGGGTCGCCGCACAGCAGCAGGATCCTCCAGCCGAAGCTGGTGCCGGTGGGATCGCCCAGCTCGTCCATCTCGATGACGTGGCCGTCGCGGTTCTTCGAACGCGGGTTCATCTCGTCGGCCGGGGCCTCGCCCGCGCCGCCGCGGTCGGAGTTCTTGGTCAGCGCGACGTAGACCAGTCCGGTGGTCGGCGAGGGCTCGACGTCCTCCGGGCGGTCCATCTTGGTGGCGCCGACCGCGTCGGCCGCGAGGCGGGTGAAGACCAGCACCTCCTCGACGCTCATCCCCTCCACCTTCGACTCGCCGTCCTCGACCAGCGGGAGCCAGGTGCCGCCGCCGTCGAAGGCGCCGTCGGAGGGCAGGTCGCCGGAGCCGTCGATCTCCTGCGCGGAGGTGGCGGTGAAGGCGGCGACGTAGAGGTCGCCCTCGCTCAGCAGCGTCATGTTGTGGGCGCGGTCGCCCTCGACGTAGGTCTCGCGGGAGACGAACTTGTAGAGGTAGTCGAAGACCTCGTCGTCACCGGAGTAGGCGACCACGCGGCCGTCCTCGGTCAGGCGCACGTTCGCGCCCTCGTGCTTGAAGCGCCCCAGCGCGGAGTGCTTCTTCGGGGTGGAGGTGGGGTCCCACGGGTCCACCTCGACGATCCAGCCGAAGCGGTTCGCCTCGTTCTCGTAGCCCTCGGTGCGGGTGTCGAAGCGGGGGTGGCGCGTCTCCCAGCCGCGCTGGGTGGGGCGGCTGCCCATGCCGTAGCGCTGGTCCCGCTCGCTGCCCGGGGTGACGAAGTACTGGTGGAAGTTCTCCTCGCCGGACAGGATCGTGCCCCAGGGGGTCAGGCCGCCGGCGCAGTTGTTCAGGGTGCCCTTGACGAAGCGTCCCGCGGGGTCCTCGACGGTGGCCAGCAGCTCGGAGCCGGCGGCCGGCCCGTCCATCTCGAAGTCGTCCTCGACCGTGAACCGGCGGTTCAGCTCTGCGTCGACCACGTAGCGGTAGGGGGCCTCGCGGCTCTCCCGCTCGAGCTCGACGACGCTCAGCCCGTGGGCCGCCATGCCGATCTCGATCATGTCCTCGGCGGAGGTGCCGGGCGGGAACATGATGTTCTCGTTGGTGTACTCGTGGTTCACGAACATCACCGCGCGCAGGCCGTCGCTGCCGGGGATCTCCTGGATCTCGACGAAGTCGTTGTTGTAGCCGAACTGGCGCTGCTGGGCGGCGACGCTCTGGCGCTCCCAGTCGAACTCCGGGGCATCGGAGAAGAGCGGGTCGCCCCAGCGGATCACCGGATGCCACGCGAAGCCCTCGGGGACGGTGAACTCGTCGACGTCGGCGGCGACGGACTCGATCGCGGTGAAGTCGAGCGGGGTGCCGCCCGGGGCGAGCGCGGGGGCCGGGGCGGCCGGGGCCGGACCGGCGGGGGCGGCGAGGGCGCCCTGGGTGCCCGCCACCCCGATGGCGATCGCGGCGGTGGTGCCGCCGAGCAGGGTGCGGCGCGAGATGGCCGACGAGACGATGTCCCGGAAGGTGGGGTTGTCGCTGTGGTTGCAGGGGCCGAGGGCGCACTGGTTGCCGCACTTCAGCGCGCACGTCACCGGGGAGCGTTTGCCCCGGACGTGGTCCTTCATGAGCAGGGGCAGGTCGATGAGGGCCATGGCGCATCCTTTGCTGGCGATCGGTCTCCCGTCATGGGGACGGGACGACCTGACGATGCGCCGGAAAGATGTGCCGCGACCCTCGCGGAGGCGACCTGCCGGTGAACACTTCGGTGCCGGGCGGGAAAGCCCCCGGCCCCGGCGCTCCCGGAGCGGGCCCTCGGAGGCGGGCCCTGGGAAGCGGGCCCTCAGAAGCGGGTGGGCGGCACGAAGGTGGAGGGCTTGACCAGGACCACCGGCACCGGGCACTCGATCGCGACCCGCTGCGAGGTCGACCCCAGCAGGATCTTCCCGATCGGGGTGCGCTTGCGGATGCCGAGCACCACCAGGTCCACGTCGTCGTGCTCGACGGCGTCGAGGATGTCGTCGGCCGGGTCGTCGCGCTTGGGCACGGTGCGCAGCTCGACCTCGAGACCGGTCTCCGCCAGCCGCTCCTGCAGCGGACGGTGGTCGCTCACGCCGCGCGCCTTGCGCGGGTCGGGGGCGCGCTCGGAGGCGAGCACGAGCAGGGAGGCGCTGCGCCGTCGGGCCTCCTCGACGGCGAACTCGAGGGCGGCCTCGCTGGTGGCGCTGGGGACGTAGGCCAGCAGGATCGTGGTCATGGGTTCTCCCTCGGGAAGCGGACGGCGACGACGGCGCGGGCGGCGGTCACGGCCGGCCCAGGTCGTCGGGATGGCGGAAGCGGGTGCGCCGCGCCCGGACGGCGGCGTTGTAGAACCACGTGACCAGGTACAGCAGCAGACCGATCGCGAGCAGGCCCCCGGCGATCACGTAGTTCTGGGTGGGCTGCGCGAGCGGGGAGACCAGCGCGAAGGAGGTGATCGCGCCGATCACCGGCAGCACCGTCGGGGTGCGGAAATGGCGCACGTCGACGGTGTCCTTGCGCAGCACCAGCACCGAGATGTTCACCAGGCCGAACACCGCCAGCAGCAGCAGGGCGGTGGTGCCGCCGAGGGCGCCGATGGTCTCCTCGGCGAGCACGAAGCGCACCGTGATCACCAGCGCGAAGGCCAGCAGGGTGGAGAAGGCGATGCCGGCCCACGGGGTGCGGCGACCGTGCAGCACCCCGCGCAGGAAGCCCGGCAGGACCCCCTGCTTGGCCATGCCGTAGAGCAGCCGGGAGGCCATCATCATGTTGATCAGCACCGTGTTGGCGACCGCGAAGATCGAGATGAACGCGAAGATGGTGTCGATCGGGATGCCCGGGGCGCCCACCTCGACCACCGTCAGCAGGGGCGTGGTGGCCTCGGTGAGCTGCCCGATCGGGACCACCGCCACCGCCACCACCGAGATCACCACGTAGACCACGCCGGTGATCGACAGCCCGCCGATCAGCGCCCGCGGGAAGTTCTTGACCGGGTCCACGGTCTCCTCGGCCATGTTCACCGAGTCCTCGAAGCCGACCATCGAGAAGAAGGCCAGCGCCGTCGCCCCGATGACGGCCATGAACAGGCTCTTGTCCCCCGGCGTCTCGAACAGGATCACCCGCGAGAAGTCGGCCTTGCCCTGCGCCATCGCGAAGAAGCCCACCAGGATCACCAGGATCAGACCGGTGAGCTCGATGAGGGTCAGGACCACGTTGGCCTTGACCGACTCCGCGACCCCGTACATGTTGATCCCGGCCACCAGCAGCAGGAACGCCAGTGCGATCACGGTGGCGGTGCCCCCGGCGGCCTCCCCCAGGCCCTCCTCCAGTCCGAAGGCCTTCAGCACGTTCTCGGCGAGGAAGATCGCGCTGGTCGAGGCCGAGGTGATGCCCGAGGACAGCACCGCGAAGGTGACCATGAAGGTCACGAAGTGGATCCCGAACGCCTTGTGGACGTAGAGGGCCGCTCCGGCGGCCTGCGGGTACTTGGTGACCATCTCGACGTAGGACAGCGCCGAGACCATGGCCACCGCGAAGGCGATGATGATCGGCAGCCAGCCCGCGCCGCCGACCTCGCCGGCCACCCGGCCGGTCAGGGCGTAGACGCCGGTGCCGAGGATGTCGCCGACGATGAACAGCAGCAGCAGCTTGGGCGTGATCGCCTTCTTCAGCTCCGGCTGGTCGGTGCTCGAGGGGCCGCCGGCGGCGGCCGGAGCGGTCGGAGGGGTCTGGCTCATCAGGTCCTCCCGGGGACGGGTGCGGGGCCGGTCGGCGGGGCACGACGGGCCCGGTCACCGGGCCCGTCCGCGGGGGAGCCGCGCGATCGTGCCGGTACTCTACTCCCCGGTGAGCGTGGTCACAGCGCCGTGACGGGCCGTCCGCCCGGCGCCGACGCCGCCTCGCCGACCCCCTCGAGATCCTGCGCACCCCGGCCGGTCGGCGGCGCGGGCGGCGGAGCGGCCTCGGGGTCCTCGCCGGTCGCCTCGCCGCGGGGGTCCAGGCGCAGGGTCTGCACCCATTGCCGGGAGGCGTCGGAGCTGATCGCCATCACGCCGAGGGCGGAGGCGCCGGCGCCCACCAGCAGCGCATGGGCGACGTCGCCGCTGGCCGCGGTGGCGACCGCCAGCCGCAGGAAGGCGTCGCCCGTGAACAGCGCCATCAGCGCGATCCGGGCCCAGCGGCTGCGGCGCAGCACCCCGATCTGCAGCAGCAGCAGCGCCGCGGCGAACCCGGTGGCCGGCACGAGCGCGTCGCGGCCCGGGACCACCAGGGCCGCCTCCGGCACCCAGCCGGTCAGGTCCGCCCCGCCCGATAGGGCGATCCAGGCCACGACCACCAGCAGCGCCTCCACCAGCGCCAGGAGCCCGGTGAACACGACGGTCGGCGGCGGCAGGTGGTGGTCGGCCGCACGGGCGATCACCTGGTGGAAGTCGTCGACCGTCTCGTGCCACTGCGCCGAGAGCTCGCCCCCCAGGTCGGGGCGGCTGCCGCCGCGGCGCCGGGCGGCCGCCAGCGCGGTCTGGGTGGCCGCGCGGGCGCGGGACTTCATCACCGAGGACCCCGTCGGCCGGTGGCGCAGCAGCATCATCGCGCTGGCGCCGTCGGAGCGCGCCGCGGCGCCGGTCACGTCGATCACCGGCAGGTCGCCGTCGGTGCGGAAGCGGTCCCCCTGGCCGTTGCGGTGGTGGTACGCGGTGGAGAACTCCTTGATCACCTCGACCTCGACCTGCGGATCCGCGTAGCGCACGGAGTCCACCAGGAAGTCCCGCTCGACGTCGATGTTCTCGTCGATGCGGTGGGTGACCTGGAGGGTGAAGAAGGAGAAGCCGACGGCGCGGTCGTAGGTGCCCGCCGCCAGCCAGTCCGCGCGGTACCCGCCGGGCAGCACGAAGTCCGGGGGCATCCTCCAGAACCGCACGTGGTGGCGCTGATGGGTGCTGCCGCCGACCTCCTGCTGGTAGGTGAAGTCGTGGCGCCGGCCCATCAGGTACAGGTGGGAGACCGGGGCGGCCGGGTAGGAGCGGCCCATCAGGGTCGAGCGCACCATCTGCCAGGAGGAGGCGAGGGTGCGCTCCTCCGCGAGCACCCAGCCGGCCCGGCGCATCGCCACGTGGATGTCGCGCTCGGGGCCGTCGAGGGCGATGTTGATGGGGTCCGAGAGCACGCCCTCGGTGGTGCGGGTGCGGCCGAAGAAGTAGTCCGGCAGGTAGATCCAGGTCATCAGCTGGTGCAGTCGCGGCAGCGTGATGTAGGTGAACAGGATCCAGAACAGCAGCAGGTACACCAGCCGCGTCGGGGTCAGCGAGAAGCCCTGCACCAGGTACAGCAGGGCCAGCCAGATCGAGACCACCACGCCGGCGGCGATGAACAGGTTGTCCAGCAGTCCGTAGAGGTCCACCCGCCGCGCGGCGGGGGTGTGGCCCTGGGCGTGGTCGTAGGCGGGCGGCTGCGTGGGCAGCGGACGCTCGAGCGGCGCCAGCTGGGGCGTGCGCAGCGGCGTCATCGGATTCCCCCCGGGCTCCTCGAGCTCATGGCTCCATCGTAGGGTGGCCGGGACCACCAGCTCACAGGAGACGACCATGCCCCTCAGCCCCACGGTGACCTTCCACGACGGCCACCGGATCCCCCTGCTCGGCTACGGCGTGTTCAAGGTCGACGACGACCGGGCGGCCGACGTGGTCGGCCAGGCGCTCGCGGCCGGGTACCGCCAGGTCGACACGGCCCGGCTCTACGGCAACGAGGAGGGCGTCGGGCGCGCCCTGCGCGCCTCCTCGGTGCCCCGCGAGGAGGTGTTCGTGACCACCAAGCTGTGGAATGACGAGCACGCCTTCGACGCCGCGATCGCCGCCTGCGAGGCCTCCCTCGACCGGCTCGGCCTCGAGCAGCTGGACCTCTACCTGATCCACTGGGCCGTGCCCGAGCAGGGCCGGTACGTCGAGGCCTGGCGGGCGCTGATCGCGTTGCGCGAGCGCGGGCTGACCCGCTCCATCGGCGTCTCCAACTTCCCGCTCGCCGAGCTCGAGGAGATCATCGCCGCAACCGCCGTGGTCCCCGCGATCCACCAGATCGAGCTGCATCCCTACTTCCAGCAGCGCGAGCTGCGCGCCGCCCACGCCCAGCACGGCATCGTCACCCAGGCCTGGGGCCCGCTCGGCCAGGGCAAGTCGGACCTGCTGGAGAACCCGGTGATCACGGGCATCGCCGAGGCCCACGGCGCGAGCGCCGCGCAGGTGGTGCTGGCCTGGCACCGCGCCCACGAGATCGTCGCGATCCCGAAGTCGGTCACGCCCGCGCGGATCGTGGAGAACCTGGCCTCGCTCGAGCTCTCCCTCACCCGCGGCGAGCTCGCGGCGATCGACGCGCTGGACCGTCCCGACGGCCGCGGCGGCCGCGACCCCGGCCGGCCCTGGGGCTGAGCCCCGCCCGCGGCCCGGCCAACCCCCCCCCCCGGCCCCGCGATGGCGCCATTCCGTTCCAGATCTGCGGGATCCTGGCACGGAATCAAGCACTCCTCGCCCGGAGGGCGCCGGGCCCGGGCCCGGGCGCCGCACGCCCCGGACGGCCCGCGCTCCGTGCGCCCCGGCCCCCGCGGCGTGCGCCCCCGCCCGCGGCGTCAGTAGTAGACCGCGAGCGGTCCCGTCGGCCCGTCGATGACCTGCACCGGGGTGTCGAAGACCCGGGTCAGGACCGCGCCGTCCATGATGTCGCCGACGGGGCCCGACTCGACCACGCCCCCGTCCTTCATCGCGATGATGTGGTCGGCGTAGTGGGCGGCGAAGTTGATGTCGTGCAGCACCACCACGATGGTGCGGCCCAGCTCCCGGGCGGCGTCGCGCAGACGCACCATCATCTGCACGCTGTGCTTCATGTCGAGGTTGTTCAGCGGCTCGTCCAGCAGCACGTACTCGGTGTCCTGGGCCAGCACCATGGCGACGTAGGCGCGCTGGCGCTGACCGCCGGAGAGCTGGTCGAGGTAGCGGTCCTCGAGCTCGTCGAGGTGCAGGAAGTCGATCGCCTCGGAGATCTTGTGCTCGTCGAGCGCGGTCAGGCGCCCCTTGGAGTACGGGAAGCGGCCGAAGCCCACCAGCTGCCGCACCGTCAGGCGGGTGATGAAGTGGTTCTCCTGGCGCAGCACCGAGAGGATCTTGGCGAGATCCTTGGAGGCGGTCGAGGTGATGTCGTAGCCGGCCACCTGGATCGCGCCCTCGTCGATCCCCAGCAGGCGCCCGACCATGGTCAGCAGGGTCGACTTGCCGGCGCCGTTGGGTCCCACCAGGGCGGTGACCCCGCCGGAGGGGATCTGCACGGTGACCGGGCCGATCTCGACGGTCTCCGAGTACTTCTTGCGCACCGCGTCGATGGTGATCACAGGCGACCCTTCCGCATGATGACGACGAGGAACACGGTCCCGCCGACGAGTTCGATGATGACGGACACGACGCCCTGCGCGTAGAACAGGTTGTTCATGACGAAGTAGGCGCCGGCGAGCACGACGAAGCCCACCAGCACCCCGACGGGCAGCAGGCGGCGATGGTCGTGGGTGCCCGCGATCTGGTAGGTGAGGGTGGCGACCAGGAACCCGAAGAAGGTCATGGGGCCGATCAGGGCGGTGGAGACGGCCATCAGCACCGAGACCAGCACCAGCATGTAGATGGTCTGGCGGCCATGGTCCACGCCCACGTTGATGCACACGTCCCGGCCCAGCGAGATGACGTTGAGCTTGCGGGCGCTGAGCCAGATCAGCCCGCCCGCGACCAGGATCATGGGGACGGCGAAGGGCAGGTACTCGACGCTCGCATTGGTCACCGAGCCGAACAGGCGGGCGGTGAGCACGTCGAACTCGCTGGGGCTCAGCAGGCGCTGCATGAAGGTCGAGACCGACCCCAGCCCGCCCCCGATGATGATGCCGATCAGCAGCATCACCTGGATGTTCGCGTACTTCCCGCGCAGCAGCCAGCCGTACAGCAGCACCGACAGCCCCACCATCGCGGCGACCTGGGCCAGGAACTGCCCGGTGCCCTGCAGGGCGACCACCCCGGCCACGCCGAGGACGTACACCCCGGCGGTCTGGATCACCGTGTACAGCGACTCGAAGCCCATGATCGAGGGGGTGATGATGCGGTTGTTGGTGACGGTCTGGAAGGTGATGGTGGCGATGGCCTGGCAGAACGCCACCACCAGCATCACCACCACGGACGTCACCCGCATCTCGGCGATCAGCCAGAAGCCGCGGCTGCCGACGGGCATGGGGTTGTCCACGGCGAGCAGTCCGGCCGCGAAGCCGACGGCGAGCACCGTCAGGGCGCCGAGGACGATCCAGTAGCGCCGGCGCGCGCGCGCGTCGGGGAAGGGGCCGGAGCTGCTGCGGGGGCGGCGGGGGGCGCCGAGGACCTCGAGGTCCGGTACCAGGTCCGCCGGGGAGGTGGAGACCTCGGTGACGCCGGGCGAGGCCGGGGCGGCGCCGAGCCGGCGCCGCAGCGGGGGCTGCTCGGTGGTGGTGGGCTCAGCCATGACGGCGCTGCCTCAGCAGGAGGGCGATGAAGACGACGGCGCCGACGACCCCGAGGATCAGGGAGACCGGCACCTCGAAGGGCATGATGATGGTGCGGCCGATGAGGTCGCAGACGGTGACCACCGCGATGCCCAGCAGGCACACCCACGGCAGGTTCGAGCGCAGGTCGTCGCCGCGGACCATGGAGACCACGTTCGGCACGATCAGGCCCAGGAAGGGCAGGTTCCCCACCACCACGGTGACCACGCCGGTGGCGATCGCGACCAGCCCGGTGCCCAGCAGCAGCACCCGCTGGTAGTCGACGCCCACGTTGGTGGCGATGTCCTCGCCGAGCCCGGCCACGGTCAGCCGGTCCGCCACCAGGAACACGGCCACCCCCACGGCCAGCACGATCCACAGCACCTCGTACTGGCCGCGCAGCACCGAGGTGAAGGAGCCGGCGAACCAGATCCCAAGGTTCTGCAGGGCGTCGAACCGGAGCGCGATGAAGGTGGAGACGGAGCCGACCACCGCGCCCAGCATGATGCCGATGATCGGCACGATGAGGGAGCTGCGCAGGGTGACGCGGCGCAGGAACAGGAAGAACACCATGGTGCCGACGAAGGAGAAGATGATCGCCACCGTCATCTTCGTCAGCAGGCCGGCCCCGGGCACCAGCACCATCACCAGCAGCAGCCCCAGCCCCGCCCACTCGGTGGTGCCGGTGGTCGAGGGCTCCACGAAGCGGTTCTGCGTCATCAGCTGCATGATCAGCCCGGACATCGCCATCGCGGCCCCGGCCAGAACCAGGGCGATGGTGCGCGGGATGCGGGTGATCGCGAACATCTCGGCGCCGTCCTCGGCGCCGAGGACGTCGTAGACCCCGGTGAACAGGGAGGCCAGCAGCAGCAGCGCGACCAGCACGATGCCGATCACGAGCTTGCCGTCGAGCAGGCGCTCGCGGCCGCGGCGCGGCAGCGGCGGGGCCGCGGTGGCGAGAGGGGGTGAGGACATCAGATCTCCTGGGCGGAGGGCAGGGGGCGGGCCGCAGCGGGTCCGGCGCCGCGGTGGCCGAGGGGGCCGCCGACGCGCCGCACGGCGGGGCGGGCCCGAGGGGCCCGTCCCGCCGTGCGGAGCTCAGCGCGGGGTTTCGTGGCTCAGGCCTTGGCCTCGAGCGCGTCGGCCAGCGAGTTGAAGAACTCGGTGTAGGTCTGGATCGACTCGTTGGTGTAGGTGTCCGCGGGCATGTAGACGATGTTGCCCTCGGTGACCGCGGTGACGCCGGAGAGCGCCTCCGAGGACTCCAGCAGCTCGCCCGCGGGCGTGTACTCGGGGTCGTCGGCGGAGACGGCCGCGTCGCGGTCCATCACCAGGATCCAGGCGGGGTTCGAGTCCGCGATGGCCTCGACGGAGATGTCGTCGCCCTGGTGGTCGTCGCTCGAGCCCTCGACCTCGAGGGCGGGGACGAAGCCGAGCGCCTCGAAGGTCCAGCCCAGGGTGCGGCCCTTGCCGGGGGCGATGTACCCGATCTCGCCGCCGGAGGTGTTCACGGCCATCACGGTGTCCGAGCCGTTGTAGGCGGCGCTGACGCGCTCGATGGCGGCGTCGAGGTCGGCGCCGAGCTGCTCGGCCTCGGTCTCCTTGGCGAAGATCTGCCCCAGCACGGAGACCTGGCGCTTGAGCTCGTCGGCGAAGGGCTGGTCCTCGCGGGGGTCCAGCTCGAGGATGACCGCCTCGGGCGCGAACTTCACGAAGTCGTCGTGGTAGTCCGCGAAGCGCTGCCCGTTGATGATCAGGGTGGGCTCGGCGGCGACGACGGCCTCGAGGTCGGGCTCGCGATGGTTGCCCAGGTCGATGATCGACTCGTCGTCCTTGTAGGAGTTCGTCGCCGGCATCAGGGTCCGCGCCGCCGCGGTGAGGGTCACGCCCCAGGCCTCGAGGGTCTCGAAGGTGCGGTTGTCGGTCGCGACGACCGACTTCGGCGGGACCTCGACGCTCTGCGGCCCGTTGTTGTCCTCGACCTCCACGGTGCCGGCCTGCGCGGTGTCACCGCCGCCGTCCGAGGCGCCACCGGCGGCGGCGTCCTGCGAGCTGCCCCCACAGGCGGTCAGGACCAGGCCGAGGGCACCGGCGGCGGAGAGGGCGCCGAGGTGGCGACGGGTGAAAGCGGTCATGGGAAGTCCTTCTCTCGGAGGGCCGGGCGCGTCCGCAGGGCGGAACAGAGCTGAGGCTATCCTTACCTCCGCGTATTTCGCCACTGGCACCTTGCGATATTGGACATACCCACCCCTCCGCGCCCCCGGATGTGAGGCAGGCGACACGGCGGCGCCTGCGCCGGCGCGCCTCTACAGTGGAAAGGTCGCGGCCCCGCCGCCGGCACCCGTCTGCGACCCGCCCCCGGCGCCGGTCCCCTGCCGGGACGCACTCCTCGAAGGACCCCGCCGTGGTCTCCTCCCCCCTGGGCGCCCTCGCCCGCTACCGCACCCTGCCGCGCATCGCCTCGGGCTCCTGGATGGCGCTCGCCCTCGCCGCCCGCGCCCCGTACGCGATGATCCCGCTGGGGGCGCTGACCGCCTTCACCGCCTCGACCGGCTCGGTCGCCACCGGCGGGCTCGCCACCGGGCTGGTCTCGGTGGCCAGCGCCGTGGCCGGGCCCCTGATCGGCCGGGCCGCCGATCGCGGCGGACGGCGCCGCGTGCTGGGCCTGCTCGCCCCGCTCAATGCGCTCGCCCTGGCCCTGCTGCTGGTCGCCGCCCTGGCCGGCTGGGACGGACCGGGCATGTGGTTGGTCTGCCTCGCGGCGGGCGCGACCGCGATCCCCGTCGGATCCTTCGCCCGCGTGCACTGGGTCGAGCTCACCGAGGACGCCCGCGACCTGTCCACCGCCCTGTCCTACGAGTCGACGGTGGACGAGCTGAGCTTCGTGCTGGGCCCGGCGCTGGTGGGCATCGCCGCCGGGACCGTGCTGCCGGCCGCGCCGCTGGCCCTGGCGGCGGCGCTGGTGGCCGGCGCCGGCATCCCCTTCGCCTTGTCCGGCGGCGGCTCCGCGCAGGACGGCCGGAGGGCCCGCACCCTGACCGGCGAGATCCCCGCCATCGGCGCGGTGCCCGCGGAGGGGCCGTTCTCCGCGCATCCGGTGCCGGCCGACCGGCACGCAGCCGCCCCACCCGCCCCGGCGATCTCGAGGGTGCTGACGGCGGTGCTGCCCGCGCTCCTCGTGATGGTCTGCATCGGCGCCTTCTTCGGCTCCGTGCAGGCGGGCACCACCGAGCGCGCCGCCCTGGCGGGCGCCGAGGGCGCGGCCGGCCTGGTGTACGCCGTGATGGGGCTCACCTCGGCGGTGACCGCGCTGCTGGTGGTGCTGCTGCCGGAGTCCGTGCCCCTCGCGGCCCGGGTGCTGGTGGGCGGGATCGGGATGACGGCCCTGATGGCGCTCACGGCGACGGCCACCGCGCTGCCGTCCACGGCGCTGCTGCTGCTCGCGGTGGGAGCGTTCATCGGGCCGACGATGGTCACCGCCTTCGCCCTCACCGACCGCCTCGCCCCGCCCGGCGGCACCGGGGTCGCGATGACGTCCATGCAGTCCTCGGTGACCGTGGGCCAGGCCGCCGGGGCCACCGCGGGCGGCGCCCTGGCGGCAGCCTCCGGGCCGGCCGGGGCCTTCGCCGTGAGCGTGGCGGCGGGCGCGGTGATCGTGCTCGTCGGCCTGCAGGCGCTGCTGCGCCGGTCGCGGGCCGCGCGCTCCGCCGGGGATTCCCGCCCGGATGTCGATCCGGGCGGGGCTCGTTCGTCATAGTGGTGTCCGGGCCGCTCGGCTCGGTGAGCGCACCACCGAAGGAGTCACCATGAAGTACGTCCTGCTACTGATGGGGAACCTGGCCGACGACCGCTGCGGCGAGGGCGAGGAGGGCCCGGGCGAGCAGGAGTTCCTCGCCTTCGACGCCGAGCTCGAGCAGGCCGGCGTGCTGGCCGGGGGCTTCGCCCTGGCCGATCCCGAGGACGCCACGAGCGTCACCCGGGCCTCCCGCACCGCGGACCCGGTGATCACCACCGGCCCCTACGCGGAGAGCCGCGAGTTCGTGGGCGGCACCATCGTCCTGGACGTGCCGGGCCTCGAGGACGCCCTCGCCTGGGCCGCGAGATGCCCCGGCGCGATCGGCGGCCGCGTCGAGGTGCGTCCCCTGGTCGAGTACTGAGCGTGAGCGACGACGCGGCGCACGAGCCGGCGCCGGCCGACGACGTGCTGACCCGGGTGCACCGGGAGGAGCACAGCCGCCTGCTGGCCACCCTCGTGCGCCGCTTCGGCGATCTCGACCTCGCCGAGGACGCGGCGCAGGAGGCGATGGAGGCCGCCCTGCGCAGCTGGCCCGCGCAGGGGGTCCCCGAACAGCCGCTGGCCTGGCTGACCACCGTCGCCAAGCGGGTCGCCCTGGACCGGGTGCGGCGCGACGCCGCCTACGCCCGGCGGCTGGCCGAGCTGCACGTGCAGGAGGGAGCGGACCCGGCCCCGCCGGCCGACGAGGGCGCCCTGGCCGCGGGCGATCTGCCCGATGAGCGGCTGGCGATGCTGATGGGCTGCTGCCACCCCGCGATCGCCCCGGCCGACCGGATCGCGCTGATGCTGCGCTTCGTCGGCTCCCTCAGCACCGCCGAGGTCGCGCAGGCGCTGCTGGTGCCGGTGACGACCCTGCAGGCCCGGATCACCCGCGCCAAGCGGCGCATCGCGGAGAGGCGGATCCCGCTGACCGTCCCGGCCGACCCGGCCGAGCGCGAGCGCCGCCTGCCGCTGGTGCTCACCGCGATCTCCCTGGTGTTCACCGAGGGGTACGCGGCCACCGGCGGCGACGCCCCGATCCGGCGGGAGCTGACCGCCGAGGCGATCCGGCTGGCGCGGATCACCCACCGGCTCCTCCCCGCCGCCGCCGAGCCGCAGGGGCTGCTGGCGCTGCTGCTGCTGACCGACGCCCGCTCCCCCGCCCGGCAGGACGCCGACGGGGTGCCGATCCCTCTCGAGGACCAGGACCGCTCCCGGTGGGACCGGGACCTGATCGAGGAGGGCCTGGTGCTGGTGGAGCAGGCCGCAGGCCGGGCCGACGCCGGACGGTTCACGATCCAGGCCGCGATCGCCGCCCTGCACGTCGAGGCGCGGGATTTCGCCGCGACCGACTGGGCGCAGATCGTCGCGCTCTACTCGCTGCTGCTGCAGCAGGGGGAGGACCCGGTGGTGCGGATGAACCGGGCCATCGCGGTGGGGCGGGCGCGGACGCCGCAGGACGGGCTGGTCCTGCTCGAGGAGCTCGCCGGGGAGCCCGAGCTCGCCCAGCACCACCCCTTCCACGTGGCCCTGGCGCAGTTCCACGAGGAGGTGGGCCGGCCCGCGGCCGCGGTGGCGGCGTGGCGGCGGGCGCTCGAGCTGGTCGACAACCGCGCCGAGCGGCGCTTCATCGAGCGTCGCCTGGAACGCGCCCGTCGCGGGTGATCAGCCCGCGCTCAGCTCTCGAGGGACTTCTTCGCGCCCTTCGAGCTGCCCTGCAGCACCAGCGCCGCGGCGATCGCGAGCATCCAGGAGTCCTTGGCGACCGCGGTGCCCTCCTGGGTGGGGCGCACCCCGTCGGACTCGGTCATGCCCGGGGTGCGCAGGTACATGGCCACCAGGGAGCCCGAGAAGCCGGCCAGCGCGAGGCCCGCCAGGCGGGTGGGCACGAAGGGCAGCAGCAGGCTGGCACCGACGGCGATCTCGCCGTAGCTGAGGAACTTCGCGAACTGCTCGGGGGTGAGCTTGCCCAGCGGCGGGACGCCCTGCGCGGCCATGCCCTGCATCGCCGAGGCGGTCTGCGGGTCCATGCCGAGCTTGCCGATGCCGGAGTTGAGGATGAAGGCGCCGGGGACGGCGCGCAGGATGGCGTTGGACAGCTTCATGGGAGCTCCTCCTTCGAAGGGACAACTTTCAACTACACTGTACGGGATGCTCCCCGCGATGGACAGCGCCGCTGGCCTCACTGCGGCGCGCCGCCCTCGGCGACCAGGCGGCGGATCAGCGCGGCGACCTCCTCCGGACGCTGCAGCGCGCCGAGCTTCAGCACGATGTCGCCGCCCTCGCGCACCCGCACCCGCAGCCGCCCACCGAGCATCCGAGGCTCGACCTCCGCCCCCAGGACCTCGGCCGCCGGGGCCTCGCGCAGGATCCGCCACCGCCGCCACGGCTGATCCTTGGTGAGGATGATCCGGCGATCGGTGACCAGCAGCAGCGGGAACGTGTCCGAGGAGAGGCCGCCCACCGCCACGTCGAGCACCGTCTCCTCGGGGTGGAGCACCTTCTCGGGCAGGATCAGGTCGTTCACCGAGAAGCGCTGGCCGCGGTTGCGGGCCATCGCTTCTCGGTAGGTCCGCTGCGCCCGCGTGGCGGCACTCGCGGCGAAGGCCTGCGCCATCACCGCCGGGGCGTCCTCGCCGTGCCGCCGGTGGATCTCGCGCTGCAGCTCGGCGGCCGCCCGGAGCTTCTCTCGTCGTTGCGACGTCATGGCTCGACCCTACGTCCATGGGGAGTCCTCCCCATGGTCGTCGCCCCAGTGGGCCCCTACGCTGGGGCGACGCAAGGGTCGATCAGGGGAGACGCCGCGGAGGATCGCGGCCGACACACGGGGGCGAGGGCCGGATGAGCGGGTTCTACGGGGCGGACACCGAGCAGGTCAGGGACCATCGGGAGCTCCTGCGCGACCGCGCCCGCTCCCTCGGCGAGCTGCGGGAGCGGCTGCAGCCCGCGGTGATGGACGAGTCGGCCTGGCGCGGGCCGGACGCCGAGGCGTTCCGCTCCCGCTGGTCCACGCAGACCTCTCCGCTGTTCGACGAGATCGCCCGGCTGGTCGAGCGGACGTCCGCCGATCTCGACTCCCACGCGGAGGAGCAGGACGCCGCCTCCTCCGTGGGCGCCGCCGGCGGCGAGGGCGGTCCGGGCGGAGGCGGCCCGGGCGAGGGCGGCGAGGGCGGGCCCTCGCTGTGGGAGCGGCTCACCGGCGGGGCCGACGTCTACAACACGCTGCAGGGCCTGTTCAGCAAGGGCAAGAAGGCCTGGGACCTGGTCGGGCTCGTCCGCACCTGGGAGAGGTTCATCGGCGGCGCGGAGGACATCTTCCAGTTGACGGCCGGGACCTGGCACTACGGCAGGGACATCGTCGACAAGGCCTTCGGTGTCGGCAAGGAGTACAGCGGTCTGGTGAGCAAGCTGCTCGGCAAGCTGGGTGTGCCCACCGGGTTCGGCACGGCGAGCTTCTTCGGCTGGGTCGACAACCTCGCCGGCAGGGCCGGCGACGCCATGCCCTTCCTCGCCTCTGCGGCGCCCTGGGTCGGCCGGGCCCTGCCCGCTCTCGACGTGGTCTTCGGCGGGAAGCAGCTGATCGACGGTATCCAGAGCGGCGACACCTTCTCCGCCGTCACCGGCGGCGCGAACGCCCTGGGCGGCGGGCTGATGCTGGCCGGTGGCCTGCTGTCCACCACCGGTGTCGGCGCCGTCGTCGGCGGCCCTCTGGCTGCCGCGGGCGCGATCATCTCCGGCGGCGCGGCGATCGCCGACCTCGGCAAGATGGTCTACGACAACTGGGACTCGATCTCGTCGACCGCCTCGCAGGCCTGGGAGACCACCACCGGCGCCATCGGCGACGGCCTGGACGCCGTCGGGGACGGTCTCGACGCCGTCGGCGGCGCGATCAGCGACGGCTGGGACGGCCTGACCGGCGCCTTCGGCTTCTGAGGAGCCCATGAGAGGCTCGAGGACGTCGGCCGTCCTCGGACCGCCCCACCGATCCACCACCCATCGACGAGGAGTCGACACCATGAGCGAGTCCACCACGGCCGCCCCCGCCGAGCCGACCATCACCGAGCGGGACATGCTCGGTGCCCTGGAGGTGCTCGCCACCGCCGATCCGGAGCCCGACCGCCTGCTGATCCTCACCGACGAGGAGATCCAGGCGCTCGACGGTCGCTCCGCCCTCACGCTGCTGGGGAGCCCCTACCTGGACCAGGGCGTCGTCGACGTCGAGTCCTCGGTCGCGGCCGCGCTGCGCTCCCTGGCGGCCCGCCTGCTGGTGCGCACGGAGGTCGAGGGCCGCGAGGACGAGGGCGAGGTGGTCACCGGCGCGGGCGATCCCGCGAGGCGTCCCGCCCAGCTCGACCGTCGCCTCGCCGGGGTGCTCACGCTGCGCCGCATCCCCGAGGCCATGGTGACCACCCAGCGCACCCTCAACGGCGGCTCCACCACCCTGGCCCACTACTTCTTCCCCGAGTCCGGGGTCCTGGAGGAGTACGTCACCGTGGACGGCTTCCACCACTTCGCGGTGCCGGCGCTGGGCGCCGTGGCGGGCCGGATCCGCCGCTTCGTCGACCCCTTCGAGGTCGCCGACGTCGACGGCGAGCCGGTGTCCGTGACGCTCCAGGAGGCGACCACGGCCTTCGACGTGGACGACACCCGCTCGGTGTCTGTGCTCACCGCGGTCGTCGACGGAGCCGGTCGGCAGGCCACGATCGCCGCCACCTCCAGCGCGGTGCAGGTGCTCGACAACGGCCCGATCGGCGAGGGCCGGTCCCCCGAGGACGAGGTGCAGCTCTCCGCAGTCTCCGCCGGGACCCTGCTCGCGCTGATCGACGTGCTGATCCCGCGCACCGCGGAGGCCGGGTCCCCGCAGTCCTGAGACTCGGGGACCGCAGGGCGACCCCTCGGCGCCGGTCGGCCGCGCCCGTGGGACACTGCCCCTCAGCCCTGCCCCCTCACCGCCCGGTCCCCACCGGCCGTCCTTCCCGGGAGTCCCATGTCCTCCTCCACCGAGCCCAGCACGGCGCCCGCCCCCCTCGGCGGCGCCGGCGTCATCGAGACCACGGGCATCGAGATCATCGCCGAGTCGGAGCGCACGGCGAAGCCCCGCGACCTGGTGTGGCCCTGGTTCGCGGCCAACGTCTCCGTGTTCGGCATGAGCTACGGCTCCTACCTGCTCGGGTTCGGCATCAGCTTCGTCCAGGCGAGCATCGTCGCGGTCATCGGCATCATCATCAGCTTCGTGCTGTGCGGGCTGGTGGCGATCGCCGGCAAGCGCGGCAGCGCGCCGACGATGGTGCTCTCCCGCGCCGCCTTCGGGGTGCACGGGCAGAAGCTGCCCGGGATCGTCTCCTGGCTCACCTCGATCGGCTGGGAGACCAGCCTCGCGATCTCCGCGGTGCTCGCCACCGCCACCGTCTTCGACGTGCTGGGCCTCGCCTCCGGGCAGGTGGTCACCGTGATCGCGGCGCTGCTGATCGCGGCGCTGATCGTCACCGCGAGCGTGCTCGGCTACCACACCATCATGAAACTGCAGTCGATCCTCACCTGGGCCACCGGCGCCATGACGATCCTGTTCATGATCCTGACCATCCCCCACATCGACCTCGCCGCGGTGACGGCGATGCCCCACGGCACCCCGCAGCAGATGATCGGGGCGCTGGTGATGGTGATGACCGGTTTCGGGCTGGGCTGGATCAACATCGCCGCCGACTGGTCGCGCTACCAGAAGCGCACCGCGTCGGACGGGTCGATCGTGGCGTGGAACACCGTGGGCGGCTCGGCGGCCCCGGTGGTGCTGGTGATCTTCGGCCTGCTGCTGGCCGGATCCGACCCGGCGCTGAACGTGGCGATCAGGGACGATCCGATCGGCGCGCTGATCTCCATCCTGCCGCTGTGGGCGCTGATCCCCTTCTGGATCGTGGCGGTGCTGACCCTGGTCTCCGGCGCCGTGCTGGGCATCTACTCCTCGGGCCTGACCCTGATCAGCCTGGGGATCCGCATCCCCCGCCCGGCGGCCGCGGCGATCGACGGCGTCATCCTCACCATCGCCACCATCTGGGTGGCGTTCTTCGCGACCAGCTTCATCGGCCCCTTCCAGAGCTTCCTGATCACCCTCGGGGTGCCGATCGCCGCCTGGGCGGGCATCCTCATCGCCGACATCCTCAGCCGCCGCGCGGACTACGACGAGCAGGCCCTGTTCGATCCCGCGGGCCGCTACGGCGCCGTGGACCGGGTCTCGGTCCTCACCCTGGTGGTCGCCTCGATCATCGGCTGGGGCCTGGTGGTGAACTCCTTCGCCGAGGACGCGCCCTGGAACAACTGGCAGGGCTACCTGCTCGAGCCGCTGGGCCTGGGCACCTTCATGGACGACCCGGCCGGCGCCTACTGGGACGGCAACTGGGCGTACTCGAACATCGGGGTGCTGGTCGCGCTGCTGCTCGGCGTCCTGGTCACGCTCCTGGCGCGGCGCGGGAGGATCCGCGCCCAGGAGCGGGACGCGGCGGTCCGGGGCGCCTGAGCCGCCGCGCCCGTACAGTGCCGCCATGGACATCGACGCCCCGGACGCCCCGACCGCCGAGCCCGCGCCCTGGCTGCTGGTGGTGGACCCGCAGCGGATCTTCGCCGACCCCGGCTCCGAGTGGGGCTCCCCGTTCTTCCCGGCGGCGATGGAGAACATCGCCCGCCTCGCGGAGCACATCGGCCCCGAGCGCACCGTGGTGACCCGCTGGCTGCCGACGGCCGACCGCCGCACCGCCTGGGGCGAGTACTTCCGGCGGTGGCCCGTCGCCGACGTCCCCGCCGAGGACGCCCGCTACGGACTGGTCGAGGCCGCCCGCGACCTCTCCGCGCATCCGAGCCTCGACGAGCCGACCTTCGGCAAATGGGGGCCGCAGCTCGCCGCCCGGGTGGGCTGGCCCGCCCGGCCCCGCACGCACCTCCTCGTCACCGGCGTGACCACCGACTGCTGCGTGATCTCCACGGTGCTTCCCGCGGCCGACGCCGGGGTGCGCCTGACCGTGGTCACCGACGCGGTCGCCCACTCCGCGGCGGAGCACGGGGCCGCGGCCCTGCACACCATGAGCCTGTTCCCGCCCCAGGTGGACCTGCGGCGCACCGACGAGGTCCTCGCCGGCCGGGGTGGGATGCTGGGGACATGGCCCCTCCCCTGATCACCGTCGGTCACGGCACCCTCTCGCGCGAGGAGCTCGGCGCGCTGCTGCGCGGCGCCGGGATCGAGCAGCTCGTGGACGTGCGCCGCTTCCCCGGCTCCCGCACCAACGACGCGGCCGCCCGCGGCGCCGTCGAGGAGATCTGCTCCGAGGTCGCGATCGCCTACCGCTGGGACGAGCGGCTGGGCGGGCGGCGCCGGCTGACCAAGGACGAGGACGCCGCCTCCCCCGACACCTGGTGGCGGGTTGCGCAGTTCCGCGCCTACGCCGGCTGGACCCGCAGCGAGGACTTCAGGGCCGGGATCGGGGGCCTGCTCGCGGACGTCTCCGCCCGCCGCACCGCCGTGATGTGCTCGGAGGCGGTGTGGTGGCGCTGCCACCGCCGGCTGATCGCCGACGTGGTGCTCATGGAGCACGACACCGCGGTCATGGACCTCATGCCGTCGGGGCAGCTGAAGCCCCATGAGCCGAGCGCGGGCGCCCGCCGGGGCGAGGACGGCCACGTGGTCTGGGACCTCGCCGACGAGGGCTGAGCAGCCCGCTGCCGCAAAAGCGCTGGCCGGGCGGGCGCGCGGCCCGTACCGTCGGCCCATGCACACCCCCTCCCCCTACCCCGCACGGCCCTGCTGACCGGCGTCGGCCGCCGCCGCGGGATCGCCGCCGCCGTCGCCCGGGGCCTGGCCGCCGACGGCTTCGACCTGGCCCTGAACTACCACCCGCCCTACGACCGGCGGGTGCTCGGCGAGGACGCCGACGTGGAGCTGCTGGCCGCGGAGCTGCGGGCGGGCGGCCGCCGCGTCGAGCTGATCCCCGGGGACCTCGAGGACCCCGCCGTCCCGCCGGCCGTGGTCGAGGCCGCCCGCGCGGCGCTGGGCCCGCTCGGCGCCCTCGTGACCTGCCACTGCGAGTCGGTGGACTCCTCGATCCTGGACACCACGGTGGAGAGCTTCGACCGCCACTACGCGGTGAACGTGCGCGCCACCTGGCTGCTGCTGAAGGCCTTCGCGCAGCAGGTCCCGCCGGGCCCGGACACGCCCGGCGGCGCCATGATCGCCCTCACCAGCGACCACACGGTGCACAACCTCCCCTACGGGGCGACCAAGGGGGCGCTGGACCGCCTGGTGCTGGCCGGGACCCACGAGCTCGCGGACCGCGGGGTGCGCACCAACGTCATCAACCCCGGACCGATCGACACCGGCTGGATGGACGAGTCGGTCCGCGAGGCCTGCCGGGCCCAGACCCCGGGTGGGGAGATCGGCGGCACCGACACCGTCGCGGACCTCGTGCGCTTCCTGCTCTCGGAGCGGGGCGGATGGATCCGCGGGCAGCTGCTCCACTCCAACGGCGGCTTCGCGACCCCGGCCCTGTAGCGCCGGACCCGCCTCAGCCGTCCGCGCCCAGCACCCCGACCGTCCGCCAGGCCGCCTCGACGGCGTCGAGCTGCGGGGACCCCGCGCCGTGGCGGCGCGCCGCGACCTCGAGCGTGGCCGCCGCGAAGGCCGCGAAGTCGGCGTCCTTGGGGAGCCCGGACGCGGTCAGCGCCTCGTACCAGATCGGCCCCGCACCGTCCCAGGAGGTGCCGCCGATCCCGGTCGCGGCCAGGTAGAAGGCGCGGTTGGGGATCCCGGAGTTGATGTGCACCCCGCCGTTGTCGTTCTCCTCGTCGTGCGGCAGGTCCGCGTACTCGGCCATCGAGGCGGGCTGCGGGTCCGTCCCCAGCACCGGGTCGTCGTAGGCCGTGCCCGGCGCCTTCATCGAGCGCAGGGCAACACCGCGGACGGCGTCGGTGAACACGCCCTCCCCGATCAGCCAGTCGGCCTCCTCGGCGCTCTGGCCCAGCACCCGCTGCTTGACCATCGACCCGATGCAGTCGGCCACGGACTCGTGCAGCGCCCCGGGCTGGGCGACGTAGATCAGCCCCGCGGTGAACTGGACGACGCCGTGGGCCAGCTCGTGGCCGATCACGTCGACGGCGTTGGTGAAGGAGCGGAAGTACACCCCGTCCCCGTCACCGAAGATCATCTGCTCCCCGTCCCAGAAGGCGTTCTGGAAGTCCTGGCCGTAGTGCACGGTCGCGACCAGCTCCATCCCCGCATCGTCCAGCGAGTCCCGTCCGAAGACCTGCTGGAACAGCTCCCAGGTGGCGCCGAGCCCGTCGTAGGCCTCGTCCACCGCCTCGTCCCCGGTGGCGTCCTGCCCCTCCCCGCGCGCCAGCACGCCGGGCAGGGCGGTGCCCTGCTGGGCGTCGTGGACGCGGCGGCGCAGCACGCCGACCGGGGCAGCGGCGGCCGGTGGCGCGGTCGCGGGGCGCGGCGGGGCCAGGTGCTGGACCAGGTGCGGGGGGACGAGGCCGGCGCCGGGACCGGGGAAGCCGGGCCGGCCGGTGCGCGCCGCGCGCACCTCGCGGTTGCCCGCGACCCGGCGGCCGACGGCGAGGGTCCGCTGCGCCGCGGACGCCTGCTGGTCCTCGGCGGCGGCGGCGATCTGGCGCAGCAGGTGCGGGGGGATGATCCCCTGCAGCATCGGCGCGGGCGGGGTGGGGCGCTCTGCGGTGCTCATGGCCTCAGCATGGACCCGGGCACCGACGAGCGGAACCCCCGCGCCCGCCCCGCCGCGCCGCTCAGGACAGCGGGCCGACGACGTCCTCGGCCGCGGCCAGCACGCTCCCGTCCAGCAGGCGCGCCTCGGCCTCGGCGATGTCCGCGGCCAGGAAGCGGTCCGGCCCCGGGCCCTCGACGGTGCGCCGCAGCACGGCGATCGCGGCGGCGCTCGCGGGCGACGGGGTCAGCGGGGCCCGCAGGTCGATCGCGCGAGCCGCGGTGAGCAGCTCGATGGCGAGCACCCGGCGCAGGTCCGCCACGCTGGTCCGCAGCTTGCGGGCCGCGTGCCAGCCCATCGAGACGTGGTCCTCCTGCATCGCGGAGGACGGGATCGAGTCGACGCTGGCCGGCACCGCGAGCCGCTTCATCTCCGAGACCAGGGCGGCCTGGGTGTACTGCGCGATCATCAGGCCGGAGTCGACGCCGGGATCGTCCGCCAGGAACGGCGGCAGTCCGTGGGAGCGCGAGCGGTCGAGCATGCGGTCGGTGCGGCGCTCGGCGATCGAGGCGAGATCCGCGCTGACCACGGCCAGGAAGTCGAGCACGTAGGCCACCGGGGCGCCGTGGAAGTTGCCGTTGGAGGTGACGGTGCCGTCCTCGAGCACGACCGGGTTGTCGATCGCGGAGGCCAGCTCCCGCGCGGCGACGGTGCGCGCATGCTCGATGGTGTCGCGCACGCCCCCGGCGACCTGCGGGGCGCAGCGCAGCGAGTAGGCGTCCTGCACCCGGGAGCCCTCGGCGGCGACGTCGGCGACGATCTCGGAGCCCGCCAGCAGGGCGTAAATGTTCGCGGCCGACGCCGCCTGGCCCGGATGCGGCCGCAGCGGCGCGTGCAGCTCGGGCCGGAAGACGGTGTCCCGGCCGCGCAGCCCCTGCACGGACAGCGCGGTGGTGAGGTCCGCGATCCGCACCAGCTCGTCGAGATCGGCGATCGCCATCAGCAGCATGCCGAGCATCCCGTCGGTGCCGTTGATCAGGGCCAGCCCCTCCTTCTCCTCGAGCAGCACCGGGGCGATCCCCGCCTCGGCCAGCAGCTCGGGCACCGGCCGTTCCGCGCCGTCGCGGTCGCGGGCGCGGCCCTCCCCCATCAGCACCAGCGCGCAGTGGGACAGCGGCGCGAGGTCCCCCGAGCAGCCCAGCGAGCCGTACTCGTGCACAATCGGAGTGATGTGCGCGTTCAGCAGCGCCAGCAGCGTCTCGACCACGACGGGGCGCACGCCGGTGCGGCCGGAGGCGAGGGTGCGGGCGCGCAGCAGCATCAGCGCGCGCACCACCTCCGTCTCCACCTCGGGCCCGGCGCCGGCGGCGTGGGAGCGGATCAGGGACCGCTGCAGGGCGTGGCGCAGGCTCGGCGGGATCGCGGTGTCGGCGAGCGCCCCGAAGCCGGTCGAGACCCCGTACACGGGGACGGCGCCGAGGGCGAGGTGCTCGATGTGGCCCCGCACGGACGCGACGTGCTCGCGGGCCGCGGGGTCGAGGTGCACGGGGGCGCCGCGGCGGGCCACGGCCAGCAGCTCGGCGGCGCTCAGACCGGCGCTGGACAGGGTGACAGAGAGGGTCGTCGTGGTGCTGGTCATCGGGGGGCTCCTCGGGACGGGGAGGGG
This sequence comes from Brachybacterium sp. UNK5269, assembly GCF_049266655.1. Classification (GTDB taxonomy): domain Bacteria; phylum Actinomycetota; class Actinomycetes; order Actinomycetales; family Dermabacteraceae; genus Brachybacterium. The sequence goes on from NZ_CP184883.1 coordinate 3,518,292, forward strand.
GATGGACACGGGCGGGCGGGTGGGCGGCGCCGCGCGGCGGCTACTGTCCTGCCATGGACGTCGACACCCTGCAGCGTGTGCTGCGCGCGGCCCTGCTCCTGCTGGTCGCGCTCGCCGTCTCGGGGCTGACGCGACACATGGTGCGCCGGCCGCACCGGCACCGGACGCGTCCCTCCCGCCGGCTGCTGCCGCGCTGGATGGCGGCGATGGCGGTGCTGTTCCTCGCGGTGGGGTCGCTGCTCGCGCTGCTGGGCCTTACGCTCCTGCAGGAGCCGGCGCTCAGCGCCGAGGACCTCGAGGACGGGCGCGGCATGAGCATCGCGGGCATCGCGATCGCGCTCGGCGGCCTCTTCTTCCTGTGGGTGCGGATCATCGTGTACGTCGAGGCGACGCCCGCGGCCTTCGTGCACCGCGGGGTCCTGGGCCGCACCACCACCGTCCGCTACGCCGACCTGGTCGAGATGATCACGACCAGTGCCCGGGGAGCGGTCACCGTCACCGTGATCGGCCGCGACGGCACGCGGTTCACCGCGGCGCTGGGGCTGTTCGACCTCGCGCCCTTCGAGCGCTGGAAGCAGCAGGGGCACGAGCGGGCGCGCGAGGGCGCGGCCGAGGGCTGAGGCGGCGGTCATCGCTCAGACCACCCGCTGCCCGGCCCGCCACACCGCATGGGTGAGGGGCATCCCGGGCCGGTAGGCGAGGTGGACGGCGGCGGGGGCGTCGAGCACGTGCAGATCGGCGCGGGCCCCGGCGCCGAGATGGCCGACGTCGCTGCGGCGCAGCGCGAGGGCCCCGCCGCGGGTGGCGGCGCGGACGGCCTCGGCCAGCGAGAGGTGCATCTGCAGCACGGCGGTGGCGACGCAGAAGTTCATGGAGCTGGTGAAGCTGGTGCCGGGGTTGCAGTTGCTGGCGATCGCCAGGGCGGCGCCCGCGTCCAGCAGGGCGCGGGCCGGGGCGAGCGGCGCGCGGGTCGAGAGGTCGCAGGCGGGCAGCACGGTCGCGACCGTCGGCCCCGCCTGGACGGCGAGCCGTCCCGGGGTGTCCGCGGCGCGGGTCGGGTGGACGGCGGTCGCCGCGAGCGCCTCGACGTCGGCGGCCCCGAGGTGGTTGAGGTGGTCGACGCTCGCGGCGCCCAGCGCGGCGGCGAGCGCGACCCCACCGGAGCGTCCCAGCTGGTGGCCGTGGACCCGCAGGCCGAGGCCGACGGCGGCGCCGGCGCGCAGCACCCGCTCGGACTGCTCGGGGGTGAAGGCCCCCTCCTCGCAGAACACGTCGATCCAGCGCACGTGCGGGGCGACGGCCGCGAGCATGTCGCCGGCGACGAGGTCCACGTAGCCGTCGGCGTCGCCCGCGAACTCGGCGGGCACCAGGTGGGCGCCGAGGAACGTCGCCTCGTCGAGCTCCCCGTCCTCGATCAGCAAGGACGCGAGCCGCGCGGCCCGCAGCTCGTCCGCGACGGTGAGCCCGTAGCCGGTCTTGGTCTCCAGGCAGGTGGTGCCGCCGCGGGTCGCCTCCGCGATCCGGGCACGGGTCAGGGTGCGCAGGCGCTCTGTGGGAGCGGAGCGGGTGGCCTCGGTGGTCACGCCGATGCCACCGGCGGCGTACGCCTGCCCGGCCATCCGCGCCTCGAACTCGGCGGCGCGGTCGCCGTCGAAGACCAGATGCGTATGGGAGTCCACCCAGCCGGGCAGCACGGCGCGTCCGCCCAGGTCCTCGGCGTCATCGGCCGGCGGTGCGCTCGCGGCGGGGCCGGTCCAGGCGATGACGCCGTCCTCGAGGACCACGGCGGCGTCCCTCACGACCTGGCCGTCCGCGACGCCGCCCGGGCGGGCGGGGTCGTCCAGCGCGGGGTCCAGGGTCCACAGCTCGCCGATGCCGGTGAGCAGGGTGCTGGTCACGGCCGGTCCCGTCGCGTCGGGGTCATCGGGACCCGCACCCCGCGCTCATGGGCGACCTGAGCGGCGCGGCCGTACCCGGCGTCGACATGGCGCAGCACTCCCGTCGCGGGGTCGTTGGTCAGCAGGCGCTCGAGCTTGCGGGCCGCGAGCTCGGTGCCGTCGGCCACCCCCACCTGGCCGGCGTGGAGGGAGCGGCCGATGCCGACGCCGCCGCCGTGGTGCAGGGAGACCCAGGTGGCGCCCGAGCTGGTCGCGGTCAGCGCGTTCAGCAGCGGCCAGTCGGCGATCGCGTCGGAGCCGTCGAGCATCGCCTCGGTCTCGCGGTACGGGGAGGCGACGGAGCCGGCGTCGAGGTGGTCGCGGCCGATGACGATCGGGGCCCTGACCCTCCCCTCGCGCACCAGGTCGTTCAGCAGCCTCCCGGCCCGGTGGCGCTCGCCGTAGCCCAGCCAGCAGATCCGGGCGGGCAGGCCCTCGAACTCGACGTGCTCCGCGGCCGCGTCGAGCCAGCGGTGCAGATGCTGGTCGGCGGGGAACAGCTCCTTCATCGCGGCGTCGGTGACCGCGATGTCCTCCGGGTCGCCCGACAGCGCCACCCAGCGGAACGGGCCCCTGCCCTCGCAGAACAGCGGGCGGATATAGGCCGGCACGAAGCCGGGGAACGCGAAGGCGCGGTCGAACCCGGCCTGGCGGGCCTCGCCACGGATCGAGTTGCCGTAGTCGAAGACCTCGGCGCCGGCGTCCTGGAACCCGACCATGGCCCGGACCTGGCGGGCCATGGACGCCCTGGCCCTGGTGGTGAAGCCCTCGGGATCCGCGGCCGCCTCCCGCTGCCAGTCCTCGACGGCGACCCCGAGCGGCAGGTAGCTCAGGGGGTCGTGGGCACTGGTCTGGTCGGTGACGATGTCGATGTGGAGGTCGCCGGCGCGGTGGCGCTCGAGCAGGGCGGGGAAGATCTCGGCGGCGTTGCCGACCACGCCGAGGGACAGGGCCCGCCGCTCGGCCCGGGCGGCGGCGGCGCGGGTGATCGCGTCCTCGAGGTCGTCGGCGATCTCGTGGAGGTAGCGCTTGGCGACGCGGCGCTCGAGGCGGCTGCGGTCCACGTCGGCGATCAGGCAGACCCCGCCGCTCAGGGTGACCGCGAGCGGCTGCGCGCCGCCCATGCCGCCGCAGCCGCCGGTGAGGGTGAGGGTGCCGGCGAGGGTGCCCCCGAAGCGCTTCGCGGCGACCGCGGCGAAGGTCTCGAAGGTGCCCTGGAGGATGCCCTGGGTGGCGATGTAGATCCAGGAGCCGGCGGTCATCTGCCCGTACATCGTCAGCCCCTCGGCCTCGAGCCGGCGGAACTCGGGCCAGGTGGCCCAGTCGCCGACCAGGTTGGAGTTGGCCAGCAGCACGCGCGGCGCCCACTCGTGCGTGCGCAGCACCCCGACCGGCTTGCCGGACTGGACCAGCAGCGTCTCGTCGTCCTCGAGGTCCCGCAGGGTCGCCACGATCGCATCGAACGCCTCCCAGGAGCGGGCCGCGCGCCCGGTGCCGCCGTAGACCACCAGGTCGTCGGGGCGCTCGGCGACCTCGGGGTCGAGGTTGTTCATGAGCATCCGCAGCGGGGCCTCGGTCTGCCAGGACTTCGCGCTGAGCGTGGTGCCGCGCGGGGCGCGGACGGGGCGGGCTCCGGGGAGGGTCATCATCGGCTCCTGGGTCGCGGACGGCGGGACATCCCCAGCACACCATCGACGACGGGGCAGGTCGAGGCCGCACCGCACAGTGGTGTCCGGGATACCGGACAGCGGGGCGCGCCGCTGGGTCGCCGCGTCGGCGGACCCCCGCCACCGCACCGCCGAAACGGTTGTGTACAACTCGATTGTGTGCAACCCTTGACCCATGGCAATCGTCGAGGACATGGTGTGCTTCTCGCTCTACGCCGCCACCCGGGCGACCACCAGGGCGTACACGGAGCTGCTCGCCCCCTGGGGTCTGACCTACCCCCAGTACCTGGTGCTGGTGCTGCTGTGGACCGAGGGCCCGCGCTCCGTGCGCGAGCTCGGGGAACTGCTGCATCTGGACTCCGGCACGCTCTCCCCGCTGCTGCGGCGGATGGAGGACAAGGAGCTCATCACCCGCTCCCGCGCCTCCGCCGACCACCGCGTCGTCACCGTGGCCCCCACCGCGCGGGCGACCGGGCTGCGCACCGAGCTCGGACACGTCCCGGCCGCGATCGCCGCGGCCACCGGCCTCCCGGACGAGGCGGCGGCGCGCGAGCTGATCGACGCCCTGCACCGGCTGGCCACCGCGATGGAGGCCAGCACGTCGGCCCCCGCCTGACCCGACCGCAGGACCCCACCCCGGGCGCCCCGGCGCCCACCACCGAAAGGCAGATTCCCATGGAAGCCCTGTACACCGCCGAAGCCCTCTCCACCGGCGCCGGCCGCACCGGCCGCGTCATCACCGCCGACGGCACCCTCGACCTCACCATGGCGCCCCCGCAGGAGATGGGGGGCTCCGGGGACGGCGCCAACCCCGAGCAGCTCTTCGCCGCCGGCTACGCCGCCTGCTTCCACTCCGCCCTGCAGGGCGTCGCGCGTCAGCGCAAGGTCTCGGTCCAGGACTCCAGCGTCGGCGGCCGGGTGCAGATCGGCTCCAACGGCGAGGGCGGCTTCCAGCTCGCCGTCGAGCTCGAGGTGGTCCTGCCCGGGATCCCGGCCGAGCAGGCGCAGGAGCTGGCCGACGCCGCCCATCAGGTGTGCCCGTACTCCAACGCCACCCGCGGCAACATCTCCGTCACCGTGTCGGTCTCGGATGACTGAGCGCTCCGCCGGGCCGCTGGCCCGGCTGCTCGCCCCGCAGGGGCCCACGTCGCTCCCGCGCACCCTGGCGCGGATCGCGCTGGGCGGCATGCTCGCCTTCGCCGGGATCAGCCACCTGACCTTCGCCCGGGAGGAGTTCAACGCCCAGGTGCCGGAGTTCGTGCCGCTGGGCGAGGAGACCACCGTGGTCGCCTCGGGCGTCGTCGAGATCACCCTGGGCACCGCGCTGATGCTGCTGGCGCGGCGCCGGGTGCCGATCGGCTGGGCGGCGGCCCTGTTCTTCGTGACCATCTTCCCCGGCAACATCGCCCAGTGGGTCCACGCCCGCGACGGCTTCGGACTGGACACGGACACCAAGCGCTTCGTGCGGCTCTGGTTCCAGCCGGGCCTGGTGGCCCTGGCCCTGTGGTCCACCGGCGCCTGGCGGGACCGGCCGCGGCGCCGACGCCGGGACTGACCCGACCGGGAGCACCTCAGTCGCGGCGGCCGCGCAGGCGGCGGGTGACCTCGTCGGCCGCCGCCTGCACCGCCGCCGCCGCTCGCGCCCGCTGCGCCTGATCGACCCGCGCCTCGACGAAGGTCAGGGCGACGGCGGCGGCCGGCCAGCCGGCATGGTCGCGCACCACCGCGGCGACCGACGCCATCTCCTCGCTCACCTCGCCGGACTCGACGGCGATGCCCTCGCGGCGCACCCCGGCCAGCAGCTCCCGCAGCTCCCGCGGGGTCGCCGGGCCCGCCACGGCGGTGCGGGAGCTGAAGTCGGCGCGGCGGCCGTACAGGGCGCGCAGCTGGGCCGGCGGCAGCTCGGCCAGGATCGCCCGACCGCTCGCCGTCAGGTGGGCGGGGATCCGCACCCCCACGTCGGAGACCAGGCTGGGGCGGTTGCGGGCCCGCTCCTCGACGATGTAGAGCACGTCCCGGCCGTGGAGCACCGCGAGATGCCCGGACTCGCCCACCTCGTCGACCATCGCCTCGATGGCGCGGCGGCCGATCCGGGCCAGCGGCTCCTGGCGCAGGTAGGCGCCGGAGAGCTCGTGCGCCGCCGGTCCCAGCCCGTACAGCCGCTCCTGCTCGAGGTGCAGCACGTACCCGTGCTCGACCAGCGCGGCCAGCAGGTCGTAGGTGCGCGAGCGGGGCAGGCCCAGCTCCTCGGCGATCCGCGCGGCGGCCACCGGGGCACGGCGGGAGGCGAGGTGGCTGAGCAGACGCAGGGTCGCGTCGGCGGCCGGGACCTTCGGGGATGCCATGGACCTCAGGCCGCCGGCGCGGTGCCGTCCTGGGCGGCCCGCTCCTTGCGGATCAGCTCCCAGGTGCGCACCAGGCGCGGGATGGTGAGGATGACGAGGCCGCCGATCATGTTCAGCGGGATCACCCAGGCGAACCAGAGCAGCCAGTCCAGGTAGGCGAGGTCGGCCCCGGCGTGCATCGCCCCGAAGATGATCGCCGAGGTCAGCGCGCCGTGGTGCATCGCGAGCCCGACCACCAGGAATCCCGAGATCAGCGAGTTCGCGAGGGTCGCGATGCCCTCGTCGGACCCCTGGCTCATGCGGGTGATCAGCGTGATGGTGAACCCCGCCAGCAGGGCGAGCACGCCGGTCTCCAGCGTCAGCCCGTCCTCGAGGTAGCTGGTGGCCGTCTCCACCAGCACGTCCTCGAAGCGCGGGAAGCCGGCGACCACCAGCCAGGTGAAGGCCCAGCCGCCCGCCAGGTTGGTGACCAGCGTGGTCACCCACAGCCGCAGCAGCTGCCGCCAGGTGCCGTGCCGGGCCACGACCGCGTTGATCGGGACCAGGAAGTCCTCGGTGAACAGCTCCGAATGGGCCAGCCGCAGGGCGTACAGCCCGATGCCGAAGGCCAGGCCGCCCAGCAGCTTCGAACCGGTCGCGTCGATCACCGCGAGCATCGCCAGCAGTCCGATGCCCACGTCGATCCCGCCGAACAGCCCGGTTATGACCAGCGCGCGCCAGGTCCGGTTCAGCCGGTTGGCGCCCTCGGTGACCGTGTTCTCGAACTCCTGGACCAGGGCGTCCTCGACGGGCTCGTCGCTCGCTCCCAGGCGCCGGCGCTCCTCGACCTCGGCCTGCTTCGCACGGTCGGACATCGGCAGCTCGCTCTCCTGGGTGCGTCGGGCGCGGGGCTCGCCGCCGGTCCGACCGGCAGGGGCCGATCGGGGTGCCATCATGGCACCGACGCGACCCCGATGACGAGGAGAGGCGATGACGAGCCCCAGCGATGCGGCCGGGCCGGTGTGGGCCGGCCGAAGCGACGGCGACGGTCCCGAGCACGCCCGCTGGCACCAGGCGGTGCGGGTCCTCGACGCCGACGGCGGCGCGGCCGACGCCGACTGCCCGCATGTGGCGCTGCTGGGCTTCCGCTCCGACGAGGGGGTGCGCCGCAATCACGGCCGCGTCGGGGCCGCCGCCGGGCCGGCCGCCCTGCGCCGGGCGCTCTCCCCGCTCGCGCTGCACGGGGTGCTCGGCCGCGGCGAGGTGCAGCTGCACGACCTCGGGGACAGCGCGACCCGCGGCGAGGACCTCGAGGGCGGGCAGGCCGCGGCCGCCGCCGCGATCGCCGCGGCCCTGGACCGGCCGGGCTCGCGCCTGACGGTGGTGCTCGGCGGGGGGCACGAGACGGCCTGGGCCGCGTACACCGGCCTGCTCGGCTCACGGCTCGGCGCGGCGACCGCGCAGCGCTGGGGGGTGCTGAACCTCGATGCCCACTTCGACCTGCGCGAGGAGCCGCGGCCCAGCTCCGGCACCCCCTTCGCGCAGATGGCCGCCGCCGAGCGCGCGGCCGGCCGTGCGCTGCGCTACGCGGTGCTCGGCATCGCCGAGCCCTCGAACACCGCCGCCCTCCTCACCCGGGCCCGGCAGCTCGAGGTGCGCTGGTGGAGCGACGAGCAGTGCCTGCGCGCGGGGGCCGAGGGGATCGCCGAATTCGTCAAGGCCTTCGCCGCCGACCTGGACGTGCTCTACCTGAGCATCGATCTGGACGTGCTGCCGGCCGCGGTGGCACCCGGGGTCTCGGCGCCCGCCGCCTACGGGGTGCCGCTGCCGCTGATCGCGGCCGCGGTGCGCGCCGCGGCGGCCACCGGGAAGCTCGCCCTGCTCGACGTGGTCGAGCTGAATCCCGCCCTGGATCCGGACGACCGCACCGCCCGCACCGCAGCGCGCCTCGTCGACGAGGCGGTGCGCGGGGCGGTCGAGCGCTGAGGGGCGGCGCCCTACCGCGTGGTCAGGGAACGGAGCGGGCCCCGCCCGGGCCGCGCCCTCGCGCCCAGGGCCGTTCCCGGCCCGCCCGGGGACGACCCGGAACGGACCACAGGATACCGGCCTGCGCGGATTCCTCCACCACCAGGATCCGGAAGGGGCCGGCCGACCTGCGTGGGGGACACTCGAGCATGACAACAATGAGCTTCTCCACTCGCCGCCTCCCCGCGGCCGCAGCGGAGACCGAGCGCCCCGAGGACCGCGGCGCCGCCCCCGCCGGACGCCACCGGACCGGCGACCGCAGCACCCGTCGCGAGCAGATCCTCGACGGCGCCTCCGAGATGTTCGCCGAGCACGGCTACGACGGGGCGAGCCTGCGCCATATCGCGGCGCACGTCGGCATCTCCCATCCCGGGATGCTGCACCACTTCCCCTCGAAGGATGCGCTGCTGGGCGCGGTCATCGACCGCCTCGAGGCCCACGCCCAGGCCGCCCTCGACCACGTCGACGACATCGGCGTGGACGCCGCCGCGCTCTTCCGTGCGCTGGACGAGCTGTGGAATCCCGCCTCGCACCCGATGCAGCTGCTGGCCAGCCTCGATGCCGGCGCGGTGAGCCGCAGCAACCCCGGCCGCTTCCGCGTGGCCCGGCTGCGCCGCGTGCACGAGCACATCCTCGAGCAGTGCTTCACCTCGCTGGACGGCCAGGGCCTGCTCCGCGAGGGCGTGGACCGCGGCTTCGCCGGCCGCGCCCTGCTGGCCCTGGTCCTCAGCCACGCCGTCCGGGAGAAGACCGTGCGCGCCATGCAGCAGTCCGACCACGACGACGTCCCGCTGCGGGACCTGACCCGGCTCACCCAGCTGTTCCTGCACCACCCCGCCCCGCGCGGGTGACCGCGCCGGACCGACCCCGCGGGGCTCAGGCGGAGCCCTCGAGCCAGTCGGCCACCGTCACCTCGTCCACCTCCGCCTCCGCCGGGATCAGGCCCCCTCCGGCCAGGCCGCGCCCCAGATACGGCAGCTCCCGCACGATCCGCGGCGACCGTCCCGCGAGCTGACCGCGCCGCTCCAGGATCCGGCGCACCAGCTCGGCGCCGGTCATCTCCTCCGGTCCGCAGATCGCCACCGAGCGGTCGGCCTCGCCCGCCTCCGCGGCGTCCCGCTCGATCTCGCGCACCACCAGGGCGGCGACGCGGTCGGCGGCGACCGGTGCGATCCGCATCGTCGGCAGCAGCGTCACCGGCCCGTGACTCGCCATCGCGACGAGCGTGCTCGCGAGCTCGAACCACTGCGTGGAGTGCACGGTCGTCACCGGCGTGCGCAGCAGGCCGTAGACGCGCTCCTGGGCGGCCTTGCCGCGGTAGTAGCCGTAGCGCCGATGCACGGCCGGGTCGGCCGCGCCCGCGATGGAGACCAGGACGATCCGCCTCACCCCGCCCCGCTCGGCCGCCCGGGAGATCCGCTGCGAGGTGCGGGTGAACGTCGAGACGGCACGGTCGGCGCTCAGGGTCGTGACGTTCAGGGTGTCGACGACGAGGTCCGCCCCGGCCAGGGCCTCCTCGAGCCCCTGCCCGCTCAGCGCGTCCACGCCGACACCGCGGCTGAGGGCGCGCACGTGATGACCGGCCTGCTCGAGGCGGGCCACGATCAGTCGACCGAGGGTGCCCGTGGCTCCGATGACGGCGATGTCCATCGCGTCACTCTAGAGGGTCGCCGGGCGCGGCTCCCAGCGCGCGTCGATCAGCTGGAACAGCCGGCAGTCGGCCCAGTCCCCGCCCAGCCGCAGATAGTCCGGGGCCAGCCCGTACTCGACGAAGCCGCACCGCTCGAGCACCCGCACCGAGGCGTCGTTGCCGACCTGCACCTCGGCCTGGAGCCGGTGCAGGCCGAGCCCGCCGAAGGCCACCGCGATCGCGGCGCGCACGGCGTGGGTGGCGATGCCGCGGCCGGTTAGCGGATGGTCCACCCAGTACCCGAGCGAGGCGGACTCGAAGGCGCCGCGGGTGATGCCGGCCAGCGTCAGGCGGCCCACCAGCTGCTCCGTCCCGCCGTCCTCGAGCCAGATCGCCATCGGCAGGCTGCGGCCGGTCTCCCGCTCGGCGACGGCGTGGGCGATCGCGGCGTGCTGACCGGCCTCGGTGAACCACTCCTGCTCCCGCTGCGGGGCGCCGCGCAGCAGCTGCGCGCGGTTGCGCAGCTCGAGGGCGAGCAGGGCCGGGGCGTCCGCGGGAGCCAGCAGGCGCAGGGTCACCTGGTCGGGGCGCACCGGCGAGGGAGTGGGATCGGGCATCGGGTCGGGCCGGCTCAGCCGAGCAGGGTCTGGGCGAGGGTCACCGCGGCGACCCCGCCCAGCAGGGCGGAGAACAGCAGCGTGAGCGTCGAGGGCCGCGCCCGCGCCGAGAGCGGGCCGCCCAGGATCCCGCCGACCGCGGAGCCGGCCGCGAAGATCAGGGTGAGCGTCCACTCGACCTGCACGTCGGTGCCGATCCGCGCGAGCAGGCTGGCGACGGTCGCGACCACCATCACCAGCAGGCTGGTGCCGGAGGCGCGGCGCATCGCCAGGCCCAGGGCGATCACCAGCATCGGCACCACGATGAACCCGCCGCCGACACCGAAGAACCCGGTGAGGAAGCCGGTGACGGTGGCCGCACCGAGCACCGGCGCCAGGCGCGGTGCGGCGGGGGCGGGCGGGGTCGTGGGCAGCTCCGGCTCGCCGTGGTGGTAGCGGATCCCGTCGGCCGCCTCGACGGTGTCGGGGCCGGGCTGGTCCAGCACCGGGTCGTCGTGCACGGCGACCGGCTCCGCGCTGTCCTCCACGGCCGGGGAGAAGCGCGTGACGGCCTCGGCCCGCTCCTGCCGCCGGGTGCGCAGGGCACGTCGCAGCATCGCGATCGCGACGACGGCCAGCATCGCCCCGAAGAGGGTCAGCAGCAGCGGCGCCGGCACCAGCACGGAGAGCCGGGAGCCGGCCACCGCCCCGACCACCGAGACGCCGCCGAACAGCAGGCCGTTCCTCCAGTCCACGTTCCCGTGGCGGGCATGGTGGGGCAGGCTGAACAGCGCCGTGATCAGCACGATCACCAGGCTCGAGGCGGTGGCGACGTGGGCGGGCAGGCCGAGCGCGAACACCAGCACGGGCACCGCGAGGATGCCGCCTCCCGCGCCGAGCGCCCCGACCACGATCCCGACCGCCACCCCCACCGCGATCGCGAGCAGGACGACCTCCATGGACGATCTCCTCGCGGTGGGGGACGGGGACGACGAGCTGGCCGTCCCACGGTACTCGCGCCGACCGCCGACCGGGCCACGGCGCTCGCGGCGCGCCGCGTAGACTCGATGCTCCCGCGCCCCAGGAGTCGACATGGTCCCCGCCGCCCCCGAGCCGCCCGCGGCCCTGCCGGACCCCGCGTCCCCCGCCATGGGCGAGCTGCTGGTGGACGCCTGGCGCACCGGCACCCTGGTGCTCCCCCTGGACGATGACGCCTCCCCCGTGCGCCTGCCCGGACTGCACCGCAGCGTGCTGCCCGCGTCGCTGTCCGGTCCGGCGCGGGTCTCCCTCGCCGGCGTCGGCGAGCGCTTCGCCGCCTGGCGGGTGATCCCGCAGGAGAACGCCCCGGTCATCGTGCGGATCCCCCATGTCGCGCCGGCGGAGCTGCACCAGGACCTCGCCGACGAGATCGCCGCGCTGACCCTGATCCCCACCGAGGTGGGGCCCGCCCCGATCGCCTTCCAGGACGATCCCGCCGTCAGCCCGCTCGGGCACCCGTACGTCGTGACCACCGAGGTGCCGGGCACGGCGGCCGCCCCCACCGCCTGGACCCCCGCGCACCTGGAGGCCCATGCCGCGCGACTGGCCCGCCTGCACTCGCTCCCGGCCCCGGGCCGCGGTCCGGTCACGCTCGGCCCGGATCCCTGGGCGGGCGTCGCCCCCGGCCCGCAGTCCCTGCTCGCGGAGGTCGAGGAGGAGGCCGCGTCCTGGCGCGCCGACCATGGCGGCGTGATCGCCGAGCACTCCCTGGATTCGTTCCTGGAGGCCGCCCTGCACCGGGTGGCCGCGATCGAGCCGCAGATCGCGCAGCTGGACGCCTTCGTCCTCGCCCACGGCGACCTCTGCGCGACCAACATCCTGTGGGACCGCTCCGCGGACGGTGGGGACGTCCCGGAGGTCCGGTACATCGACTTCGAATGGGCGCAGGGCGACGATCCCGCCCGCGACCTGGCGATCATCGGCGGCGCCGTGCACGGCGGGCCCTGGTACGTTCCGCTCGACGAGGACCAGGTCGACGCCTTCGTCCGCGCCTACGTGCGCGAGCGCGGCGGGCACGGCGAGGTGCCGGAGGCGGTCCGCGACCTCGGCGCGCTGCGGGAGCGGATGCGAGCCTGGACCGCGTACGAGCGCACCGCGATGCTCGTGCACGTCGCCTCCCGCGCCTCCACCCGGTCCACCCACCGGCGGGTGCTGCCGGTGCTGCGCGGCACGCTCGCCGCGGAGCTCGGCCTCGACGGCTGAGCTCCGGGCGGGCGGCTGCCCCTACGGTGGCCTCATGGACGACTTCCTGAAGCACGCTCCGGGCGCCCCCGGCGGGTACGTCGCCGCCGAGGCCGCGGGCCTGCGCTGGCTGGCCGAGCCGGGCGCCATCGCGGTGGTGGCGGTGCGCGAGGTGGGCCCGGAGCGGCTGCGCCTCGAGCGTCTGCAGAGCGTGACCCCGTCGGCCGGCGCCGCCCGCGCGGCCGGCCGCGCCCTGGCCCGACTGCACGACGCCGGCGCCCCGGGCTTCGGCTGGACGCCCGCCGACGGGGCCTGGTTCGGGCCCGCGGCGACCCCCTTCCCCGTCCCCGCCACCCGCCGTGAGGACTTCTCGACCTACTGGGCGCAGGACCGCCTGCGCCCGCTGGCCGACACCCTCCCCCGACTGCTCGGGGCCGAGGGCCACGACACCGTCGACGCGGCGATCGACGTGATCGCGGGCGGCGCCTTCGACGGCATCAGCGGGTGCGGCGTGGAGCCGCCCTCCCGCGTCCACGGCGACCTGTGGTCCGGGAACCTGATGTGGACCGCGCACGGCGCGGTGCTCATCGACCCGGCCGCCCACGGCGGGCACCGGCTCGAGGACCTCGCGATGCTGTCCCTGTTCGGGGCCCCGCACCTGAGGGAGCTCTTCGCCGGCTACGAGGCCGAGCATCCCCTGCCCGCCGACTGGCAGCGGGACCTGCCCGCCCACCTCTTCTTCGGGCTCCTCGCCCACGTGCGCCTGTTCGGCGAGGCCTACGTCGACCAGGCGGTCACGACCGCTGCGGCGATCATCGCGCGCGCTGAGCAGCGGGGGCGCTGATCGGGACCGCGGGCTCGTCCCGCCAGCGCCTCGCGAAGGCGCCGGGGGTGAGACCGGTGGAGGTGCGGAAGTCGCGCGCGAAGTGGGCCTGGTCGGCATAGCCGAGACGCGCGGCGAGGTCGCTGAGAGCCTCCGGGCCGCGCAGTCCGTCGGCAGCCTCCTGGAGCCGACGCCGCCGGATCAGCCACAGAGGGCTCAGGCCGAGGCGCCGGGCGGTGAGGCGCTGCAGGCTGCGCTCGCCGATCCCGAGGACTGCGCACAGCTGCTTCACCGTCAGCAGCTCCTGGTCCTGCTCCACCAGCTCGACGAGCTCATTGACCAGCCGGTCCTCCCCCTGCGGTTCCCCCAGGCGCTCCGCCCGCTGCTCGATCAGCGCCGCGCAGCGGGCGTGCGCCTCGCGGTCCTCCGGGAGATCCGACATCAGTGCGCGCACGGCAGCGGTGAGCCCGACGAGCGCGGGCACGTCCTCGAGGTCGCACCAGGTCCCGGCGAGGTCACTCACCGGTCCCCGGGCGAGCACGGCGCCGGCCGCCGGCGCGAACATCGTCCCGAAGGCCCAGGAGCGTCCTGCCAGGACCGTCGTGGACAGTCCTGGGTTCGGGCCGATGAGCCGCGAGTAGGCAGGGCTGATGGCGGCGAGGCACACCGGGTACTGCAGCACCCGCTGCTCGGCGACCTCCCCGTCGGGCACGTCCCAGACCGGGATCCAGTAACGGCGGATCCACCCGCGCAGGTGCGGCGGAGGATGTCGACGGGCGATCACGAAGGTGCGGTCGGTGGGATCGCGCAGATGCGCCCGCTCGATGTCGTCCGACGCTCGCGGTGCCATGCCCCGAGGGTAGACCCGTCGGGAATCTACAAGACCGCCCCGAGGCGGCTCGGTAGCGTCGACGGCGCGGGACGGACCCGCCCATGCCCCAGGAGGCGACACGATGGAGACGACGTATTCCCCCACCGAGACCGATGTCCTGACCGCCTGGCAGGAGCGCTCCGCGGCGTTCACCTCCGCCGTCGAGGCCGTGCACGATTGGCAGGCCCCGAGCCCCTGCGAGGGATGGAGCGCCCGCGACGTGCTCGACCACGTCCTCGGGACCGAACGGGACTTCCTCGCCGCCCAGGCGCTCCTCTCCGCCGACGCCGAAGCCGCCCCCGGTGACCCGGTCGCGCTCTGGGCGACCCATCAGCGCGAGGTGACCGCCCTGCTCGGTGAGGCGAGCATCGCGCAGCGGCCCTATGAGGGCGCCTTCGGGCCCACCACCGTGGGCGCCCTCATGGTCGAGTTCTACGGTTTCGACCTCGTCGTGCACCGATGGGACCTGGACCGCTCACAGGGACGCGAGGCCCGACTGAGCGCGCATGAGCTCGCGATCATCGAGGCCGCGGTGGCCGGCTGGGGCGAGCATGCCTACGCACCCGGCATCTTGGCCCGCCCTGTGCCGGTGCCTGAGGGCGCTGATCGCCAGGCCCGGGTGCTGGCCCTGACCGGGCGGCGCAACTGACCGGCCAGCGCGACCGGCTGAGCGGGAGCAGGATCAGTGGTCGTGACCATCGTGGTCCCCGCCGCCATCGCTCGGCTCCCCCGGCTGAGGAGCGTCCGGGACGAGCTCGTACTCCCCGGAGGCGGTGCCGGTGGTCACCTGAATCTCGTGCGGGATCACCGGCAGCTCCAGCTCCCGGTAGACCTCCCCGCTCGCCACGTCGACCATGACCAGACGCTGCGCGGCCGGGTCGACCACGAAGGCGGTCCCGTCGGCCACCGCCAGCATCGGGCCGGGCTCCTGCCAGTTGTCCGGCTCGGTCCACTCCCCGGTCACCGGGACCTCGTGGAGGATGTCGCCGGTCTCGGCATCGAGGATGTTCAGCTCGCCGTCGGCGGTGAGCACCAGGGCCTCGCCGTCCGTCCCGCGGTCCAGGGAGCGGAACCAGTACTCGGAGCCGAGGTCGACGATCTGCTGCGTGGCATTGCGGGTGTCGATCAGGGCGATCTCGGTGGGTCGCTCGATCCCACCGGCCGGCTCCGCCTCGACCTTGTGATCGGCCAGCACGATCGGTGAGTCCTGGTGGCCCTTCTGGTTGCCCGAGCGCTGGTACTCCCCGTCGATGGCCACCTTGTGGAACGCGCCGTCCCGGTAGATCACCGAGCCGTTCTCACAGCCCAGGCTGATCACGTCGCCGGCGGCGGTGGGCTGGGCGGCCGCCTCGCCGTGCACGCCGGGGCAGTCATCGGTCTGCGCGGTCACGCGGCCGTCGGCGTCGAGGACCTGGACGGTGCTGCGGGCGTCCTCGGTGCCCTGGGTCAGCAGCAGCCCGCCGTCGCGCAGCGGCACCGCCACTCCGTGGTGCGGGGCCTCGGTCGAGGTCTCCTCGAGGATCCCGAGCTCGCCCTCGCCCAGTGCGGTCGGGTCGATGAGGGTGATGGCGCCGGTGCCGTCGGCGAACAGCGCGGTGCGGCCTGCGTGGGGCACGACGTGACCGGGGTGCGGGGCCTCGACGGAGAGCTCGGTGAGGACCGGGTCCTGGACGTAGTAGTGGAAGTGGTCGCCGTGGCCCTGGGCGAGCAGGCCGGTGTCGTACATGGTGATCGCGTCGGACGCGCTGACCGCGACGTGCCTGCCGTCGCCCGCAGGGTTCAGCCGGATGAAGCCCTCGAGCTCGGTGGTGGCCAGGGTCGCGCCGCCGGCCGAATCCAGCGTCGTCACCCCGCCCTCGTGGGCGAGGACGATCCGCGGGGTGAGCGCGCCGACCTCGGTGCGGTCCGAGGCGGGGGCCTGCTCTGCGCCGCCGTCGGAGGGAGCTCCGCCCGCAGTGTCGCCGCCCCCGGTACTGCTCGCGCCGCCGCAGGCCGCCAGGGCGAGCGCGCCGATTCCGAGGAGGGCCGCGGCCCGCCGCTTCATGACAATGGTTCTCATCTGAATCATGCGCACACGGTAACACTGTTGCGAACAATTCTCATCACGGTGCCACGGCGCGCAGGGTCGCGGGCTTGACTCACCGCATGGGCGCGGGAAGACGATCACCGGGGAGCCATGTCCAAGCAGCTTCCGAGAGCGGAAGCCGGGTGCGCATGACTCAGCGACAGCGGGGCGCGTGGCGCGTGGCGCTGCCTCGGGCGGAGGCCCCCCACACGCCGACGCCGGGCAGGGCTACCCGGGAGTTATGTGCATCTGGCTTCCAACCTCGGAAGCCAGATGCACATAACTCTCCAGTAGCCCGGTGGGGAGCGCACGGGCGGCTCCGAGAGGACCTCTCCTGCCCCGAAAGACCCCAGGAACCCCGACGGGGCCACCGGGCGGCCCTTTGCGGGCCGCCGGGTGACCCCGCGGGAGCTGCGCGACCGGGGACGTCAGCCCCGGAGAGGCGTCGGCTCAGATCACGCCGAAGGCGATCATCGCGTCGGCGACCTTGCGGAAGCCGGCCACGTTCGCCCCCACCACGTAGTCACCGGGCCGGCCGACCTCCTCGGCCGTCTCCAGGCAGGTGGCGTGGATGCCCTTCATGATCTGGGTGAGGCGCTCCTCGGTGTGCTCGAAGCTCCAGGTGTCGCGGCTGGCGTTCTGCTGCATCTCGAGCGCGGAGGTCGCCACGCCCCCGGCGTTGGCCGCCTTGCCGGGGCCGAAGGCCACCTGGGCCTCGCGGAACAGGCTCACGGCCTCGGGGGTGCAGGGCATGTTCGCGCCCTCGGAGACCGCGACCACGCCGTTCTTGATCAGGGTGCGGGCGGCGTCGGCGTCGAGCTCGTTCTGGGTGGCGCTGGGCAGGGCGATGTCCACCGGGACGTCCCAGACGCTGCCGCCGGCGACGAAGGCCGCCCCGTTGCCGCGGCGCTCGGCGTACTCGGTGATGCGGCCGCGCTCGACCTCCTTGATCCGCTGCAGCAGCTCGAGGTCGATGCCGTTCTCGTCGACCACGTAGCCGGAGGAGTCGGAGGCGGTGACCGGGATGCCGCCGAGCTGGCGGACCTTCTCGATCGCGTACAGCGCGACGTTGCCGGAGCCGGAGACGGCCACGCGGCGGCCCTCGACGCCGGAGCCCCGGGCCTTCAGCATCTCGTCGGCGAAGATGGCCGCGCCGTAGCCGGTGGCCTCCTTGCGCACCAGGGAGCCGCCCCAGTCCAGCCCCTTGCCGGTCAGGACGCCGGCCTCGTAGCGGTTGGTCAGGCGCTTGTACTGGCCGAACAGGTAGCCGATCTCCCGGGCGCCGACGCCGATGTCGCCGGCGGGGACGTCGGTGTACTCGCCCATGTGGCGGTGCAGCTCGGTCATGAACGACTGGCAGAAGCGCATCACCTCGCCGTCGGAGCGGCCGTGCGGGTCGAAGTCGGAGCCGCCCTTGCCGCCGCCGATGGGCAGCCCGGTCAGGGAGTTCTTGAAGATCTGCTCGAAGCCGAGGAACTTCACGATGCCGAGATTGACCGAGGGGTGGAAGCGCAGGCCGCCCTTGTAGGGGCCCAGCGCCGAGTTGTACTCGACGCGGAAGCCGCGGTTGACCTGCACGGTGCCCTGGTCGTCGACCCAGGGGACGCGGAAGATGATCTGGCGCTCCGGCTCGCTGAGCCGCATCAGGATGCTGTGGTCCTGGTACTCCGGGTGCCGGGACTGGATGACCTCGAGCGATTCGAAGACCTCGCGGACAGCCTGGTGGAACTCGGGTTCGCCGGGGTTGCGACGGAGGACCTGGTCAAAGGTGTCCTGGAGGTTCGAGTCGAGCATCGCGGTCCTTTCAGAGGCCCTGGCGGCCGAGAATTTCCGGGGGCCTGGGGGCATCGGGGTCTGAGCGCGGCCCACAGTACGCGCACACCCGCCGCGGAGCACGGGACGTTCGATGAGTGAACATGCAGAGGGCTGCGATGGTCATGCATCCACGCACGCGGCCGACGGGCGGAGTCGCCGAGATCACGTCGCCGCGCGCCTCAGCGGCCCTGCCTCTCCAGCTCCTGCCGGGCCCAGGCGGGGTCGTCAGTGGTGATCGTGTCGGCGCCGCAGGCGAGCGCGACGGCCAGCTGCTCGCTCCGGTTGATGGTCCAGGGATTCAGCTGCAGCCCGGCCGCGCGGACGGCCTCCGCCGCGCGCAGGCTGAGGCCGTCGATCGAGGGGCCGAGGCCGGCGGCGCCGAGCTCGCGGGCGACGGCCAGCGCCTCCTCGTCGACCTGCCGGACCAGGTAGGAGACGGGGGTGGCGGTGGTGCGGCGGATCTCCGCGAGGGCCTCGGCGTGGAAGGAGATGACGGTGGAGGCCGCGGCCGGGGAGCCCGCGGGCAGGGCGGCGAGCACCCGGGCGACGGCCGCGGCCGCCGCGGCGACCTTGACCTCGATGAACACCGGGACGGTGGTCATCGCCAGCAGCTCCTGAAGGGAGGGGACGTGCTCGCCCTGGGCGAGCAGCACCTGGTCGAGCTCGGCCCGGGTGAGGTCGCCGATCGCGCCGGTGCGCAGCAGGGAGTCCGCCGCGGCGGTGCGGTCGATGGTCTCGTCGTGCATCACCACCACCTGCCCGTCGGCACTGAGGTGCACATCGCATTCGAGCAGCTGCGCACCATCCTCGAGCGCGCGGCGGAAGGCCGCCAGCGTGTTCTCGGGGGCGTGGGCGCTGGCGCCGCGGTGGCCGACGAGGGCGGGGCGCGGCGGGGCGGAGAGGACGGACGGCGTGGTCATGGCGCTCCTGGGGCGGGGACGGTGAGCGGGCGGGAGGCGGCGGCGCGGCCCAGCTGGTCCTCGACCAGGCGCCGGGTGCGGGCGGGATCATCCGCCCCCAGCCAGGGGATGCCGAGGTCGACGGCCAGGCGGATGTGCTCCTCGGCGCGCAGCGACCAGATCAGCGGGACGATGCCGGCCGCGCGGATCCGCCCGAAGTCTCCCTCCCGCAGCTGGGAGGCGCGGATCGCCAGGGTCGCGGCGCCGACCTCGACGGCCTCGGCGAGCACGGTCCCGGTGAGCTCGCCGGCGAGGTACCCGCGGGGCACGGCGGGGGCGAGCTGCCCGATCCGGCGCAGCGCCTCGATCCGGAAGGAGATGACCCGGGCCGGGCCCCGCCCACCAGGACCTCGTCGAGCTGGGCACGGGTGAGCTCGGCGACCGCGCCGGTGCGCAGCGGGGACTCCGCCTGGGCGGTGCGGTCGAGGGTCGCGTCGTGGAGGATCACGTCGTGCCCGTCGGCGCTCAGGTGCACATCGCACTCGAGCATGTCGGCGCCCTCGAGAAGGCCCCGGCGGAAGGCCGCCAGGGTGTTCTCGGGCGCGAGGTCGGCGGCGCCGCGGTGGCCGACGATCAGGGGCCGGGTCATGGCGAGCTCCTTCGCAGCGGGGTCAGGCGGCGACGCGCCGCGCCATCAGGGCGAAGGCCCAGGCGGGGTCGTCGACGGTGATGGTGTCGCAGCCGAGCTCGAGGGCCCGCTCCAGCTCCTCCTCGGTCCGGGCGGTCCACAGGTTCAGGGTGATCCCGAGCTGCGCCGCCCGCTCCACGTCGGCCTGGCGGGCGTCGGCGATGCGCACCCCGGCATGGGCGACCTGCAGCGCCCGGCACGACTCCCACCAGGCGGGAGAGGTCGCGGTGGTGGTGCGCATGCGCGGGATCTGCGGGGCCAGCTCCGCCGCGCGGCGCAGCGGCTCCTCGTGGAAGGACAGCACGATCGCCGGGGCGGTCGCCGGGTCCGCCCAGGCGCTCGGCGCGAAGTGCGCCAGCAGGATCTCCACCACCCGGTCGGCGGCCGCGGGGGCCTTGATCTCCACCAGCAGCGGCACCCGGGTGCCGTCCTCGCGCACGGCCGCCTCGAGCACCTGGGCCAGGGTGGGGATGTGCTCACCCTCGCCCACCAGGACCCGGTCGAGCTGGGCGCGGGTGAGCTCGGCGACCGCGCCGGTGCGCAGCGGGGACTCCGCCTGGGCGGTGCGGTCGAGGGTCGCGTCGTGGAGGATCACGTCGTGCCCGTCGGCGCTCAGGTGCACATCGCATTCGAGCCACTGGGAGCCCTCGGCGACGCCCCGGCGGAAGGAGCGGACGGTGTTCTCGGGCTCCACCGCGGCGGCTCCGCGGTGCCCGACGAGCTCGGGGTGCTGGGGGGTCATGGTCTCGGTCTCCTCGATCGGTGGCAGGCGGTGCGGGGGCGCGGCCCCGGGGCGAGGTGCGCCCGGGACCGCGCGACGGGGTCGGTCAGAGGGTCAGTTCCAGCCCTCGAACTCGACGGCCTCGTAGTCCTCGCGGTTGTCGTCCAGGGCCTCCTGGAGCGTCGGGGCGAGGGCGCCGAGCACCGTCCTCGGGTCCGCGTCGTCCCCGAAGACCTGGCCCATGGCGGCACCGATCTCGGTGACCGAGCCCTGGTCCCAGTTGGTGTAGTCGGCGGTGCGGGCGTTCTCCAGCTGGCTCAGCGCGACGCCGTAGTTCGGGTTCGCGGCGACCTGGTCCTTGACGGACTGGACCTCCTGGGCGGCGGTCACGATCGGCACGTACCCGGTGCCGATGTGCCAGTCGGCGGCCTTCTCGGGCTGGGCGAGGAAGCGGAACAGCTCGGCGCAGGCGTCCTGGCGCTCCTGGGACTCGGTGCGCACGATCGAGAGGCCGGAGCCGCCGGTGGGGACCTGCTTCTGCTCGCCCTCCTTGGACAGCATGTAGGCGGTGCCGATCTCGAAGACCCCCTCGGTGGCCTTGGTCTGGCCGGTCAGCGAGGCCGTGGAGCCGCGCCAGCCGGCGGCCAGGCCGGAGGCGAAGTCGGTGCCGGAGTCCTGGGCCAGATAGCCGTGGCCGTCCTCGTGGATGAACGTGCGCATCCACTCCAGCCACTCCACGCCCTGCTCGTCGTCGATGGTGACCTGGAAGTCCTCGGTGGCGTTCGCCCCGCCGAAGCCCCAGATGTCGGCCTGGCCGTGCCAGGCGTCGGGGCCGAAGGCGATCGCCGACAGCGGGCGTCCCTCGACCTCGATCTTCGCGAGCTCGGGGGCGAAGGCGGCGAGGTCCTCCCAGGTCTCGGGACCCTCCTCGGGCAGCCCGGCCTCGATGTAGCGCGTCTTGTTGTAGTAGAAGAGCGGGGTGGAGCGGGCGAAGGGCACCACGAAGGTCTCACCGGCCGCCTTGCCCTCGGCGACGTAGTTGGGCAGGTAGACGTCGGTGCTCCACTCCTGGTCGAAGTAGCCGTCCAGCGGCGCGAGCGCATCGGACTGGTAGAACTGCAGCCACTGCATCTCGGGGAAGCAGACGATGTCGGGCACGGTGCGGGCCTGCAGGGCGGCGGTGAACTTCTGGTTGAGGTCCGCGTAGCTGCCGACGGACTCGGCGATCGCGACGATGTCCTCCTGGGACTCGTTGAACTCGGTGAAGAGCTGCGCGAGGACCTCGTAGTTGGTGCCGGTGAACGGCGCCCAGAAGAGGATCGGGGTGCGGCCCTCGTACTCGGCGGGGACGGTGAGGTCGGCCTGGGTGAAGCCTTCGCGGAGATTGCTCTCGGCGCTGTCGCCGCTGGCGTTCGGGGCGCCGCAGGCGGCCAGTCCGGCCGCGCCGGCGCCGAGGCCGAGGGCTGCCAGCAGGCGGCGGCGGGAGAGGTTCAGGGGGATGCGGGACATGTCAGTCGCTCCTTGGGAAGGTGTCGGCGCGGGGTGGTCGACAGCGTGCGGGGGGGTGGGGCGGCGCGACGGCGCCGGGCTCATTTCAGGGCGCCGGCGGCGAGGCCGCCGATGATGCGCTTCTGGGCCAGGAAGAACAGGACGAGCATCGGCAGGGAGACGAACACGGCGCCGGCCATGATCACGCCCCAGTTCGAGTAGCCCTCCTGGCTGCGCAGGAAGAGCAGGCCGATGGGCAGGGTGCGCATCTCGGCGGTGCTGGTGACGATCAGCGGCCAGACGTACTCGTTCCACTTGCCGACCATCACGATCAGGGTGGCGGTGAGGATCATCGGGCTGGACAGCGGCACCACGATGGTGAGCATCCGGCGCAGGTGCCCGGCGCCGTCGATCTCGGCGGCCTGCAGGATGTCCTTGTCGATGGTCCGCATGTACTGGTACAGCAGGAACATCGCGAAGGCGCTGCCGATGCCGGGCAGGATCAGGCCCGCGTAGGAGTTCAGCCAGCCCAGGTTCGCCACGGTGATGTAGTTGACGATCAGCGTGACGTGGCCGGGCAGCATCAGCGAGGCGATGAGCAGCACGAAGGCCTGCTTCTTGAACCGGAACTCGACGAACACGAAGGCGTAGGCGCACAGGATCGCGAGCGAGATCTCCAGGGCGGTGCCCACCGAGGTGGTGATGATCGAGTTCAGGTAGAAGCGGTCGAAGGGGGCCGCCTCCCAGGCCGCGACGAAGTTCTCGACGGTCAGGGTGGAGGGGATCCACTGCAGGGGCCAGGTGTAGATCTCCTGCTGGGGCTTCATCGCGGAGGAGAACAGCCAGTACAGCGGGACGGTGAAGATCGCGAGGGTGAGAAGGACGCCGGCGAACAGCAGGGCGGTCAGCCAGGCGGGGCGGCGGGGGCCGCGCCGGCGTCCGGTGTTGCGGGGAGCGGCGGCGGAGAGCTCCTCCGCCTTCAGGGCCGTGGCGCTCATGAGTCGTAGTTCACCTTCTTCTCGCCGATGCGGACCTGGACGAACGTCAGGACCAGCAGCAGCACCAGCAGGATGGTGGCGGCCGCGGAGGCGGCGCCGATGTCGAACTTCTGGAAGGCCTCCTCGTAGACCAGCCAGCTCAGGGTGCTCGAGGAGCTCCCGGGACCGCCGCCGGTCATGATCGAGATGATGTCGAAGGCCTGCGCTGCGGAGATGATGCCGGTGATGGAGAGGAAGAACGTGATCGGGCTCAGCAGCGGCAGCGTGAGGTGGCGGAAGAGCTTCCAGCCGTGGGCGCCGTCCAGGGCGGCGGCCTCGTAGAGGCTCCGCGGCAGGTCGAGGATCGCGGTGTAGCAGATCACGGTGACGAAGCCGAGGCGCTGCCAGGTGTAGGCGATCGTGATCGCCCACAGCGACCAGTCCGAGGTCGTGGTCCAGGCCGGGGAGTCGGCGCCGAACAGGGAGAACACCCAGCGGGAGAGCCCGTAGTTGGGGTCGAACATGAACAGCCAGAGGATGCCGACGGCCGCACCCGGGAGCATGTGCGGGGCGAAGGCCATGGTCTGGGCGAAGCCCGTCAGCGGCAGCTTGGTGGCCAGCAGGCTGCCCAGCACGATGCCGCCGGCCAGCGAGCCGAAGACGCTCACCCCGGTGAAGATCAGGGTGTTGAGCATGACCTGGCCGAAGGCGGCCGAGGTGACCATGTCGAGGTAGTTCGCGAGGCCCACGAACTCGGGGTTCGGGGAGACGAAGTCCCACTCGAAGAAGCTCAGGCCCACGTTGTAGATCGCCGGGTAGTACGAGAAGACGATGATCGCGAGCAGGTTCGGGGCGATCAGGGCGCCGAAGAGGAGGGCGTCGCGACGGCGACGGCGGCGCCGCTGCGGCGTGTCGCGCCGCGCGGCCGGGATCGACGGGGCGGGGCCGGACGGAGCGGGGCTCGTCGACGCCGGCTCCTCGGTGCCGGCGGGGGCCGACGGTCCCGAGGACTTCCTCGGGCGAACTGCGATGGTCATGGGAGCGCTCCCAGCTTCCTGTGCGGAGGTCGGGCCCCGGCAGGCGGGGTCCTCGCGGTGGGACGGGGGTGACGGGCGGGGCGGCGGGAGGCCGCTCCGGCGCCGTCGACGTCCCTCACGCTAGGGAGGTCCGAGCCGCCCGCGCCACTGCCCGCGACGGGCGGTGAACTGGGCGTGAACTCCGCGCATCCGCCCTGGTGGGAGCGCTCCCACCCCGCCCCGGACCCGCCGTCGCGGCCTGTCCGGGGCCGCCGGTGGCGGCGATTCCATCGAACGTTCACCGTCCGGTCGACAAGAGTTCCCCGCCCGCCGGTCCGGGGCGCGACGAGGCGAACCGGGACTTCACCGGGAGGTCACCGTCCGGCCCTGGCGGGCCGACGGGGCCGGGCTATCCTGCGCCGGACACGCCGGCCGTCCCCGACCGGGGGAAGAAGGTCGCGCATGCCCAGATCGCCCACGATGGAGGACGTCGCCCGGGCCGCCGGGGTCTCCCGCTCCACCGTCTCGCGGGTGTTCCAGAACGGCGGCGAGCGGGTCTCCGCGGACGCGATGATCAGGATCCACGAGGCCGCGCGGCGCCTGGGCTACGTGCACAACCTGGTCGCCAGCGGCCTCGCGCAGCGCCACGGCCGCCAGCTCGGACTGCTGCTGCGCGACGCCACCAACCCCGCCTACGGGCACCTCCACGCCGAGCTCCACCGCGCCGTCGAGGCGGCCGGCCGCACCCTGATCTCGGTGACCGCCTTCCGGCACGACTACGGCACGGCCGAGGTCGAGGGGCTTCACCGCCTGATCGGCCAGCGGGTGGCCGGCGTGTTCGTCGGCACCGGCGTCACCGCCGCCGAGGACCTCGCCGAGACGGTCAGCGCCGTGCCGCTGATGATCGTCGGCCGCCCCAACGAGCACCCCCGGATCGACTCGGTCAGCTACGACGAGCGCGCCCACGGCCGGCTCATGGCCGAGGAGATCGCCGCCCGCGGTCACCGCCGGATCGCCGTGCTCACCGCCCCGCTGCTCTACTCCCGCGTCTTCGACCTGCGCTCGCGCAGCCTCGTCGAGCGCTGCCGCGAGCTCGGGGTCACCACCGTCCCCGTCGAGCTGCTGCCGGTGGAGCAGGGCGTGGTGCGGGCGCTCGAGGTCGCCCGTGCGCAGTCCCTGAGCTGCATCGTGTGCCCCGTGGACTACGTGGCCCTGGACCTGCTGCGGGCCGCGGCCGCGCGCGGCATCCGGGTGCCGGAGGACGTCAGCACGGTCGGCTTCGACGGCCTCGGCGACGGGCTGGACCTGATCGGCCTGGCAACGGTGCGCCTGCCGGTCGCGGAGGTCGCCCACCGGGCGGTGGCGCGGATGGAGGAGCTGCTGGTGAGCGCCCAGGGGGATGCCGAGGGGCCGCCCACCACCCGGGCGCCGCTCGCCCGGCACACGGAGGTGCGCGGGCACGTCGTGCCCGGCCGGACCCTGTCCACGGTGCCGGAGCATCTGCGACGCTGAGGACGCACCCCGCTGGTGCAAGATTCAACGACCCGGTAGTGTGGCCGCCATGAGAGCCTTCGGATTCCTCAGCTTCGGTCACTACGGCGGCAGCCCCGCCCAGGGCGGGCTCGACGCCCGCCAGATGCTCCACGACGCGATCGACATCGCGGTCGGCGCGGACGAGCTCGGCGTCAACGGCGCCTACTTCCGGGTGCACCACTTCGCGACCCAGTCCGCGGCGCCGATGCCCCTGCTGTCGGCCATCGCCGCCCGCACCCGGCGCATCGAGGTGGGCACCGGCGTGATCGACATGCGCTACGAGAACCCCCTGCACCTCGCCGAGGAGGCCGCGGCGCTGGACCTCATCGCCGACGGGCGCCTCGCCCTCGGCGTCTCCCGGGGCAGCCCGGAGCCCGCCGAGCGCGGCTGGGAGGCCTTCGGGTACACCGGCTCGACCGATCCTCGCGGCGCCGACCTGGCCCGCGAGAAGTTCGACCTCTTCCTGCAGGCCGTGCGCGGCGAGGGCATGGCGCGCGCGGCGGAGCGGCCCTACGGCGCCCCGGTGCGCCCGGGCCAGGACCTGCGCATCGAGCCGCACTCCCCGGACCTGGTCCGCCGCCTGTGGTGGGGCGCCGGCTCCCGCGAGACCGCCGAGTGGACCGGCCGTCAGGGCCTGAACCTGATGAGCTCGACCCTGCTCACCGAGGCCACCGGCGCCCGCTTCGGCGATCTCCAGGCCGAGCAGATCGCCCGCTTCCGCACCGCCTTCCGCGCGGCCGGGCACACCCATGCGCCGCGGGTCTCGGTCTCGCGCAGCGTGTTCCCGATCGTCACCGCGCAGGACCGCCGCCTGTTCGGACTGCGCCCCGGCGAGACCTCCGACCAGATCGGGATCATCGACGGGCACCGCTCGACCTTCGGCCGCACCTACGCCGGCGAGCCGGACCAGCTCGTCGAGCAGCTGAGGGACGACGCCGCGGTGATGAGCGCCGACACCCTGATGCTCACCATCCCCTCCCAGGCCGGGGTGGACCTGAACCTCCGCATCCTGGAGAGCTTCGCCCAGCATGTGGCCCCTGAGCTGGGCTGGAGGCCGAACACCGCCGGTCCCGTGGTCGGCGATCCGGTGGCCTGAGCGCGCCGGGACGGAGTGCTCGGCGCGCGGGGCCGGCGGCCTCCTCGTCCCGTAGGGTGAGGCGTCGTGGGCGCCGGTCGGTGCGCTCGACCAGCACCACCGCGAAGGACCACGATGCCCCCGCCGCCGATCGCCGCCGCGCCTGCCGCACCGCGTCCCGCCGACGGCTCCCTCGCCCGCACCGGCAGCGAGGCGTCCCGGCGGCTGCTGGGCCCGGGGCCGCAGGCCAGGCCGCTGACCCTGTGGGGCTCCTCCTCGATGAGCTCCGAGGGCGGCGACCAGTCCACCCCGCTGGCGGTCCGCATCCACGAGCACCTCGCCCTCGCGGCGGGACCGGCCGTGGTCCACGCCTTCGGCGTCGGCGCCACCCGCTCCGCGCACACCCTGCTCATGCGCGGCCTGGACACCCCGCGCCTGCGCCCCACGGGCGAGGGCGCGGCCGGCGGCGTGCCGGTCGCGCTGGACTCCGGGCTCGCCCCGGCCGGACCGATCCGGGTGCCCGGGGCCGTGGACGGGATCCCCGGCCTGCTCGACGGCTCGAGCGGCACCTGGCACTTCGTCCCGGAGGATCCCGCCGCGGCGGTCGGGGACGGCGTCTTCCGCTCCGCCCTGGCCGCGGTCGCGGCGGACTCCCGGCAGGTGCTGTGGATCGGCAAGAACAACATCCTCGACGTCAGCGGCGTGCTCGAGGACACCCAGCGCATGTGGGAGGCCGCGGCCGACCCCGCGCGGGACAACCTGGTGCTCGGCCAGTGGCCCACCTCCTCCGACCCCGTCGGCTCCGCGACCGCCGCGGCGGTGGCCGAGGTCAACCGGGAGCAGCAGCGCCGCTACGGCGCCCACTTCCTGGACCTCGGCGCCCTGCTGACCTCCGAGGAGGGCCTCTGCTGCCCGCCGCTGGCGCCGCTGCGCCTGCTCGAGCAGTCCGCCACCCACGGCGCGCTCGAGCGGCGCATCGTGCCGGAGGAGCTGTGCGCGCCCGACGGGATCCACCTCAACGGCTGGGGGAACCTGGCTGTGAGCTGGGCGATCGTGCGACGGATGCAGGAGCTGCGATGGCTCTGAGACGGCCCGCCCCGCCCCGGCTGCGCCGCCCCGCCGGCGCCCCGCCCCTCGCCCCCACCCCTCCCGCGGCGCCCGCCCCGCGCCGTCGGACCGGGCGGCGCGCGGTGCTGCTCGTCGGCGCCGCCACCGCGGTCGCGCTCCCGGTGGTCGCGGGGGCGCTGCGGCGCGGGCGCGAGTCGACCCCGTCGGCCGCGCACCCGTTCGCCGACGTCGCGCCGGGCGCGCCCGGCGCCGAGGCGATGCACTGGGCCCATGAGACCGGCGTGCAGCCCGCGGTCTCGGCCACCGCCTACGCCCCGGACGCCGTCGTCACCCGCGCCGAGGTCGCCCTCGCCCTGCACCGCTTCGCCGGCGCCCCGGCCGTCCCCCTGGCCACCGCCCCGGCCCCGATCGCGGACCTCTGCGAGGACCCCGCGCAGGCCGCGGCGCTGGTCTGGCTGCACGGCCGCGGGGCCCTGTGGGGCGACGCCGAGCTGCGCGTCCATCCGGAGCAGCCCGCCACCCGCGACGGCGCGGCGATGATGCTCGCCGCTCTGCTGCGCCCCGCGCTGACCGGCGTGGGCGTCAGCTGGGACGCCGCGGCAGGGACCGCGCTGCCGCAGGACCCGGAACCCGGCTCCGCCCTGCCCGACGTCGCCTGGCTCGAGGCCGCCGGGATCACCCCGCCGATCCGGTCCCTCGCGGACTGGGCCGGCCAGGACCGCGTGACCCGGGCGGACCTGGCGGTCGCGGTGCATCGGGCCGACGCCGTCATCGCGGACGCCCTCGCCTGACCCTGCCCGCGCATAGGGTGGGCCCATGTCGACGACGCCCTCCTCTGCCGCCTATCTTCGCCACCCCGACGTGCACGGCGAGGTCATCGCCTTCACCGCCGCCGACGACGTCTGGCTCGCGCCCCTGGCCGGCGGCCGCGGCTGGCGGCTGACCGACGAGGGCGCCCCCGTCGCCTATCCGCGCTTCTCGCCCGACGGACGGCATGTCGCCTTCACCTCCCGCGCCTCCGGCGGCCCCGAGGTGTGGGTGATCGGCGCCGACGGCGAGGGCGCCCCGCGACGGCTCACCGCCTGGGGACGGCCCGCGACGAAGGTCGTCGGCTGGCTGCCCGACTCCCGCGTGGTCGCCTCCACCAGCTACGGGGCCCCCCTCGCGCGGGACGCCCAGCTGTGGGCGATCGACCTCGAGGGCCATGCCGAGGTGCTGCCGCTGGGCCGCAGCGGCGAGCTCGCGATCCACCCCTCGGGCACCACCGTGGTCTCCACCCCCTGGCGCCGCGACCAGGCCTCCTGGAAGCACTACCAGGGCGGCACCGCCGTCAAGCTCTGGCTCTCCCGCGAGGACGTGCCGCTGGAGGCCCCCCTCGCGGCGCATGCGAGCCGCTCCTGGGAGCCGCTGCTGGACGAGGTCCTCGCCTCGAAGCTGCGGATCGCCTGGTACGGCGACCGCCTGCTGTTCGCCTCCGACACCCCCGGCCCGGGCGCCGCCCGCACCGACCGTGCCACCGCCAACCTCTGGTCGGTCGCACTGGACGGCTCCGACCTGCAGGTCCACACCCGCCTGCGCGCGGAGCAGGGGTACCTGCGCGAACCCGCGACCGACGGCGCCAGCATCGTCTTCAGCTCGCGCGGCCGCCTGTTCGCGATGGACTCGCTCGAGGCCGAGCCCCGCGAGATCGACGTGCGCACCACCGGCGTCGGCGCCGCGCGGCTGCCCCGGCCGGCCTCGGCGACGAAGAACCTGCTGGCCATGCGGCCCGTGCACGACGCCCGGGCGAGCGTGGTCGAATGGCGCGGCTCCGCCCATGCCCTCACCCACCGCGGCGGCCCGGCCCGGCTGCTCGGCGGGACCTGCGGCCTGCGGCTGCGCGAGGTGCGCCCCCTCGGCCGCACCCCCTTCGCCCTGTTCGTCAGCGACGTCGAGGCGCAGCGCGACCGCGAGCAGGGGGGCGTCGGCTCCGACGTGCTGGCCCTCGCCCGGCTCGACGGCGGCGGCGAGGAGATCCGCCTGGACCTCGGGGAGGTGGGCCGGATCCTCCACGCGATCCCCTCCCCCGACGGCTCGAAGGTCGCGATCTCCACCCACGACGACGTGGTGCGCCTGGTGACCCTGCGCGGGCTCACCGACCCCGCCACCACCTCCCCCGTCGGCACCGCCGACTGGGAGCAGGACGCGCCGGGCGCCGTCGCGGCCCCACGGCTGGACCATGTGCGCGAGATCGGCCGCTCCGACGGCGGGGAGATCCGCGACCTGGCCTGGTCCCCGGACGGCCGCTGGCTGGTGTGGGCTCAGCCCAACGCGTGGCAGCTCACCCGGCTGATGATCGCCGACACCCAGGATCCGGAGCCCTCCGGCCGCGCCCTGACCTCGGGCCGCTACCAGGACTCCGCCCCGGCGTTCAGCACCGACGGCAAGCACCTGGCGCTGCTCTCGCTGCGCACCTTCGAGACCGTGTACGACGACATGGTCTTCGACCTGGGCTTCGTCAACGCCGAGCGCCCCTTCCTGCTGCCGCTCGAGCGCACCACCCCGGACCCCTTCGGTCCGCATCCGGACGGCTGGGGCGGCACGGAGGACGCCGACCGTGCCGAGAGCGCGAGCGGCGAGGGGCCGTCGGCGAGCGCGGCGGCCTCGGCCGAGTCCGCCTCCAGCTCCAGCGCTGCCGGCGCGAAGGACGCGAAGCGGCCCCCCGCCACCCGCATCGACCTCGAGTCGATCGAGTCCCGCCTGGTGCCCTTCCCGGTGGTCTCCGGCTACTACTCGCACCTCACCGCGGTGACCGGCGGCTTCGTCTGGCTCCGCCACCCCCAGCAGGGCGTGCTGGGGAGCTCCCGCGCCGGGGTCGAGGGCGAGGACCCCAAGCCGACCCTCGAGCGCTGGAGCCTCGCGGACCGCACCCTCAACGTGCTCGCCGAGGGCGTCACCGATCTCACCGCCTCCGGTGACGGCGAGACGCTCGTGGTGAAGCAGGGCGAGAACTGGGTGCAGATCCCCGCGACCCGGAAGGTGGAGGACGAGGACCCGGCCCGCGTGGTCATCGACACCGGACGGCTGCGGCTGTTCGTGGACCCGGTCGCGGAGCGCCGCGGGATGCTCTGGGACAACTACCGGATCATGGCCCAGCAGTTCTGGCGCGCGGACCTGGACGGCATGGACTGGCACGCCATGACCTCCTGGTACGACCCGGTGATCGATCGCGTGGTCACCGACGACGACTTCCAGGACCTGATGTGGGAGGTCCAGGGCGAGCTCGGGACCTCCCACGCCTACGTGCAGGGCGCGCCCTACCAGGCCGACCCCCCGATGCTCCCGGCCCATCTCGGCGCCGACCTCGAGCACCGGGACGGCCGCTGGGTGATCACCCGGATCCTGCCCGGCGACTCCTCCGACCCCGACGCCCGCTCGCCGCTGCTGGCGCCCGGCGTGGACGCCGCGGTGGGGGACGCGATCCTGCGGGTCGACGGCCGGGAGGTCGGCGCCGGCGGCACCGGCGTGCAGGGGCAGCTGGTGGGCTCCGCCAACACGCCCACCGAACTGGTGCTGGAGCGGGACGGACGGGAGCGCCGGGTCGCGGTGACCCCCCTGGCCGACGACTCCCAGCTGCGCTACCAGGCCTGGGTGGCCTCGCGCCGCGAGCTGGTCGCGGAGCTCTCCGGGGGCCGGCTCGGCTACCTGCACATCCCCGACATGGTCTCCTCCGGCTGGGCGCAGATGCACCGCGACCTGCGCGAGGCCACCACCCGGGAGGGACTCGTGGTGGACGTGCGGTACAACGCGGGCGGCCACACCTCGCAGCTGGTCACCGACCGGCTCGCCCGGCGGGTGCTGTCCTGGGACTACCCGCGCCACCAGACCCCCGGCACCTACCCGGCCTTCGCGCCGCGCGGCGCGGTGGTGCTGGTGACGAATCAGGAGGCCGGCTCCGATGGCGACATCGTGGGTGCGGTCGCGCGGGCGATGGACATCGGCCCGATCATCGGCACCCGCACCTGGGGCGGGGTGATCGGCATCGACGGCCGCTTCGACCTGGTCGACGGCACCGGGGTCACCCAGCCCAAGTACGCCAGCTGGTTCGAGGGCGAGGACTGGGAGATCGAGAACTACGGCGTCGAGCCCGACATCGAGGTCCCGCTGCCCCCGAACGCCTGGGTGGCGGGCACGGACCCGCAGCTCGAGCGCGGCGTCACCGAGGCGCTCGCGCTGCTGGAGCAGCGGCCCGCCGCCGTCGCCCCGCCCCTGCCCGCGCCGCGCTTCGGCCGCCCGCAGGCCTGACCGGACCCGCCCTCGCCGCGTCCGCGCCGCCCCCCCGCCAGGCCGGGCCCGCCCCGGCGAATCAGCCGTTACCGCCGAGTTATGTGCGCCCTGCTTCCACCATCGGAAGCCAGCTACACATAACTCGCAGGTAGGGCGCGCGGAACGTGGCCCGGGGCCTCTCACCCCGCGGAGCTCCGCACCACCGCCCGGGACCTCTGCCCTCGGGACCTTCGCCCGGGGACTTCCTGCCCCCGCAGGCCTACGATGAGGGCATCGGCGGCGGACCCGACCGCGGGGCATCGTCGCCGGCACGTCGGCGCTCCGCGGCCAGGAGGTTCACATGCACGACGACGACTCCACCCCGCTCTCCCCCGCCCCCGAGGATCCGGCATCCCGCCCGCTCGGCGTGCTGGTCGGCTTCGACGGCTCCCCCGAGGCCGTCCTCGCCCTGCACTACGCGACCCGCGCCGCCCTCCGCCTCGGCACCCGCCTCACCGTGGTCACCGCGTACACGGTGCCGAGGCTCTCCCACGCCGACGTCGGGCTGATCCCGGACGTGCCCTACGAGGAGCTGTTCCGGGCCGGCGCCGCAGAGCTGGGCGAAGAGGCTCGTCAGCACCTCGCGGGCTATCCCGGCGAGTACGACCTGCGCATCGAGCGGGGTGACGCGGCGGGGGTGCTGGTGGCGCTGTCGGCCGAGGCCCAGCTCGCCGTGGTGGGCGCGCGCGGTCGAGGAGGGTTCGTCGGCCGCCTGCTGGG
This sequence comes from Brachybacterium sp. UNK5269, assembly GCF_049266655.1. Classification (GTDB taxonomy): domain Bacteria; phylum Actinomycetota; class Actinomycetes; order Actinomycetales; family Dermabacteraceae; genus Brachybacterium. The sequence goes on from NZ_CP184883.1 coordinate 3,550,755, forward strand.
ATCCGTCTCCTCGGCGCTGCCCGCGCACGCCCAGTGCCCCACCGTGGTGGTCCCGCGGCAGTACGAGATCGGGGCCGGCGAGGGTGCCGAGCGCTTCGCCCTGGTCGAGGACGACGCCCCGGTCGTGGTCGGGGTGGACACCTCCACGAACAGCCGCATCGCGGCGAGCGTCGCGGCCCGGGCCGCCCAGGACCGTCGGGCTCCGCTCCACGTGCTGATGCTGGTCCCGCCGCCGGAGCAGTGGGGCGGCGCGTACATGGGCTCGCTGCCGGACTTCCTGACCCTCGAGACGCACCGGACCAAGCTCGCCACCACCCTCGAGCGCGACATGGCGGAGCTGCGCGAGCGGTTCCCGGACGTCCCGATCACCACCGAGGTGAAGATCGCCGATGCGGCGCAGCAGCTGGTGAAGGCCTCCCGGTCGGCGCAGCTCGTGGTCGTCGGCACTCGGGGGCGGGGCCGCATGGCGAGCACCCTGCTGGGCTCCGTCTCCCGCACCCTGCTGCAGCGCGCCGAGGGGCCGGTGCTGGTGGTGCCGGACTCGTCCCGTCACGGAGCCGCGCCCCGCCGCCCCCGCTGAGCGCGGGCGGCCGGCGGCGGCCGCACCATGGCAACCGGCGGCGAAGCCCCAGACAGGGTCTCGCTGCTGCTCGTATGCTGAGCGGACGGCCTGCGTCCCCGCATCGACGCCCGATGGAGCAGGCGCCCCCGACCAGCGCAGGAGAACTCCATGCCCCGCTTCAACCTCTCGGCCGAGGACGCCCAGGGACCCCTGGTCGTCGGGATCGACATCGGCTCCGGCGGGACCCGCGCCGCGGTCTACGACGTCACCGGTAGGGAGGTCGGCAAGCTGAACCACAAGGAGGTCCACGAGTTCACCGTCGACGACGACGGCACCAGCACCGTGGACGCCGACCAGATCGTCGAGGAGATCCGGACCTCCCTCGCCGCGGTGCTCGCCGCCGGTCCGCTGCCGGGCGAGGTGCGCGCGATCGGCTTCGACACCTTCGCCTCCTCGCTGCTCGCGGTCGACGCCGCCGGCAACGCGCTGACCCCCTGCATCACCTACGCGGACACGCGCTGCCATGATCACGTCGACCTGCTGGCGCAGAAGCTCGACGTGCCCGCCCTGCACGAGCGCACCGGCTCTCGCCTGCACTCCTCGTACACCGCGCCGCGCATCGCCTGGCTGCGCGAGACGCACCCGGAGGTCTTCGCCCGCACCCACCGCTTCATGGCGCTGGGCGAGTACGCCGCCTTCAAGCTGCTGGGCACCCCGGCGCTGGGCACCGCCTCGGCCGCCTGGTCCGGCATGATCGACCGCCGCACCGGCGAGTACGTCCCGGAGCTGCTCGAGGTCCTCGGGATCGACCTGTCGATGATGGGCCCGGCCCTGGACCCCTCCGACGCCGTCCCGGTGGAGGGCACCCCGCTGGCCGCCGAGTTCCCGCAGCTGCGCGGCGCCGTCTGGCTGCCGGTGATCGGGGACGGCCTCGCCGCGAACCTCGGCATCGGGGCGCTCGGCGCCGGCACCTGGGGCATCTCCACCGCCACCTCGGGCGCCATCCGCCAGCTGCTCGACACCGACATCCCCACCCTGCCCAGCGGCCTGTGGGCCTACCGCGTCGACCAGCGGCGCACCCTGGTGGGCTCCGCCATGAGCGACTGCGGCCGCGTCCTGGACTGGTGCCGCAACGAACTGGCCATGCCCTTCGACGTCGCCGAGACCGACACCATGAGCCTCTTCTCCGGTCCCCCGTCGGAGGGCACCCCGCTGGTGGTGCCGTTCTTCTCCGGGGAGCGCGGCACCAAGTGGCGCGGCAGCTCGCGGGCGGTGTTCGCGAACGTCAGTGCGTCCACCACCTGGAAGGACATGCTGCTGGGCGCGATGGAGGGCGTCGCGCTGTCGTTCCTGCGCATCGCCGATCAGATGCGCGAGGCCGGCGGCGAGCCCGAGCGGATCGTCCTGTCCGGCGGGATGACCGGCGTGATCCCGGGCTGGCTGCACCTGCTGTCCGACGCCCTGGGCGCCCCCATCGACCACGTCGCGGTCTCCCGCTCGACCATGCGCGGCGCCGCCGTGATGGCCCTCGAGCAGGCCTCCCCCGGCACGGCGGTCGCCGAGGTGCCGGTGCTGACCCGCGTGGAGCCGGTCCTGGCGCACCAGGACTACTACCGCGAACGCCTCCAGCGCTTCGAGCAGCTCGCCGACCTGGCCTGAGGGCGGGCTGGATTCGGGGCGCTCCCGGGCCCTTCCTCGCTCGCTCGCCCCCGCGCTCCGGCGCCCGTTCCCTGCGGGGTTACCGCGCAATCATGTGCGCCCAGCTTCCAATTCCGGAAGCCGGCTGCACATAACTCCACGGTAGGCCCGCTCCGCCGGTCCGCATGGGGGGCTGAACGCGCCTGAGGATGGGGAAGGGCGACCTCTCCTCCCCAGCACGCGGCCATCCACAGCGGGGCCGGCGCCGAGCGGTCGGCGCCGCCGCGGCCCGTACCGTCCCGGGCATGGTTCCCCGCTGGTCACCGAAACCTCGCAGCCTGCACCGACGCGCCGACCTCCTCGTCCGCGGCGTTCATCCGCGGCGCCTGGCCTCGACGGAGTTCATCGAGGTCATCCCTGGATGGTGCACCCCGTCCGACGCCCCCGCCCGGCTCGAGGTGATCGCCCGCACCCTCCAGCGCTCGGTGCTCCCGGGGGCCGTCATCTGCCACGCCACGGCTGCCGAGCTGCTGGAGGTCCCGCTTCCCCGCGAGCACGAGTACGCGCAGTCCCTGCTGGTCCACTGCCTGCTGCCCCCGGGGCGTCCACGACGCCGCCCCACCCCTCGCCTCCACGTCCACACGGGGCCGGACCGTCCCTCCTCGCGCATCCGCGGGGTCGCGATCAGCGGCCCGGTCGCCCTGCTCGCCGAGCTCTCGCGGACACTGAGCCACACCCAGCTGGTCGCGGCCGCCGACCAGCTCGTGGGCCCGCACAGCAGACTGCGCCCGCGACCCACCGCGGCGCAGCTGCGGGACCTGGTCGCGGCAGCGACCGGCACGTACCGGATCACGCGGGTGCGCCGGGCCGTGGCCCTTGCCCGCGATCGGGTCGAGTCCCCCAAGGAGACCGAGACCCGGCTGCTCCTGCTGCACGCGGGCTTCGCCGAGCCGGTGATCAACCTCGAGGTCAGAGCACCGCTGACGGGAGAGACGTTCCGGCTGGACCTGTCCTACCCCGCGCTGCGCCTCGCGATCGAGTACGACGGCTTCTGGCACAGCACCGACCGCGTCCGCCACCGGCGAGACCGGCGCAAGGACGACGTCCTGCACGAGCTCGGCTGGCGGGTGGTGCGCGCCTCCGACGCCGACCTCGCGGACCCCCATGCTCTGCTCGGCAGGCTCCGGCACCTCCAGGCCCCGCTCGCCCGCGCCTGAGATCGAGGCCCCCGATCCGCGCCGCGCCGCGCCGAGCAACTGGCCGGTCATGTGCACGTCACTTCCAAGAACGGAGTGAGGTGCACATGACCCCACGGTCGCGCCGCGCCGCGCCGATGATCGTGGGAACACGTTGATGCGCGTTGATGCACGCGGAAACACGTTGATGCGCGTGGGAGCGCTTTCGGACACGTTGAGGCACGTGGAAACCCGCGAAGGACATGAAGACCGTGGGTCCACGTCGAGCGAAGTACTCCCGGGGTCCGCGAGCCGGGCCCCGGCAACTCGCAGGCGACGGGTACGCCACACCCGCCCCCGCACCCTGACCTACCGAACAGTTATGTGCGCCTCTCTTCCGAGAATGGAAGCCAGGCGCACATAACCCGATGGTCACCGGGCGGCAGCGGGGCGCAACGCGGGGTCGGCGCCGTCGCGCGGCGGCAGGGTGAGCGTGGAGGGCGCCCAGCCACCGCGCGGCAGCGGGACCTCAGGGCCGCGGGAGGCGCTTCTCCTGCGCGACCACGGCCACCACCAGGGGATCCCCCGCGGGCACGCCGATCAGGTCCAGCAGCGCCGTGACCCGCTCGGTGTCGTCCTCGAGGGCGGCGGCGGAGGCGATGGCGTCGGCCTGCGGGTCCTTGACCTCGTGACCTCCGCGCACGCGGTCGGTGACCCAGGCGGTCCAGGCGGCGACGGCCGCGACCTCGCCGGGGGCCTGCTCCGGGCCGCCCAGCTCGGCGATCACCGGCAGCGCCCGCACGGGCAGCTTGGCGGAGCCGTCGGCCGCGATGCGGATCAGGAAGTCGGCGAGGCGGGGGTTGCGGAAGCGCTCCTCGAGGGCCGCGGTGTAGGCGTCGAGCTCGGCCTCCGGCAGCGCGAGCGTGGAGCGGGCCTCGGCCCAGAGCTCCTCGACCAGCGCCCGCACCTCGCGGTGCGCGATCGCCTCGTCGACCCGCTCCACCCCGGCCACCTGGCCGGCGTAGGCCATCAGGGTGTGGGCGCCGTTGAGCAGCCGCAGCTTGCGCAGCTCGTGGAGCTCGATGTCGTCGGTGAACTGCACCCCGGCCTTCTCCCACTCGGGGCGGCGGCCGCGGAAGCGGTCCTCGACGACCCATTCGGAGAAGGGCTCGGTGACCACCGGGACCAGGTCGTCGAGACCGGTCTGGGCGCGGACGATCTCGGAGGCCTTCTCATCGGCCGAGGGGGTGATCCGGTCGACCATGGTGGAGACGACGTCGACGTGGTCCGCGAACCAGGTGCGCATCTCCTCGTCGAGCTCGGCGAGCACCGCTGCGCCCAGCACCTCGCCGTTGCCGGTGAGGTTGTCGCAGGAGACCAGGGCGATCGGCTCCTCGACACCGGCCTCGCGGCGGGCCTGCAGGCCCAGCGCGATCCGGGCCGGGGCGGAGGTGGCGGGGTCGCTGCCGGCGCTGTAGCCCTTCTCGGTGATGGTCAGGGTGACCACGGCGGTGAAGGGATCGGCGAGCAGTCGCACCAGGGCGTCGACGTCGGCGGCGGGATGGACCTCGTCGATGACGTCGACGATGCGGACCTCGTCCTGCTCGGGGCCGCGCACGATCAGCCCGTACCGGCCGCCCTGCGCGTTCAGGGAGTCGGCCATGCCGGCGGAGCGGCCGGTGAAGGCCGCGACGGACCAGCCGCCGGCGATCTCGGTGTCCACCAGGGTGTGGGCGCGGGCGAAGTTGCCGATGCCGAGGTGGACGAGGCGGCCGACGTCGGACGGGCTGGGGCTGTTCATCAGTTCTTCTCTCCTGCAGCGTCACCGAGGCGGAAGACCTCGCGGGGCTGCTGTTCGGGCAGGGTGGCCACGAGCTCGGCGGCGTCCTCGTGACGCATCCGGTGCTCGGCGACCAGTCCTGCGAGGTGCGTCGCGTCGAGCCGGCGGGCCATGTCGTGGCGGGCCGGGATCGAGCAGAACGCGCGGGTGTCGTCGATGAAGCCGCTGGTGCGGCTGTACCCGATGGTCTCGGAGACGGCGCGGCGGTAGCGCAGGATCGCGTCGGGGGCGTCGATGAACCACCACGGCGCACCGGCGTACACCGAGGGGTAGACGCCGGCCAGCGGGGCGATCTCGCGGGAGAACACGGTCTCGTCGATCGTGAACAGGACGGTGCGGAAGTTCGGCGCGTGGCCGACGTCGTTGAGCATCGGGCGCAGGTGGTGGACGAAGTCGACGGCGACCGGGATGTCGAAGCCGACGTCGGCCCCGAAGCGCTCGAACATCGCCTCGCTGTGGTTGCGGGAGACCGCGGGGTGCAGGGTCATCACCAGGCCGTCCTCGGCGGCCAGTCGCGCCTGGTCGGCCAGCAGGTGGCGGCGCAGCGCGGTGGCCTCCGCGGCGGAGATCTCCCCGCCGCGGGCGGCGGCGTAGAGGCGGCGGGCGTCCTCCTCGGCGAGCCGCTCAGTGCCCGGGTCGATGTGAGCGTGGTCGGAGGAGACCGCGCCGTGGTCGCGGAAGTAGAGGCGGCGGATGCGCATCGCCTCGAGGTGACCGTCGTAGGTGCCGGCGTCGACCCCGGCGGCCTCGCCGAGCGCGTCGGTCAGGGCGCGGAAGTCCGCGCGACCGGGCTCGAGGTACTTGTCGGGGCGGAAGGTGGGGATGACCCGGCCGGTGAAGGCGTCGTCCGCGGCGAGGGCGTCGTGGGGCGCGAGGTCGTCGACGGGGTCGTCGGTGGTGGCCATGACGCGGATCTTGAACTGGTCGAAGAGCGCGCGGGGGCGGAACTCGGGGCGGGTGAGCTGCTCGGCGATCGCGTCGTACATCGCGTCGGCGGTGCGCGGGTTCAGCACGGTCTCGAGGCCGAAGACCTCGTGGAACTCGTGCTCCATCCAGTACCGCGACGGGGTGCCGGCGTAGGCGTGCCAGTGCTCCGCCAGCAGGCTCCAGGCGCGGCGGGAGGCCGTCTCGTCCAGCGGGCCCTGGCCGACGCCGAGGTCCGCGAGGTCCACGCCGCGGGCGTGCAGGAGGCGGTTGACGTAGTGGTCGGGGGTGATGAACAGCGAGGTGGGATCCCGGAAGGGCTCGTCGTCCAGCAGCAGCCGCGGGTCCACGTGGCCGTGCGGCGAGACGATCGGCTGGTCCTTCTCGAGCTCGTAGAGCCCGCGCGCGATCTCGCGCACGGCGGGGTCGGCGGGAAGGAGTCGGTCGGGATGCGGGACGTAGGCGTCGTTGCTCATGCGGTCATCCTCGCAAGGGAGCGCACCCGACGCCGGGGGTTGTCACCGGTTGCCGACCAGGTCGCACGGTTCGGCGCGGTTCAGCGGGCCTCGCGGGGGCCGGTGGTGCCGCGCGGCACCAGGCGCACGGGCAGCGTGCCCTCGACCGGGGTGCGGTGGGCCGAGGGGTTCTCGATCCGGCGCACCAGGCGCTCGACGGCCGCCCGACCCTGGGCCCGTTTGGGGCTGACCACCGTGGTCAGCCCGCCGCCGACCAGGCGGGAGAGCTGGATGTCGTCGTGCCCCATCACCGACAGCTCCCCGGGCACCCGGATCCCCGCCCGCAGCGCGGAGATCAGGAAGCCGAAGGCGACCAGGTCGTTGTAGCAGATCACCGCATGGGGCAGGGACTCGCGCAGCTCCTCGAAGGCCTGCTCGCCGCCGGCGATGGTGGGGGCGAAGGGGCCGTGGCGCTGGACCTGCAGGCCGTTGGTGCGCGCCGAGGCCCGCGCGGCGCGCCAGCGCTCCCCATCGGACCAGGAGTTGACCGGCCCGGCGACGTAGGTGACGGTGCGGATGCCGTTCTCGGCGAGATGCGCCATGGCCTGGCCCATCCCGTGCTCGAAGTCGGGGGTCACCGAGTCGAGGCCGGCCACGCGCCGGTTCAGCACCACCACCGGGATGCGCTTGGTGAGGTGGTTCAGGGTGGCGTCGGACAGCCGGCTTCCGGACAGCACGATCCCGTCGACCACGTTCAGGGCGCTCTCGAGGCTCGAGCGCTCCCGCACCTCGTCCTCCACGGTGTCCAGCAGCAGCAGCAGGAAGTCCTGCTCGTGGGCGGCCTCCTGCATCCCCGAGACCAGCTCGGCGAAGTAGGGGTTGGTGAGGTCGGGGACCTCGATGCCGAGGCGGTGGTGGCGCTGGCCGCGCTCCTGGGCGGGGGGCGCCGCGGTGCGGTAGTCGAGCTCCTTGGCGGCGGCCATCACGGTGGCGTGGGTGGCGGCGCTGACCCGGCCGGGCCGGGAGAAGGCGCGGGAGACCGTCGAGGGGGCCACCCCGGCGCGCTTGGCGACGTCGTAGATGGTCACGCGCTTCTCGGCCACCGGGTGGGCTCCGTCCTCGCCGCTGCGGGCGCTGCCTGGTCGGGGCGCGGTGCGTCGCGCCTCTGTCGGTGGACGCACTCTACCCCGCCGAGGGGGGCAACCGGCGGCAACCAGCGCTTCCCGGGGCGTCCTCAGGGGGCGGCGCCGAGCTCCACCAGCAGCACCCCGACCACGATCATGCCCATCCCCAGCCCCATCAGCGGGGTGAGCGGCTCGCGGAACAGCAGCTTGGAGAACAGGGCGGTCAGCACGATGCCCGCCGCGGCCCAGACGCCGTAGGCGACCCCGAGGGGCATGCCCGTGCGGAGGGCGCCGGACAGCAGCGTGAAGGCGACGACGTACCCCACCACCACGAGCGCGTACCAGGAGCGGCGTCCGCCCGCGGCGACCCGCAGGGCGAGGGTGGAGGCGACCTCGCCCACCACGGCGCCCATCAGCAGCAGCCAGCTCATCGCGCCGCCTCCCGCTGCGCCCGCTGGGAGCCCAGCTCGACGAGCACCACCCCGGCGGCGATCAGCACGATCCCGGCGGCCTTGAGCACCGTGAACACCTCGCCGAACAGCAGCGCCGACAGGACGGCCGTGAGCACCACCCCGCAGGCCGACCACATCCCGTAGGCGACCCCCAGGGGCATCCCGCGGCGCAGCACCAGGGCCAGCAGTGCGAAGGAGAGCGCGTAGCCGAGCACCACCACGACGTAGAGACCGGGGTGGTCCAGCGCCCCGCGCAGCGACACGGTGGCCGCCACCTCGCTGAGGATCGCGCCGAGCAGCAGCAGCCAGGCGCTCATCCGGGCGTCGGCGCCCAGCGGGCGATCTGCGCGGCGAGATGCCCGGCGCCGTAGCCGTTGTCGATGTTGACCACGCCGATCCCCGGCGCGCAGGCCGAGAGCATGGTCAGCGCGGCGGTGACGCCGCCGCTGGCGACCCCGTAGCCGACGGAGGTGGGCAGGGCGACCACCGGGGCGCTGATCTGCCCGGCGACCACGGTCGGCAGCGCCCCGTCCATGCCCGCGGCGACCACCACGCAGGCCGCCTCGCGCAGCTCCGGCAGCCGCGACTGGAGCCGGTGCAGGCCCGCGATGCCGATGTCGGCGATGAGGCGGGTGGGGCGGCCGAGGTAGCGGGCGGTGAGCTCGGCCTCGCGGGCCGCCGGCAGGTCGCTGGTGCCGGCGCAGGCCACGATCACCAGGCCCCCGCTGGGCGCGGGCGGCTGGGCGGGCCAGGCCAGCAGGCGGGCGCCCACGTCGTGAGAGGCCTCGGGCAGGGCGGCGAGCACCGCCGCGGCGCGCTCTCGGTCGGCGCGGGTGAACAGCACCGGGCCCAGGTCCTCCCGGCCCGCGGCGTGCAGGCGGGCGTACTCGGCGGCGATCGCGGCGACCTGCTCGACGCTCTTGGCGTCGCAGAGCACGGCCTCGGGGGCGCCGCGGCGCCGGGAGCGGTCCAGGTCGAGGTCGAGGAAGCCCTCGATCCTGCCGTCCTGCTCAGGCACCGGCGCCCCTGCCGACGATCTGCAGGGAGAACAGACCCGAGCGGATGCCGTCGAGGTCGACCGTGACGTGCGCGAAGCCCGCCTCCTTGCCGGCGGCGAGGAGCGCGGCCCGGACGTCGGGCTCCAGGGCGCGGGGGAGCTCGTCGGTGGGCAGCTCGATCCGGCCCACCTCGCCGTGGTGGCGGACCCGGCAGTCGCTGAAGCCCTGCGCGTAGACGGCGTCCTCGAGGTCGTCGATCTGGCGGAGCTTCTCGGGGGTGACCTGCTGCCCGAAGGGGACCCGGGAGGCGAGGCAGGGGGCGGCGGGCTTGTCCGCGACCGGCAGCGCGAGGGCGCGGGCGATCTCGCGCACCTGGGCCTTGGTGATGCCGGCGACGGACAGCGGGCGCAGCACCCGGTGGCGGGTCGCGGCGCCGGCCCCCGGGCGGTCGTGCCGGGTGGCGTCGTCGGCGTTCTCGCCGTAGGCGACGGCGTCCAGGGCCTGCGCGCCGACGATCTCGTCGTCGATGCGGGTGAACAGCTCGTCCTTGCAGTGGAAGCACCGCGCGGCGTCGTTCTTCCGGTACTCGGGGTTCTCCCCCTCCTGGGTGAGGACCTCGACGACCTCGGCCCCGATCACGGCGGCGACCTGGTGGGCCAGGCGCCGTTCGCGGCGGGCCAGCGAGGGCGAGACGCCGAGCAGGGCGATGACGTTCTCGGCGCCGAGGGCGCGCACCGCGAGCGCCAGCAGGACCGCGGAGTCGACGCCCCCGGAGTAGGCGACGCCGAGCCGCTGCACGCCGCGCAGCTGGGCCGAGACGGCGTCGGCGAGCTCGAGGGTCTGCCCGGTCAGCGCCTGCGGGGTCATGGCGGTGACCGCGAAGCCGGGGTGCCCGGGATGGAACAGGGAGGTGGTCACAGGCTCTGGCGCTCCTCGGCGAGGCGGAACAGCACCTCGCCGGCGTGGTCGATGACGAGGGTTTCGGGGTCGTTGCGCAGCGCCTCGATGTCGAGCGAGGCGGGGTCGACGTAGGGGACGTTGTACGCCTCGCAGACCTCCTGCGGGATGGAGGTCGCGAAGGAGCGGCGCACCCGCTGCTTCTCCTCACCGGTCTCGGGGTCGTAGGTGCCCAGGCCGGTGACGTGCGTGGAGTGGGCCAGCTCCCCCCAGGGGTGGTCCTTGAAGCGGTCCCACTGCTTGGTGAAGTACTCGATGTTGTGGTACCCGATGTCGCGCAGGCCGGGGTGCATGGCGGCGACCTCGGTGATGTGCGGGGCGTAGATGACGACCTCGCCGCCGTCGGCGCACACCGGCTCCGACTTGTAGAAGCCCTTGGCGCCGGTCCAGATGTCGTCGTACATCTCCGGCACCAGCGCCACGATCCGCCGGTAGGGCCGCTCGACGTAGGTGATGTGGGTCTGGGCGGAGATCCTGGCCATCGCCGCCCAGGCGGCCTGCGGGTCGCCGAAGGCGATCGCCCCGAGCTCCGCGCCGCCGGCCGCGACGTCCATGGTGAAGCAGAGCTTCTCGGAGCTGATCAGGTCGCTGGCGGCGTCGATCAGCTGGCGCACCGGGGTGATGCCGAGGGTGCCGATGATGCGGCTGGCGGTGATCAGCGCCCCCACCCAGTGGGAGATGTCGATGACGTCGTGCACCGAGCAGCCGGGGAAGAAGTACTTGTTCCCGCCGGAGAAGCCCACCACCTCGTGGGGGAAGACGGGGCCGACGACGAGGTTCACGTCGGACTCGACGACCAGGCGGTTGATCTGGACCCGCATCGGGACGTCGGTGAGCAGACCGCCGGTGAGCTCGGCGATCCGCGCGGCGGAGATCTCGCCGAGGTCCGCGATCTGCGCGGGGTCGTCCCAGGCGTGGTTGACCACGGTCCACCCGGGATAGGTGGCGGCGGCGCCGCGCTCGGTGGCGCCCAGCAGGACGTCGATGGCGCCGGGGCTCATCGCGGCGTGGGTGCCCAGCGCGATCAGCACCGTGACCGAGGCGGCCCGGCCGGCGAGCGCCTCGTGGATCGCGGGCAGCACCTTGGGCAACGGGACGTTGCGGGTGCCGTCGGGCAGGATCAGGCAGACGCTCTTCCCGTCGAGGTCGGCGGTGGCGAGCTGCTCGGCGACGAAGCCGCGGATCTGCTCGTCGGTGAGCGTCCCCTCGGGACCGCCCAGCAGCGCTGCACGTTCGGCGAGGCCCTCGGGGATCGGGTGGATCTGGGGAAGCTGGGTCGCCGTCGTCTCGCTCATGGGCCCATGATGCTCTGCGCGACCTGCGGGGACAAGGAAGGCCCGTCGGTTGCCACGTCGAGGGGGCAGGATGGGTCCATGAGAATCGCAGTGACGGGAGGCTCGGGCAAGCTCGGGCGCACGGTGGTCCGGCATCTCCGGGACCACGGACATCAGACCATCAACCTCGACCGGGCCGGCGACCGCGGCCCGGGCTTCGTCCAGATCGACCTGCGGGACGCCGGCCAGGTGCTCGATGCGCTCACCGGCATCGACGAGCAGGCGCCGGAGGGCTTCGACGCCGTGGTGCACCTCGGGGCCATCCCGGCCCCGGGACTGGCGACCAACACCGCCACGTTCCAGAACAACCTGATCGGCACCTACAACGTGTTCACCGCCGCGATCAAGGCCGGCATCACCACCATCGTCACCGCCTCCAGCGAGACGGTCCTGGGCCTGCCCTTCGACACCCCGCCGCCCTACATCCCCGTCGACGAGGACTACCCCGCCCGGCCCGAGTCGACGTACTCCCTGTCCAAGCACCTCGAGGAGCAGCTGGCGATCGAGCTGACCCGGTGGCACCCGGAGCTGAAGATCATCGCCCTGCGCTTCTCCAACGTCATGGACGAGGAGGACTACGCGCAGTTCCCCGCCTTCGACGCCGACGCCAGGGCGCGCAAGTGGAACCTGTGGGGCTACATCGACGGCCGGGACGGCGCCGAGGCCGTGCGGCTCGCCCTCGAGCACCCGGCCACCGGCTTCGACCGCTTCATCATCGCCGCCGCCGACACCGTCATGTCCCGGGACAACACCGAGCTGGTCGCCGAGGTCTTCCCGGACGTCGAGGTGCGCGGGGACATCTCCGGCACCGGCACCCTGCTCTCGATCGAGAGGGCCCGCGCGGTCCTCGGCTTCGAGCCGCAGCACAGCTGGCGCTGAGGCGGCGGCGGACGTGGCGGGACACACGTCCTGAGCGGGGCGCAGCGGTCGTACCGTGAACACGGCACGACCGCTGCCTCTTCCTCCCCCTCCCCGGAGCAGTCCCCTCGATGAGCACGACCACCCAGCCCTCCCCCGCCGCCGCCCCCGCCCGCCGCCGGCCGGGCCTGAAGGCGCGGCACATCCACTTCATCGCCCTCGGCTCGGCGATCGGGACCGGCCTGTTCTACGGCTCGGCCGGCGCGATCCAGGCGGCGGGCCCCTCGGTGCTGCTGGTGTACCTGCTGGGCGGCGCGGTCGTGTACTTCATGCTGCGCGCGCTCGGGGAGATGGCGGTGCGGATGCCGGTCTCGGGCTCCTTCGCCGAGTACACGCGCCGCTTCCTCGGGCCCTGGGCCGGGTACATCACGGGCTGGATGTTCGCCTTCGAGATGCTCATCGTCTGCCTCGCCGACCTCACCGCGATCGCGATCTACATGCGGTTCTGGTTCCCGGACACGGCCCAGTGGATCTGGGTGGCGGCGACGCTGCTGATCGTGGGCGCGGCGAACCTGGCCAGCGTGCGCTGGTTCGGGGAGCTCGAGTTCGTCTTCACCATCGTCAAGGTCACCGCCGTGGTCGCCATGATCCTGGGCGGCGCGGCGATCCTGGTGCTCGGCCTGGACGGCCGCGGGCCGACGGGATGGTCGAACCTCACGGCCGACGGCGGCTTCTTCCCGAACGGCGTCGGCGGCATGATGAGCGCCTTCATCCTGGTGCTCTTCGCCTTCGGCGGCACCGAGATCATCGGCGTGGCCGGCACCGAGGCCGAGGACCCCGGCACCGCGATCCCGAAGGCCGTGAACACGGTGCCGCTGCGGATCCTGCTGTTCTACGTGCTCGCGATCGGTGTGATCCTGCTGCTGACGCCCTGGCGGCAGATCACCGGCGAGGAGTCCCCCTTCGTCCAGATCTTCAGCACCCTCGGCGTGAACTGGGCGGCGGCGCTGCTGAACCTGGTGGTGATCACGGCGGCGCTGTCGGCGATCAACGCGGACCTGTTCGGCGCCGGCCGGGTGGTCGCGGGCATGGCCCGGCAGCACCTCGCGCCCTCCGCGCTGGCCCGCACGGTGCGCGGGGTGCCGGTGCTGACCACGCTCGCGATGCTCGGGGTGCTGGTGGTCGGGGTGGTGCTGAACTACGCGCTGCCCGAGGCCGTCTTCACCATCGTCGCCTCGCTCGCGACGTTCGCGACCATCTTCGTATGGCTGATGATCCTGCTCGCGCAGGTCGCCTCCCGCCGCGGGATGAGCCGCGCCGAGCGCGAGGCGCTCGCGTTCCCGGTGCCGCTGTGGCCCTACGGGCAGCTCTTCGCGATCGCGTTCATCCTGGTCACCGTCGGGATCATGGCGCGGTTGAGCCAGTACCACACGGCGCTCCTGGTGGGTCTGGCCTTCCTGGTCGGGATGTCGCTGCTGTACGTGGCCACCGGCCGCCACCGTCTGCTCAGGGCAGGATGACGATCTTGCCGCCGCTGTGGCCGGCCTCGACCGCGGCGATCGCCGCGCCCGCGTCGCGCAGGGGGTAGGCCGCCACGACGTGGGGGTCCACCAGTCCGCGCCGGACGAGGCCGGTGATCGCCCCCAGCGCCCCGGCGGACCGCCGGCGGCCGGCGCCGCCGAGCTCGACCGCGGTGCTCGCATCGGCCGCGGAGACGATCCCCGACGGATCGGCGACCAGCGGTGCGAGCGCGCGCAGCGCGCTCCCGCCGACGAGGTCCACCAGGACGTCGACGCCCTGCGGGACGTGGTCCCGGACCCGGTCCGCCGCACCGTCACCGGAGACCACGAAGGCGGCGCCGGCGGCCTCGATCGCCCCGCGCTTCGAGGCGGACGCCACCCCGATCACGCTCAGCCCCCGGGCGGCCGCGATCTGCAGGACCATCCGGCCGACGCCGCCCCCGGCGCCGAGGACCAGCAGCGTCCGCCCGGCCTCGGCATCGACCTGGTGAGTGAGGTCCCAGGCGGTGGTGCCCGCGACCGGGAGGGTGGCGGCCGCGGCGAAGGAGATCTCCGCCGGCTTGGCGAGGGACCGGCCGGCGGCCAGGACGGTGTGCTCGGCGAAGGCGCCGAGACCGCGGGCGGGGCTGCCCAGCACCTCGTCACCGGCCGCGAAGCCCTCGACCCCCTCGCCCACGGAGGTCACGACGCCGGAGGCCTCCAGCCCCATCGCCACCGGCAGCGCCGCGGAGGTGCCGAAGGCGCCCTGGCGGCGCTTCCAGTCGGCGGGGTTCACGCCGGCGGCGCGCACCTCGATGGCGATCTCCCCGGGCCCGGGCGACGGCGCCTCCCGGTCGATCAGCCGCTGCCCCTCCGGGCCGCCGTAGGTGGTGACGACGAGGACCTTGGACATGGCGGGCTCCTTCGCGAGGGGACGACGGCGGGGACGCAGGGCGACGGCCATCAGGCCGCACCGACAGTCTGCGGCGCGCGGGCCCGGGAGGGCACCCTCGCGCGGAGATCGCCCCGGGCCGGGCGGCGGCGCAGCAGACGCATCGCATTGACGATGACCAGGAGGACGGAGCCCTCATGGACCAGCATGCCGACGGCCATGGTGACGCCGCCGGCGAACACGCCTGCCAGCAGCGCGATCACGGTGATCAGGGCGATTGCGATGTTCTGCCTCATCACGGCGACGGTGCCGCGGGCGAGCCCGATGGCCTGCGGGAGCTTCAGCAGATCATCCTTCATCAGGGCGATGTCGGCCGTCTCGATGGCGACGCCGGTGCCGGCGGCCCCCATCGCCACCCCGATGTCGGCGGCGGCCAGGGCGGGGGCGTCGTTGACGCCGTCGCCGACCATCGCGACGGTGTGGCCGTCGCGCTGCAGCTGCGTGACGACGGCGAGCTTGTCCTCCGGCAGCAGCTCGGCATGGACCTCGTCCACCCCGACCTCCTCGGCGACCGCCACGGCGACCCGCCGGTCGTCGCCGGTCAGCATGACCACCTTCTGCACACCCCTCGCGTGCAGGCGGCCGATCATCTCCCGGGCATCGGTGCGCAGCCGGTCCGCGACCGCGACCACCCCGATCACCCGACCGTCGAGGGCGACGATCATCGGCGTGCGTCCCCGTCCGGCCAGGCGGTCGACCTCGGCGCCCGCACCGCGGACGTCGGTGACGCTCTCGGCGGCGAGCAGCGCGAGGTTGCCGACCGCGACGCGGCGGCCGTCGAGGGTGGCCACGATGCCCTTGCCGGGCACGGGGTCGGTGCTCTCGGGCAGGCCGTCGGTGGGCAGGTGCTCTGCGGCGGCGGCCTCGATGAGGGGGCGGGCCAGGGGGTGCTCGGAGCTGGCCTCGGCGCGGGCGGCCCAGCCCAGCACCTCGGCGCGGCCCAGGGTGGGGTCCAGGACGATGACGTCGGTCAGGTGGGGCCTGCCCTCGGTGAGGGTGCCCGTCTTGTCCAGCGCGACCGCCGTGATCCGCGCACTGGTCTCCAGGTGCTCGCCGCCCTTGATCAGGATGCCGTCCTTGGCGCCACGGCCGATGCCGGCCACGATCGACACCGGGATCGAGATCACCAGCGCGCCGGGGCAGCCGATCACCAGCAGCGTCAGGGCGAGGACCACATCGCCGGTGACGAGCCCGGTGATCAGGGCCAGCACGAGGACGGCGGGGGTGTACCCGGTGGAGAACCTCTCCAGGAAGGACTGGGTGCGGGCCTTCGCGTCCTGCGCTTCCTCGACGCGCTGGATGATCCGGGCCAGGGTGGTGTCCGCGCCGATGCCGGTGGCGCGCACCTGCAGGAACCCGCCGCCGGAGACGGTTCCGGCGAAGACCTGATCGCCGTCGGCCTTCTCGACCGGGAGGGACTCGCCCGTGATCGAGGCCTCGTCCAGGGCCCCGTTCCCACCGACGACGATGCCGTCGACCGGGACCTTGGCCCCGTTCTTGACCAGCACGGTCTCTCCGGGCTGGACCTCGGCGGCCGGGATCTCGACCTGCTGGCCGTCGCGCAGCACCACGGCGACGTCGGGGGCGACGGCCACCAGCTCGGCCAGGGCCGAGCGGGTGCGGTCCAGGGTGCGGGCCTCGAGGGCGTGACCGATGGCGAACAGGAAGGTCACCGCGGCGGCCTCCCAGTACTCACCGATGATCAGCGCACCGATCGCCGCGATCGAGACCAGCAGGTCGATGGCGATGACCCTGGCCGCCAGCGCCCGCACGGCCTGGCGGACGATCGGGAGGCCGGCCACCAGCGCGCCGGCGACCATGAACAGGTCGGAGACGATCAGGGCGGTGGGCCCCTCCGGCGAGAAGCCCAGGCCGTGGTGGGAGCCGGCGCCGAACGGGTTCACCCCGGCGGCCAGGGAGATGATCGCTGCGACGACGATGAGCAGACCCGCGGCGAACGGGGTGCCCCAGGGGCCGCGCAGTCGGCGGGTCGGGGTGTCCATGATGAGGGTGCCTTCCAGGAGCAGGGGGAGGTCAGAAGGCCGCGGGCGCCGCCTTGTAGCCGGCCCTGCCGATCGCGGCGACGATGTCCTCGGCGGTGGTCACGGAGGGGTCGTGGTCGACCTCGACGCGAGCGGAGGCGAACTTCACGCGCACCTTCTGCACCCCCTGCAGGCGTCCGACCTGCTTCTCGATCGCGGTGACGCAGGAGGGGCAGCTGAAGCCCTCGGCGCGGTAGACGGTGCGGGTGGTGGCGGGAGCGGCAGTCATGATGGTGGGCCCTTCTGGATCGGGGGTTCTTCGTGGTGCCCCGACCCTAGGGCGGTTCTTGTCGCCCTCACATGACGGCGATCAATCAATCGCACAGTGGGCTGACCTGCCGCGATACGTCGATGGAGCGGCCGGGATACGCTGGCGTCAGCGGCCCGGGGGCGACCCGCGGGGCCGGTCGGCGGTCGAGCGGAGGAGCCATGGCGTCCCAGGGCACGGACCCGCGTCGAGGCCCGTCGGCCAGTGCCCACCGCACCATCCCCCTGCGGGAGATCACCCTGCCCCACCGCTGCCCCCGCCCGGTGCGCCTCCATGTGCTGGCCCGCGCGCCGTACTTCCTCGGACTGGCGGAGGACGAGCTGGATCGGATCGACCGGCGCATGCGCACCCACTCCTACGCCGCGGAGGATCAGATCTATCGGGCGGGTGATCGGGCCGAGGCGCTGTACGTCGTGGCCGAGGGCCGGGTCAGGATCTCCCAGTCCACGGCCGACGGCAGCGGCACGGTCACCGACCTGCTGGTGCCTGGTGAGCTGTTCGGCGCCATGGGCTCCCTCGGCGAGCCGTACCACCGGCAGTCCGCCTCCGCGCTGGTGGCGACCTGCGTGCTGCGCATCGGCCAGGACGACTTCCGGCAGGTGCTGATCGACCATCCCCGGGTGGGACTGCGGGTCCTCGACGACGTCTCCGCGCGCCTGGCCCGGACCCAGAGCGACATCGGCGGACAGGCGACTCAGACCGTCCCGCAGCGGGTGGCGACCGCGCTGCTGAGACTGGCCGACAAGCTGGGCGAGGACCGCGGGCCGCAGGGCATCATGCTCGAGGTGCCGCTGTCGCGCGCCGACCTGGCGGGCCTGGCCCGGTCGACCCCGGAGTCGGTCTCGCGGATCATGAGCCGCTGGAAGCAGCAGGGCCTGATCGACTCCGGCCGGCGGTGGACGGCCCTGCTGGATCGTGAGCGTCTCGAGCACGAGGCCGCCGGCATGGGGTGACGGAGCGGCCGGCCGGCTCCGACATGATGGTGGAGGTGCAGCGTCCCCGCGAGCACCGAGTCCGATCCCGAAGGAGCCGTCATGAAGTACGTCATCCTCATCCACTCGAATCCGCAGCCCTGGGGTCACCCCACCGCGGACCGCCTGCCCGAGCAGCAGGACCTGACCGCGCAGGAGCGGGATGCCGGCGCAAGGGCGTTCGACGAGGGCTTCGCCGAGGTCATTGGGCGCGGGGAGCTCGTGCACGCCGCGGCGCTGGCGGCCCCGACCACCGCCCGGCTGCTGCGCTGGGAGAACGGCGAGAGGGTCGCGAGCGACGGTCCCTACGCCGCGGGCGAGGAGCATCTGGCCGGCCTCTTCGTCATCGACGTCGAGACGCCCGACCGCGCGGAGGAGATCGCCGGCCTGTTCGGGGCGCGCGGCGAGACCGTGGAGCTGCGCCCCGTGATGGACGAGGACGCCGACGAGGCCTGACCTGCGCCCTTCCGCTCAGGCGGGGACCGTCGCCTCCGCCTGCTCGGCGCGCCAGCGGGACCAGGCGGCGAAGCTGCCCTCGAGCTCGACCACGTCGTAGCCGGCGCGGCGCAGGGCGGCGGAGGCCACGACGTTGCGCAGGCCGGACTGGCAGAAGGTGATCACCCGTCCCGCCTCGCGGGGCGGGAGCTGGTCCTGGTGGAACAGCACCTTCCCGGCCGAGAGCTGCACCGCGCCGGGGATGCTGCCCGCCGCGTGCTCGCCGCGGCCCCGCACGTCCAGCAGCAGCGCGGTGGCGGGGTCGGCGCGCAGCTGCTCGAGATCGGCCGGGGCGACGGTCGCCGGCGCCGCGACCGGGAGGCCGTCGAAGGAGGTCACGTACCCGATCAGGCGGTCCACGCCGACGCGCACGAAGTGGTCGCCGTACTCGGCGGCGACGGACTCGTCGGGCGCGAGGACCACCAGCTCGGCCTCGTCGCGCTCGGGGTCGACGGCCCAGGCGATGTGGGAGGCCGCCTTGCCCAGCGTCGGGATGCTGAGTGCGCCCGGCACGGTCCCGGCATGCACCTCGTCCACGGAGCGGGTGTCGATGAGCGTGAGCGCGCCCTTCGCCATGCCCGCCGCCACCTCCGCGGCCGGCAGCGGACGGGGCGCGGGACGCTCCCCCAGCAGCGCCGGACCGCGCAGGTTCTGCCGCTTCATCCGCGCGAAGTAGGCGTGGGCATCGGGCTGGCCGTCCAGCAGCTCGTCGATGAAGCCCTGCTCGTCGTCTGCCGCGAGGTGGCGCGCCCACCACGCGAACCTCCGCTCGTAGCCCACGGAGGTCGAGGGCAGCGCGCCGAGCGCCTTGCCGCAGGCGGAGCCGGCGCCGTGGCCCGGGAAGACCTGCACATGGTCGGGCAGGGCGAGGAACACGGAGCGCAGGGAGGCGAACAGCTGCTTCGCACCGACGAAGCGGGTGTCCTGCAGGCCGACCGCCTCGTCGAGCAGGTCCGGGCGCCCCACATCGCCCGAGAACACGAGATCCCCGGTCAGCGCGTAGCCCGGCTCATCGGCGAAGGCCCCGTCGGTTTTTTTCAGCCGCTCGGCCGCGAAGCCGTACTGCCAGTCCCGGCCGCCCTCGCCGGAGACGTAGGCGGTCGCGCCCGTGGCGGCGGCGAGCTCGCGGGTGCCGGAGAGGAAGTCGGCGTGGACGTGGGTCTCGGTCACGGCGGTGATCCGCATGCCGTGGTGCGCGGCGAGGTCCAGGTAGACCCGGAGGTCGCGGCGGGGATCGACCACCAGCGCCTCCCCGGAGGACTGGCAGCCCAGGAAGTAGCCGGTCTGGGACAGGTCCTCGTCGTAGATGCGTTCGAGCAGCATGATTCCTCCCGGTCACCGCGTCACGTGCCTCGACTGTAGCGCCCGGTCCCGGTGACCGAGAAGGCACCCCCGGGCGTCCCGGCCCCGGCCCGCCGGCGGGCCCGTAGGGTGAGCCGGACCGCATCCCTCACGGCGCCCCGGAGGCCCCCATGACCGAACCCGCATCCCCCGCGGTCCCCACCACGACCTTCGCCGACGGCTCCCCGCTGCCGCTGATCGGCTTCGGCACCGGCGGCGCCCGGGGCCCCGCCGGGGTGGGGGTCATCGCCTCCGCGCTGCGGGCCGGCTACCGGCTGCTGGACACCGCGGCCCAGTACGGCAACGAGACCGCCGTCGGCGAGGCCGTGCGACGCAGCGGACTCGACCCCGCCGAGGTCCTGGTGACCACGAAGGTCGCCGGCGGCGACCACGGCCGCGGGGCCGCGCGCACCGGGATCCTCGAGTCCCTGCGCCGGCTGGGGCTGGACCGCGTGGGCATCGCGCTGATCCACTGGCCGAACCCCTCCCGCGGGCTGATGGTCGACACCTGGCGCACCCTGCTGGACCTGCGCGAGGAGGGGCTGGTCCTCCACGCCGGGGTCTCGAACTTCCGACCGGAGCAGCTGCAGGAGCTGTTCGACGCGACCGGTCAGTGGCCCGAGATCAACCAGATCCAGCTCTCCCCGGCCCTGCCCCGCCCGGAGCCGGTCGCCTTCCATCGCGCCCGCGGCATCGTCAGCCAGGCCTGGGGCCCGCTGGGCACCCGGGAGGGCCTGGCCGGCCAGTTCGCGCTGCGCCGCGTCGCCGCGAAGCACGGCGCCACCCTCGCCCAGGTCGCCCTGCGCTGGGCGGTGGACCAGGAGATCGTGGTGATCCCGCGCTCCTCGGACCCGGGCCGCCAGCGCTCGAATCTCGACCTCTCGGCGGTGACCCTGGACGACGAGGACCGCGCACTGCTGGCGACGGTGGACCTGGGCGAGGAGAGCGCCTGGGACTCCCGGGAGCACGAGGAGTGGTGAGCGGCCCCGGCCGGTGAGGGAGCTCAGCCGGTGACGCTCCGGGCGACCTCGTGCATCTGCTCGAGCCGTCCCCACTCGTCGTCGTCGCCGCCCGCGTAGACCAGGGAGATCCTCCCGGTGTAGCCGACCTCGCGCAGCACCGTCAGCGAGCGGGTCAGATCCTCCACGTCGAGCTCGCCGGCGGCGGTCTCGCGGGCCTTGACCTGCGAGCACTCGGCCGTCCCGGCGACGGCCGCGATCTGCTCGTACTTGTCGGCGCCGTCCCAGTTGCCGGTGTCGATGAGCAGCCCCACCTCGCCCTCGACCAGGTCCAGCAGGCGCCGGGTGCTGTCGGCGTCGACCAGCAGGCTCCGCCAGTTCTCGGTGAGCACGCGGAGCCCCTGGTGCGCCGCGGCCAGGGAGCGCAGCCCGCGGGCGCTGCGCTCCAGTCGCTCCGGGGTGGGCGGCAGGTCCCCGGCGGGGACCCGCACGCGCGGGGCCCCGAGCTGCTCGGCGACGTCGATCCAGCCCGAGATCCACCGCTCGCCCGCCGCGCCCTCGGGGTCCAGCAGGTCGCCGTCGTCGATGAGGAAGCACTCGAGGTCCACGCCCGCGGCGGTGAAGGCGTCGCGCAGCTCCGTGAGGTAGGAGGGAGCGGTGGTGGGCAGGTAGAAGTGGCACAGCTGGGCGCTGGTGAACCCATGGGCGGCGAGCGCGGCGGGCAGCTCGAGCAGCGCCAGCCCGTCCGTCCCGTCGTGCTCGGTGAGGGCGCCGGTCGGGGCGGAGCCGGGCGCGACGAAGCGGCCCATGGTCCGGAACAGCGACCAGGTGTGCAGGGCCTTGGTGGGATCGAGGGAGGTCGTCATTCCCCCATGATGTCAGCGCGCCCTACGATCTGAACGAGCGTCCGGCAGCGTGCCGGCGCCGACGTCGAGGAGGACGCCATGCCCGCAGCACTCCACCCCTATCTGAACTTCGCCGGCAACTCCCGGGAGGTCTTCGAGTTCTACGGCCGCGCGCTCGGCGCCATCCCGCAGTTCTCGACCTTCGGGGAGTCCGGCGCGGTCCCGGCCGACGACCCCAGCGCCGACCAGATCATGCACGGCAGCCTCGAGGTCACCGACCTCATCCGCCTGTACGTCTCGGACGTCGTCGAGGGCATGAGCCCGGGCGGCCTCGTGGCGGGCAACAACGTGACCCTGTCGCTGATGGGCGACGACGAGACCCTGCTGCGCAGCGCCTTCGAGCGGCTCAGCGAGGGCGGGACGATCGCGATGCCGCTCGAGAAGCAGATGTGGGGGGACGTGTACGGCTCCTTCACCGACCGCTTCGGGATCATCTGGCAGGTCAACATCTCCGATCCCACCGTCTCGGGGGCCTGAGGCCCGTCGGCGCGACCGGGGTACAGTGCGGACCGCACCTCCCCGACGACCCGAAGGATCTCCTCATGCACACTCCCCGCGTCACCGTCCAACAGGCCTGGGATGCGCTGGCCGAGGGCAATGAGCGGTTCATGGCCGGGGAGCTGCTGCACCCGCAGCAGAACGCCGCCCGGCGCAGCCAGCTGCGCGGCGCCCAGGCGCCGAACGCCGCCTTCCTCGGCTGCTCGGACTCGCGGGTGGCCGCCGAGATCCTCTTCGACTGCGGCCTCGGGGACCTCTTCGTGGTGCGCAACATCGGCCAGATCGCCAATGCGAACACCACCGCGACCATGGAGTTCGCGGTCGCCGAGCTGGGCGTCGCGGTGATCGTGGTGCTGGCCCACGGCTCCTGCGGGGCGGTGGCCGCGGCGATCGACCAGACCACCGCGGTCCCGGCCGAGGTCACCCCCGCCATCCGGAAGGAGCTCGAGGAGATCCAGCCGTCCGTGCAGCAGGAGTGGTTCGCCGCCCACCAGGACAGCCCCTACGTGGATCCCGAGCACATCGACGTCGACGCCGTGGGCCGCCGCCACCTGGACGCGACGGTCAATGCGCTGATGCGCCAGTCGCGGGTCATCAGCGACGCGGTCGCCGCGGGCACCCTCGGCATCGTCGGCTGCCAGTACCAGCTCGAGGAGGGCCGGGTCTCCCCGATCTCCTGGGTCGGCCGCATGGACGTCGCCCGCTGAGACGCGCAGCTCACACCCCGAAGTGCGCCGCGAGGTCGTCGGTGGTGACGTTCGGGCCGGTCGCCGGCGCGACCACGTCGGCCGGCATCACCCGGGTGCCGCGGTCCCCCTCGGGGTGGGCCTCGAGGCGCACGAAGGCGGTGCGCGTCCCGGGCTGCGCGGCGTAGGTGCGCGCGACGGTCTCGAGCACGCTGCGCAGGGACGCCGCAACCTGCTCCCGGTCCTCGCCGGCGAGCGCGAGCACCCCGGCGATGACGGTCCCGGCAGTTCTCGAGTCCTGGAAGTGCACCCGCCCCGCGCGGTGCTCCGGACGGGCGCGGACGGCCTCCTGCAGGGCGTCCGCGACCGCCGCGGCGTCGCGGCGCGGACCCCCGGAGGGGGTGAGCAGGCGCGCGATGATCCTCATCGGCCCATTGTGGCCCAGCCCCTCAGCGCCGCCGGTGGATGCCGGCGAGGAAGTGCTGGACGGCGTCGGGATCGCCGGTGAGGAAGGCCTGCAGGGCCGGATCGGCCGAGTACTGCGAGAGCTGCGAGCCGGGGTCCTGCAGCTGGGCCTGCACCGAGTCCTGGTACTCGGCGCCGGAGTGGTTGGTGGCGATGTCCAGGAGGTGCGCGCCCGGGCTGTCCAGGGTGATGGTGGTCAGGGAGCCGGACCGGGCCGGGCCGCCCGGGGAGAACAGGCCGCCGGCGTCGATCATCGGGACCGGATCGGCCCGGTGCTGGATCTGCAGACGGCTGATGCCGGCGGGCACCTCGTAGTTGTCCACCGGCGCGCCGACGGTCATCACGTGGCTGATGCGGAAGGACAGGTCCTCGTGCGCGGCCAGGCTGGTGGCGATCATGCCGCCCTGGGAGTGGCCGTTCAGCAGCAGCGGGGTGTCCGGCGGGAGGTCCTGCTGCGCGAAGAGCTGGGCGATCGCATCGGCGGTGGCCTCCGCGCCCGCGGACCAGCCGGCCGCGCCGGCCTGGGCGGCGTTGCCGGTGAGGTCCAGGGGGTTGTCCCCGGCGTCGGGCCACCAGTGCTCGGTGCCGGGGATGTTCACGATCACCCCGGTGGGCGGGGAGCCGACGACGGTCATCGAGACCTCGCCGGTCTCCTCGGAGCCGTAGGTGCGGTTGGTGTTGGCGATGATCTGGGAGAGGTCGCCGGGCGGGACGAAGCCCGACTCCTCCGGGCTGACCGCGACGGGGGCGTCCGCGTACCCGTGACCGTCGTCGGCCAGGTGCAGGTCGAGACCGGTCACCGCCTCGAGGACGTCGCCCGAGCCGCGCAGCAGTCCGGCGGCGCCGTCGACCAGCAGCTCCGTCAGTCGCGGCCATTCGAGGTCTCCGATCGCCGCGACCGCGGTGCTGATCAGGTCGTGGCCGTCCCCGGTCCGGTCCCCCAGCCCGTCCAGGCCGTCCAGGATCCACCGCTCGACCCCGCCGTCGACGTCGGCGGAGGCGCGCTCCTGCTCCGCGGCGTGCTGGCCCAGCGCGCGGGCGCGCTCGTCGAGGCCCGGCAGCACCACGGCCTCCCCGCGCCGACGGGTCATCACCCAGTGCTCCCGGAAGGCGTCGGCATCGGGGCCGGACCACGGCGCCCCGGCCACGCTCGCGTCGAGGCCCGCGAGCATCTCCTCGAGCCGGCGGGCGGCCCGCTCCAGGGCGTCGGCCTCGCCGCGGACCTGCTCGGGGTCCATGCCGCAGAAGGCCATCAGGCCGCCCCGGCGTGGTCGATGGCCGCGATGACCTTCGCGCGCATCGCGGAGGTGAGGGAGCCGGGGGCGAGCTCGGCGGCGCGGGCGCCGCTCCCGGCCGGCATCAGCACCGCGAGCTGCTCGCCGCGCGGACCGCAGGCGTACCAGGAGCCGCCGCTGACCACGGTCCGCCCGGGGCTCGGGGCGGAGACGACGAGCATCTGCACCTCGGCGACGGCGGGGGCGTCCACCTCCTGCGACGGGGCCGGGGTCGGCTCGGCGGCGGTGAAGGCGGGCCGCTGGGGCACCAGCTGCTCGAAGGTCGCGCTGAGGTGCTCGAGCGTGGTCACCCCGAGCAGCACCGCGCCGCTGCGGCGGCTCAGCCGCACCGACCCGCCCTCGGTCACGGCCTCGCCGGCCCGGTCGATGACCACCACGACGCGGCCCGCGATCCGGATCCGGGTGGTCCATCCCCGCGCGCCGTCGACGCACACCAGCTCGATGCCGACCGGGGAGCGCAGCGCGGCGCGCAGGATCTGCTCCCAGTGCGGCGCGAGCACCGGCGCGCCCTCCGGCTCCGGGGCCTCGACGAGCAGGCCGGCCCCCGCGAGCTCCTCGCGCTGCGCCGCGGTGATCGCGGCGGCGGGGGCCTCGCCGAGCACGACCGCGCGCAGCCGTTCCCAGGTCCCCGCGGAGATCCGCACCAGCGAGGACGGACCGGGCAGCGCGGTGATCCGCGGTGCCGCCGTGTCCTGCGCTCCCATGACTCCGCCCCCTCGCAGCGTCCTGCCTCGTCCCTCGAGCCTAGGCCGGGCTCCCCGGGGCGGGGAATGGGGACTTCTCCCCATCGCACCCGCGCCGTCTAGCATCGGGGCATGGAATCCGCCTCCCCTGCCGTCCCGTCCCGCCTGGCCTATGTCGATGCGACCGCGGGGATCGCCGGGGACATGCTGCTGGCGGCGCTCGTCGATGCCGGGGCCGACCTCGCGGAGGTCCAGCGGGTCCTGGACGCCCTGGTCCCGGACTCCGTGCGCTTCGTGCGCAGCGCGGTGGACCGCGGCGGCCAGCGCGCACTGAAGGTCGATGTGGAGGTGCTGGTCAGCGATCCCCCGCACCGCACCTGGGCCTCGATCCGGGAGCTGCTGGAGAGCGCGCGCGGCCGCGCCGATGTCCCCTCGCGCACCCTCGAGCTGGCGCTGGGCGTCTTCGGCCGGCTCGCCGAGGCGGAGGGCGCCACCCACGGGGTGCCGGCCGACGCGGTCCACTTCCACGAGGTCGGGGCGCTCGACTCCCTGGCCGACGTGATCGGGGCCTGCGACGCCTGGCGCCAACTGGGCATCAGCGAGGCCGTCGGCAGCGTGATCGCGGTGGGCAGCGGCCGGATCCGCGCCGCCCACGGCGACATCCCGGTCCCGGTGCCCGCGGTCGCCCGGCTCGCACTGGGCTGGCCGACGGTCGCGGGCGAGCTGCTCCCCCCGCGCGGCCACAGCCATGCCCACGACCACGACCACGACCACGACCACGACCACGACCACGACCATCGTCCCGCGCACGCCCAGGGCGGCCCGCACGAGCACGGCGGCCGTCGCGTCCCGCCGGGCGTCGCCCCCGGCATCGGCGAGCTCGCCACCCCCACCGGCGTGGCCCTGCTGCGCGGCCTGGCGACCACCGCCGGTCCGCAGCCGACGCTGCTCACCGAGGCCCTCGGCGTCGGCGCCGGCACCAAGGACACCCCCGGCCGTCCGAACGTGGTGCGCGTGCTGGTCGGGCGTCGATCGCCCGTCGTCGACGCCCATGACACCCCGACCGCCGCCGTACAGCTCGAGGCCAACGTCGACGACCTCGACCCGCGGCTGTGGCCGAGCGTGGTCGACGAGCTTCTCGAGCAGGGCGCGCTGGACGCCTGGCACACCCCGATCACGATGAAGCGCGGCCGCCCCGCGGTGACGCTCCACGCCCTGGTCCGGGAGGGCTCCGAGGCCGACGCCGCCGCGCTGATCATGGACCGCACCGGCACCCTCGGGGTGCGCCGCCACCGCGTGGACCGGGTGGTCCGCACCCGCGAGTTCGCGCAGGTCGAGGTGCACGGGCAGCGCATCGCGGTGAAGATCGCCCGCGGGGCCGACGGCCACGTCGTGCGCCGCGAGCCGGAGTTCCGGGACGTCGCGGCCGCCGCCCGGGTGCTCGGGATCAGCGAGCGCGCCATGCTCGACCTGGCCCGGGAATCCGCCTCCGGCCTGACGGAGCACGATTCCTGACGGATACTGTGACGCACCACCCCCGCTCTCCTGGAGGTTTCCCATGGCTGCCCTGACCAGCGCGATGACCGAGGCGATCGACCGCGCCGGATCGGCCGAGAACGGCCGCCACGCCGAGCTGCTCGTCCACGACGGCCCGCTGCGCCAGACCGTCATCGCCCTGAAGGCAGGGGTGGCCCTGGCCGAGCACAACTCGCCGCCCGCCGCCTCGATCCAGATGATCCGCGGCAGCGTGCGGATCACCGGCGAGGAGCCGGTGGTGATCGAGGCCGGGCACGTGGAGGCCCTGACCCATCACCGCCATGCCGTCGAGGCGATCGAGGACTGCGTGTTCCTGCTGACCACGGTCACCTCGGTGCCCGGGGCCGAGAGCCATGGCGGCCCGGGCACCATCACCGGCGAGATGCGGCGCCTGCGCGAGGAGGACCTCGGCGGCGACCGCGCCGAGGGCTGAGCCCCACCGCGTCCTCAGCCTCCGGGGGCCGGCCGCACCGGCCAGCGCTGCACCACCGCGTCCCGCAGCCGGCGCTCCCGCGCCTCGAGCAGGCTCGCGAGCGCCACCTCGAGCGCCGCGACCCCGAGCGCGAGTCCGAGGATCCCGGGACCGAGGCCGGTCGCCTCCCGCAGCCCCTGCCCGGCGCCCGCGAAGGACCCCCAGCTCGGAGCGTCCACCACCCCGTCCAGGACCACGAGCGTGCCGCCGACCACCAGCATCACGCCCACCAGCGCGCTCACCATGCGCAGCAGCGGGGCCGAGCGCCGCCGCAGGTACCGCTGCAGGACCGGGTACGGCGGAGGCGCGGCACCCTCCACCAGCGCGCGCCGCAGCGCCGCCTGCTCCTGCGTCCGCTCCGCCAGGCCCGCGAGCGCGCCGACCACCAGCGCGAGGATCGCGACCGCCCCGCCGACCACGCAGACCGTGACGGCGAGGTCCACCATGCGCTCGGCCTCGGGGCCCAGGTCCGCCCGCTCCCCCGGCAGCCCCCCGGCCCAGCGCTGCCGGTCGGGGAAGGCGAGGGCGGCCACCACCTGGAACCCCAGGTACGCGGCCGTCGCGCCGACGCCCACCACCGCCGTCGCGACCTTCCCGAGCCTGCGCGCAGCGCTCCCGGGGTGACCCCGCTCCGGCCTCCCCGCCCGGGCCGCGGCCACCGCGTCGCCGGTCAGCACGTGCCCGGCCGCGATGATCCGGTGCGCCTGCGTCCAGTGCCCATCGACCGGTCCCAGCAGCGCCAGCTGCCGGCGGCGCAGGACCGTCCCGGTCAGCGGGATGCCGAGCGCGATGAGGCCCAGCACGGCGGCGCCGGCGACGATGATCGCGAGCCCGCTGAGGAACGGCTCCTGCACCGCCGCGGGGACGACGACGCCGAAGCACAGCCCGAGGATCACCAGCAGGATGATCGCGGTGCGCCGGTACGCGCGGTCGCTGCGCTCATGGGCGTGCTGCCACTGGAGCGGGGCCGGCACCTCGGTGGGCGGCGTGCCGGCGCGCACCGCGGCCGCGAGGGCGCGCGCCATCAGCACGCCGCGCAGCGCGATGACCAGCCCCCTCGCGAGCACCCCGAGCACCGCGAGGACGGCGACGGCGGCCAGGGAGGCCCGGCTCGTCAGGTCCAGGGTGGTGGCCGGGCCGGAGGGCTCCATCAGCTCCTCGCCCACGAGCCCGCCGAGCACCGCGGCCGCGAACGTCACCGGCAGCGCGAGCAGGCCGGCGAGCAGCGCGTCCTCGAGGTTCCCCCGCACCGTCTCGAGGGCGCCGACGGGCAGGTGGCGCCAGCGGGACGCGGCGATGCCCGTCCCGGCGGACGCGGGCGGCGTGCTCATCCGGTGGGGCCGTCCGGGCTCAGGTGCGCACCAGGACGGCGAGCAGGAACTCCTCGTCGGCCGGGCGCAGGTCCCAGCCGCCGAAGCGCTGCTGGATCCGCAGCCCCGCGGCGGCCGCGTCGGCCTCGAAGTCGGCGGCGGCGTAGCCGCGGCCCAGACCGAAGCCCACCACCAGGCGCCCCGCCGGGGCGAGGTGGTCGGCCAGTCGGGACAGCGCGGGCCGGCGCTCCGCCCCGGCCAGGAAGGTGAGCACGTTGCCGGCGCTGACCTGCAGGTCGAACAGCAGCCGGGTCCCGTCGGCGTCGCGCAGGCCCAGCCCGGCGAGGTTCTGCACCTCCCAGCGCACCTGGGGGTGGTCGGCGCGGGCCACGGCGATCAGGTGCGGATCCAGCTCCACGCCCACCACCTCGTGGCCGGCCCGGGCGAGGTATCCGCCCAGGCGTCCGCTCCCGCAGCCGGCGTCGAGGATCCGGGCGCCGCGCGGGGCCATCGCGTCGATCAGGCGGGCCTCGCCGTGGATGTCCTGCCCGGCGGCCTCGAGGCGCCGCCAGCGCTGCGCGTACCCCTCGGCGTGGCCGGGGTTGCGGCCGACCGCCGCGGTCCAGAGGTTCTGGGGCGGGCCCGGGGGCGGGGGGCTGGTCATCTCAGGCGGCGATCCGCGAGTCGTCACGGATCTGGCCGACCAGCTCCTCGAGCATGTCCTCGAGGGTGACGATGCCGATGACGGTGCCGTCGGCATCGGTCGCGGCGCCGAGATGGGCGCCGGAGGCCTGCATCGAGGTCAGCGCCTGCCGCAGCGGCTCGTCGGCGCCGATCCGGGGCAGGGCGCGGATCCGCTCGGCCGGGATCGGGTCGTCGCGGTGCTCCTGCACCGAGTCCAGCAGGTCCTTGATGTGGACGTAGCCGGACAGGGCGCCGCCGGTGGACCTCACCGGGAAGCGGGAGTAGCCCTCGACGGCGGCGAGCTCGGCCTCGGCGGCGGTGACGCCCTCGGGCAGGGAGGAGACCGCGTCCAGCGGGATCACCAGGTTCGCCACGCTGCGGGCCTCGAAGCGCAGCGCCCCCAGCAGGAGCGCCTCGTCGTTGTCCTCGAGCAGGCCGCCCTCGCGGGACTCGCTCACCATCGCCGCCACCTCGTTGCGGGTGAAGGCGCTGGTGACCTCCGACTTCGGGGTCACCCCCAGCATCCGCAGCACCAGGTTGCCGATGGAGTTCAGCAGCCACAGCAGCGGCCGCAGCACGGTGACGATGCCCATCAGCACCGGGGCCAGGATCAGCGCCATCCGCTCCGGGCCGGCCAGCGCGATGTTCTTGGGGACCATCTCGCCGAACACCACGTGCAGGTACGTGACCAGGGACAGGGCGATCACGAAGGAGATGGGGTGCACGAGTGCGGCGGGCACCCCGAGGGCCTCGAAGGGCACCTCGAGCAGGTGCGCGATGGCCGGCTCGCTGATCGCGCCGAGCGCGAGGGAGCACACGGTGATGCCCATCTGCGCGCCCGCCATCATCAGCGAGACCTCCTCCATGGCGGTGATGGTGACCTTGGCCGCCCAGTTCCCCTCGAGCGCCTTGGGCTCGATCACCGAGCGGCGGGCCGAGATCAGGGCGAACTCCGCGCCCACGAAGAAGGCGTTCAGGAGCAGCAGCACGAGGGTGAGGGCCAGTCCGAATCCGGTGCTCATCGGCGCAACTCCTTCTCCTGGTCGCGGGTGTCCTGGTCGGACGGGGCCGGCTCGACCTTGACGTGGACGGTCTCGATGCGCATGCCGTCGATCTCGGTGACCGCCAGCCGCAGCCGGGCGGGCTCCTCGCCGGGGCGGGGATCGGAGTCGACCACCACCTCGTCGCCGATCTCGGCGAACCGGCCCAGCTCGAGGGTGACCAGGCCGCCCAGGGTGTCGTAGTCCTCGTGCTCGGGCACGGTCACCCCGAGCCGCTCGCTGGCCTCGTCGGGACGCATGCGGGCGTCGAGGTCCCAGGAGCCGTCCGGCTCGGGGGTGTCGTCCATCTCCTCGTCGTGCTCGTCGCGGACCTCGCCGACGATCTCCTCGACCAGGTCCTCGAGGGTGATCAGTCCGGCGTGGTCGCCGAACTCGTCGACCACCACGGCCATCTGCAGGCCGCCGGCGCGCAGGGTGTCCATGAGGTCGTCCAGCGGCACCGTGTCGGGCACGAAGGTCGCCGGTCCCATGACCGTCGCGACCAGCGTCGAGGGGCGCTCCTCGAAGGGGACCGCGAGGCCGTGGCGGATGTGCGCGACCCCGACGATCTCGTTCTCCTGGTCGAGCACCGGGAAGCGGGAATGGCCGGTGCGGCGGGCCAGCTCCAGCAGGTCGGCCACAGAGTCCTCGGTCTCCAGGGAGTCCATCCTCCCCCGCGGCACCATCGCGTCATGGGCGCGGCGGTCCCCGAAGGCCAGGGTGCGCTGGACCAGCGAGGCGGTCTCCTCGGCGAGCGCTCCCTCGGCGGCGGAGCGCTTGACGAGCACGGAGAGCTCCTCGGCGCTGCGCGCGGAGCTGAGCTCCTCCTGCGGCTCGACGCCGAGGGCCCGCACCACGGCGTTGGCGTTGCCGTTGAACAGGCGGATCGGCAGCTTGAAGACGGTGGTGAAGATGCGCTGGAAGCCGACCACGTACTTGGCGGTGGTCAGGGGCTCGGCGATCGCCAGGTTCTTGGGGACCAGCTCCCCGAAGATCATGGTCATCCCGGTGGCGAGGACCAGCGCGATGATCACGGAGACGGAGCGGGCGGCGACCTCGCCGAGCCCGGCGTCGATCAGGGGCGGTCCGACCAGCTGCGCGATCGCGGGTTCGGCGAGGAAGCCGATGCCGAGGTTGGTGACGGTGATGCCGAGCTGCGCCCCGGAGAGCTGCGTGGAGAGGGTCTTCATGCCCAGCAGCACGCCGCCGGCGCGCTTGTCGCCGTTCTTCGCGGCGGCCTCGACCTCATTGCGGTTGACCGTGATGAGGGAGAACTCGGCGGCGACGAATCCGCCGCAGGCGGCGATCAGCACCAGTCCGACGGCCAGGGAGATCAGGGGACCGATCAGGTCCATGGACGGTGACCCCCGTCCGGGGTTCGACTGTGCGGGCCCGTAGGCCCGGGACTGTCACTGGGGGCGTCGCTGGCGGCGCTCATGATCTCCTGGTGCTCCTCATGCTCCTGCCCGGCTCTCGGGAAGGATGGAGGAATGCTACCGCCCGACTCCTGGGCGTGGGGAGGGATGTGAGGCAGTGGTGGAGGGCGCCGCTCAGCGCTCGTCGGCCCGGCGCTGCAGGAAGCGCGCGAGGGCGCGGATCTCGAGCTCGTCGACCGCGTGACCGAGGTGCGGCCGCCGCTCCTCCTCGAGGTGGGTGTGGACGCTGAGGAACTCCCGCACCGCGTCCTCGTCGGCGGGCTCGAACAGCGGGTCCAGCCCGCCGTGGCCCCACAGGGCCGGCGGGCGCACCTCGGCCAGCGCCGCATCGCCCGGCATCGGGAGGGGGAACGGCCGGCCGGAGAGGTTGACCACGAAGTCCAGCGCCCGGGCGTCGCGGCGCAGCAGGTGCAGGGCGAGCAGACCGCCCTGGGAGAAGCCGATGGCGCCGGCCACGGGCGCGCTCTGGGCAGCGATCCAGCGCTCGACGGCGGCGGCGGAGGCCTCGAGCGCCTCCGGACGCTCGGGGTCCAGGGGCGACTCGAACCAGGCGAAGCCCTGGCCGTGGGGGTGGACGCCGCGCAGGGACACGTAGTCGAAGGCCGGCGGCAGGTGGGGGACGAGCCCGATCAGATCGCGCTCGTGGCTGCCCAGGCCGTGCAGGAGCAGCACCAGCGGCCGCTGCTGCTCGGGACGGGGACCGGGAGGGGCCGCCCGCACCACGGCGGATTCGTCGATGCTGGGTGCTGTCGTCATGGCGACAGGCTACTGGGCAGGGGCAGACCCCCAGGTCGCGCGTCGTGCGCTGGTCGGAGGGACGAGATCCGACCCCTGGGGGTCCGGGCAGCTCGGTGGGATTCGCTGCGGCCCCGATGACGGTCGCCTCAGCGGCGAGCCACCTCACATGTCCGATAAGAAATCACTTCTCGGATCACCTCCCTTCCAGTGTCCGACCAGCGTAGGACCGACCGGCCGGGGAGGCAACGGATTATCTGCGCTCAGATCTCGGAGCCGTCGGCGAGGATCTGGTCGGCGTCGAGGACCTCCTCCTCGACCTGTCCGTCGTCCCCGTCGTCGATCATGTGGTCCCCGTCGCGGTTGCCCTGCTCGGCGGCGGCGCCCGCCTCGGGGCCGCGGTCGATCTCGGTGTCGAAGCCGTAGCCGTCGGCGTTGCGGGAGTCGTTGCCCTCGGCGACCACCCGGTCGGTCTCCAGCGCGTCGTCGATGCTCACCTCGTCGGCCTGCTCCTCGGCGCGCGGGTACTCGTCCTGGCTGGTGGCGGCCAGCTCGTCGAGCTCCGGGTCCTCGATGGGGTTCAGCGGTTCGGTCATGGGGTCTCCTCCTGGAGCGGTGGGGCGGTGCGGGTCAGCTGAGGGCGTCGATGACCGCGGCGTTGAAGGCGTCGAGGTCGTCGGGGGTGCGGGAGGTGATCAGGCGGAAGCCGTCGGTCTCGTCGACCACCACCTCCTGGTCCGACCAGGTCCCGCCGGCGTTGACGAGGTCGGTGCGGATGGTGGGCACGGAGGTGACGTCGCGGCCGTCGACCAGGCCGGTCTCCACCAGGATCCAGGGCGCGTGGCAGATCGCGGCGATCACCTTGCCGTCGGCGGCGAAGGCCCGCACCAGGAACTGCGCGGTCTCGTCGGCCCGCAGGGCATCGGCGTTCAGGGTGCCGCCGGGCAGCACCAGCGCGTCGAAGTCGGCGGCCTTCACGGTCCCGTGCACCGCGTCCACCGGCACCTCGGGGCCGAGCTCCTTGTCGAGCACGAGGGTCTGGACGGACCCCGTCTCCGGCGCGGCCACGGTGAGGGTGGCCCCGGCCTCGCGCAGCGCGGCGATCGGGCGCTGGAGCTCATCGGTCTCCGTGCCGAAGTTGCTGGTCAGGACCAGGATCGTACGGCCTTCGAGAGGGCTGGACATCGCTTCTCCTTCCGTCGACGACGGGACGACGGAGCCCGCTGCGAGAAGGCGGGGCTCGCGTCCCAGGTGCGGCGACCGTACCACCGCGGCCCGGCGCCGGCCCGGCCTCGTCCCGACCTCCCGGTCAGGTGCCGCAGAAGGTCAGGAAGCCCTCGCCGGCATCCCCGGCGCCCTCCAGGTGCTCGAGGCCCTCCCGTCGGGTGAACGGGGCGCGCACGGCCTCCAGCAGCTCGTGCACCGGATCGAGATCCCCCAGGTGGGCGGCCCGCAGCGCGGCGTCGAGGTGCGCGTTGCGGGGCACGTACAGGGGATTGACCCCGGCCGGCGCCCCGGGACCGCGCAGTACCTCCCACCGCTCGCTCCATCCCGCGAACGCCTCCGACCCGGCCGGCAGCATCGCCGCCTCCCCCTCCTCGAGCGCGCGGAAGAAGCCCGTATGGTCCACCCGCTGCTCCTCGAGCATCCCGAAGAGCTCCCCGCCCAGCTCGAGCACCGCGGCCAGGCGCTCGGTGTCGCCGACCTCGAGCGGGATCCCGAGCTTCTGCGCGAGCCCGCGCCCGTAGGCCTCGAGGTACCAGCCCTCGAAGTGCTCGAGCACCCCGGTGGCCCGCTCGACGGCGCGGTTCGGGTCCTCCTCGTCCATCAGCGGCAGCAGGGTCTCGGCGAAGCGGGAGAGGTTCCACTGCGCGATGCCCGGCTGGTTGCCGTAGGCGTAGCGGCCGCCGCGGTCGATCGAGCTGAACACCGCCCCGCGGCGGTGCTCGTCCAGGACGGCGCAGGGGCCGTAGTCGATGCCCTCCCCGCTGAGCGCCATGTTGTCGGTGTTCATCACCCCGTGGATGAAGCCGATCAGCATCCACTGCGCCACCAGCTCCGCCTGTCCGCGGGCCACGGCCTCCAGCAGTTCCAGCGGGGTGGCGGCCTCGGGGTGGTGGCGGTCGGTCGTGTACGCCAGCAGCGCTCGCTGCACCGGCGCGTCCAGGTGCCAGGCCGCGTACTGGAAGGTCCCCACCCGCAGGTGGCTCGCCGCCACGCGCACCAGCAGGGCGCCCGGCTCGGGAGTGACGCCCTGGCGCGGCGCGATCTGCTCGCCCGTGGTGAGCACCGCCAGCGCGCGCGTGCTGGGCACCTGGAGGGCGTGCATCCATTCGCCGACGACGGCCTCGCGCAGCATCGGTCCCAGGGGCGCCTTCCCGTCCCCGCCGCGGGCGAAGGGGGTGCGTCCGGCGCCCTTGAGGTGCAGGTCGCGGCGGACCCCTGCGGTGTCGACGAGATCTCCCAGCAGCACCGCCCGGCCGTCGCCGAGCTGCGGGTTCGCCGAGCCGAACTGGTGGCCGGCATAGGCCTGCGCGGTGGTGGCCGGCTCCTCGAACTGGCCGGTGAGCAGGGCGATCCCCTCGTCGCTGCGCAGGAAGGCCGGCTCGTAGCCGAGCTCGCGGGCCAGGTCGTCGTTGAGCCACGCCAGCTGCGGTCGCGGGGGCGCCTCGGCCCGCCAGGGCACCGACAGCTCGGGGACCGCGGCGGCGTAGGTCTGCTGCAGCGCGGGCACGGGACGCGAGGGAGTCTCCATCCCCCGATCCTGCCACCCCCACCGCTCGCGCCCGCAAGGGCCTTGACGGCACCCTCACCCGGCGTGGACACTGACCGCACGCACATTGTGCAACCCGGTTGTAGAATCAGTCGGGAGCGGCGACCGCAGGGGCGAGGAGGCCGATGTCCACGGCCGAGAACGCGGCGTCCGCGATCCGTCGCAGCAACGCCCGCGACTGCCTGATGGCGCTGCGCGAGGCCGACGGCCCGCTCTCCGTCGGCGACCTCGCCGCGCGCACCGGTCTCTCCCGGCCCACCGTCGAGGCAGTCCTGCAGGACCTCGTCGGCACCGTCGGCCCCGCCCCCAGCGCGCTCTCCGGCACCGCCGGACGCCCGGCGCGACGCTTCGCCCTGGATCCCGCCGTCGCCACCGTGGCCGCCCTCGACATCGGCGCCCGGTCCGTGCGCTGCCTGGTGGCCGACGCCGGCGGCCGCATCCTCGCCCGCACCGGCGTCCCCGTCGACCCCGACGACGTGCTGGGCAGCCTGGTGCGGGCGGTGCAGGAGTCCGACGCGTCGCCCCGCGCGCTGGGCGTGGCCGTCCCCGGCATCCTCGCCTCCGACGGGCGCGTGGTGCAGAGCCTCGCGGCGCCCGCCCTGGTCGGCCTCGACCTCGCCGGGGAGCTCGAGCGGCGCCTGGGCTGCCCGGTGGTGGTCGAGAACGACATCAAGCTGGCCGCCCTCGCCGAGCGGCATCTCGGCCAGGCGGCCGACAGCATCGTGTTCGTGCAGATCGGCCATCGCATCTCCGTGGCGGTCATCGTCGGCGGCACCATCCTGCAGGGAGCGCACCGGCTCGCCGGCGAGCTGGGCAGCCAGCGCGGCATGCGCTGGACCCGCAGCTCCGTGCGCGGGCGCCTGACCTGGTCGACCGGTGAGGACGCCCGGGCGCTGCTGGAGCGCGCGGCCGCCGGGGACGCTGCCGCGCAGCAGGAGATCGAGGAGTTCTGCGCCGAGATCGCCCCTCGCCTGGCCACGGTGCTGCTGACCGTCGATCCGGAGCTGGTGGTGGTCGGCGGCGGGCTGTCCCGGGCCGGCGAGACCCTGCTGGACCCGCTGCGCCGCGCCCTGCGCCGCCTGCTGATGACCGAGCACGCCCCCGCGGTGGTGCCGGCGCGGCTGAGCAGCGGCGGCGCCCTCATCGGCGCGCTGGGACTCGCCTTCGAGCGCGGCTCCGACCGGATCGTCGGCGTCCCCGACGTCCCCGCCCCCTGGCACCGCTTTCCGACCTCCACCCCACCCACCCCCTCCGCGAAGGACCATCCGTGACCAGTGACATCAGCCTCGGCTTCAGCTCCTACAGCTTCCACTCGGCGCTCTCGAGCGGCGCGATGACCCTGCTCGACGTCATCGACTGGATCGCCCGCAGCGAGGGCGAGCATCTCGAGCTCGCCGTGCTCGGCGACGACCCGGACTCCCCGATCCCCAACATCTCCTGGGATGCCGACCGCGTCGAGCAGGTCCGCGCCGCCGCGGAGGCCGCCGGGGTGCCGCTGACCAGCCTCGCCGTCGGCGCGGACTTCTTCACGGACGACGAGGAGCAGCTGGCGGCGCAGATCTCCCGCATCCGGCAGTACGTCGACCTCGCCGAGCGGCTCGGCATCTCCCGGATGCGGCACGACGTGGTGGCCCATCGGGGCCACCAGGGCGACGACACCCCGCTGTTCGAGCAGGCGCTGCCCTCGATCGTCCGGGCCTCTCGGGAGATCGCCCGGTACGCGGCGACCAAGGGCATCACCACCAGCCTCGAGAACCACGGCTTCTTCGTCCAGGCCGCCGACCGCGTGCGCCGCATCGTCCACGCGGTCGACGAGCCGAACTTCCGCACCACGGTGGACGTCGGCAACTTCGTCTGCGTCGACGAGACCCCGGAGGTGTCGGTCGCCCAGAACCTGCCCTACGCGATGGTCGTGCACCTCAAGGACTTCTACATCCGCCCGGCCGACGCGGCCGTCGGCGCCGGCTGGTTCCGCAGCCGCGGCGGCCGGCACCTGCGCGGCGCCGTGCTCGGCAACGGCGACATCGACCTGCGCGCCGTCGTCCGCGCGATCAAGGAGTCGGACTTCAGCGGGTACGTCGCCATCGAGTTCGAGGGCTGGGAGGACTGCCTCCTCGCCTGCGAGCGCGGCCTCGCCAACGCCCAGCACCTGCTGAAGACCGCCTGACCATCCACCACCCAGGAGAACCACCCCTCATGAGCACCTTCCGAGTCGGCGTCATCGGCGCCGGCAGCATCGCCCAGCTGCACCTCACCGCCTACGCGGAGAACCCCGACGTCGAGCTGGTGGCGGTGGCCGACATGAACCTCGAGCGGGCCCGGGCGGTGGCCGATCAGTTCGGCGCCGCGCGCGCCTACGCCGATCCGCACGAGCTGCTCGCGGCCGACGACATCGACGGCGTGTCGATCTGCACCTGGAACAACTCCCATGCCAGCTGGGCGATCGCCGCCGTCGAGGCCGGCAAGCACGTGCTGGTGGAGAAGCCGATCGCCCGCACCCTCGGGGAGGCGCTGCAGATCCAGGAGGCCGCCGCCGCCGGTGATCGCGTGGTGCAGGTCGGCTTCGTGCGTCGTCACTCCCCCAACTGCCAGGTGCTGAAGTCGTTCATCGACGCGGGAGAGCTGGGCGAGATCTACTACGCCCGCGCCAGCTGCCTGCGCCGGGCGGGCAACCCGGGCGGCTGGTTCGCCGACAAGGGCATCTCCGGCGGCGGTCCCCTGCTGGACATCGGCATCCACGTGCTGGACCTCTGCTGGTACCTGATGGGATCCCCGAAGGTGGTCTCGGTCAGCGGCAACACCTACGACCGGCTGGGCAACCGCGCCAACATCACCACCATGCCCCGGTACCGGGTCGCCGACTACGACCCCGCCAAGAACACCGTCGAGGACCTCGCCAACGCGGTGATCCGCTTCGACAACGGCGCCTCGATCCTGCTGGACTGCTCCTACTCCCTGCACGCGGTCAAGGACTCGATCGAGGTGGCGGTCTACGGCGAGAAGGGCGGCGCCGAGCTCGAGCCGGCGCTGCACATCGCCACCGAGATGCACGACTCGGTGGTCAACATCGAGCCGCAGATCGGTTCGCGGACCTTCGAGCTCGCCGCGGGCTTCCGGAACGAGATCGCCAACTTCGTCGACGCCTCCCTGGGGCGCGCCGAGTCGGTGGCCCCCGCCTGGCACGGCGTCGAGATCGTGCGGCTGCTCGAGGCGATCTACGAGTCCGCGGAGACGGGCAAGGAGGTCATGCTCGGCTGAGCCGAGCCGCTGGGATCGTGGCCCGGCCCGTTGACTTCGTGACGCACGCCACAGAGGCTGGGCGGGACGGTCTCCGGGTCCGGGTCCACCCGGTGGAGGGAGGCCGCATCGACGGGCAAGGAGGCCTCTTCATGACCAGCAACCGCGCGATCGCCTATCAGGGTCCGGGCACGGTCGGCGTCACCGACATCGAGTACCCCACCTTCGAGCTGCAGGACGGTCCGGGCGTCCACCCCGACAACGTCGGCCGGAAGCTCCCCCACGCGGCGATCCTCAAGGTCGTCGCCACCAACATCTGCGGCTCCGATCAGCACATGGTGCGGGGCCGCACCACCGCACCGCATGGCCTGGTCCTCGGCCACGAGATCACCGGGGAGGTGATCGAGATCGGTCCCGGTGTCGAGTTCATCCAGAAGGGCGACCTGGTCTCGGTCCCCTTCAACATCTCCTGCGGCCGCTGCGTCATGTGCAAGACGCAGCGCACCGAGATCTGCCTGAACGTGAACCCGGACCGTCCGGGCAGCGCCTACGGCTACGTGGACATGGGCGGCTGGGTCGGCGGGCAGGCGGAGTACGTCCTGGTCCCCTACGCGGACTGGAACCTGCTGAGGTTCCCCGACAAGGACCAGGCGATGGAGAAGATCCTCGATCTGACCATGCTCTCCGACATCTTCCCCACCGGCTTCCACGGTGCCGTCACGGCCGGCGTGGCACCCGGCTCCTCGGTGTACATCGCGGGGGCGGGCCCGGTCGGCACGGCCGCGGCCGTCGGGGCCCAGCTGCTCGGGGCAGCGGTGGTGATCGTCGCGGACCTCAACGCCGAGCGCCTCGCCAACGCCGCGGCGATCGGATGCGAGACGATCGACGTCTCCCAGGAGGATCCCCGGGAGGGGATCGCCCGCATCCTCGGTCGCGAGGAGGTCGATGCCGGGGTCGACGCCGTCGGCTTCGAGGCGCGCGGTCACGGCAAGGACGCCGCGGAAGCCCCCGCCACCGTGCTCAACACCCTGATGGACGTCACGCGGGCCGGCGGCCGGCTGGGCATCCCGGGGCTGTACGTGACCGGGGATCCGGGCGGCGTGGACGAGGCGGCCCAGACGGGATCGCTGTCGCTGCGACTGGGGCTGGGCTGGGCGAAGTCGCTGTCGTTCACGACCGGGCAGTGCCCGGTGATGCGCTACCACCGCCCGCTCATGGAGGCGATCCTGCACGACAGGGTGCAGATCGCCGATGCCGTGAACGCCACCGCCATCTCGCTGGACGATGCCCCGAAGGGCTACGCCGAGTTCGACGCCGGCGTGGCCCGGAAGTACGTCATCGATCCGCACGGGATGACCGGCCGGGTCGAGGCGATCTGACGTCGGTCGGGCCCTGCGGGCGGTCCGGGGGTCCGGTCTCTCTCGCCGATACGTCCTCGGATCAGACGAGGCACGACGACCGCCCCCTCCTCGCGGGAAGGGGGGCGGTCGTCGCTGTCGTCACGGGGCGGAGGCGGAGGTGCCGGGCCGTGGTCAGAAGGGTGGTGGGTCGTCGCTGTCCGGGGGTGGCGTGTGGTGGCCCGGGGGGATCAGGCGCCGCTTGGGGTAGACCTTGCAGATCGCTTCGTAGCGCTGCTCGGCCACCCGCTCCTCCCGAGGGCGGGCCTTCTCCTCGGCCTGCAATCGGAGGGCGTCTTCGCGTTTGCGCTGGTGGATCCGCCACGCGGAGTCCAGGAACGCCGCCGTGCGCGGGGAGAGCAGGTCGGTGTGCTCGCGGGTGCGGGTGCGCAGGTCCCCGCCGAGGGTCCAGGTCGTCTCCACCGGCCCCGCCGGGATGCTGCCGTCGCGATTGCGGGTGGGGTCGTCACCCGGGTCGCGTTCAGGGTCGATGTCCCCCGCGGTCTTCGCCTGGTGATGCACCCAGCACAGGCGGTGGAGGTTCCACAGACTGGTCTGCCCACCCGCAGCGGGGTGCTCGTGGTCGTACTCGATGATGTGGTCATCCTCCGCCGCCAGCACCGTGGGGCGGGTGCAGCCCGGGGCCGCGCAGACCGGGTGACGCAACCGCAGCTGCAGCCGCATCTGGGCGCTGGGCTGATACGTGGTCGCCGCCACCGGGAGGTAGGCGCCGGTGAGGGGCTCGGTGAGGATCCGCTGCCAGGTCGCCTCACCCGCGGCGAGCTGACGGGCCTGCTCGGCCGGGATCGGCGTCAACCCATCCAGCATCCCCGGGGCCTCGTCCATACCCAGCAGGGTGGTGACGGGGATCGTGACCAGGATCTTGTAGGGCCGGCACGTCTCCTGCACCGGGTCGATATCCAGGATCGAATGGACCAGGATCGCATAGCGCAGGGTCCGCAGTGAGAGGGCCTTGCCGCGCTCGCGGAGGTTCTCGTCGATGTCGAACGGCAGCGGGCCTTCCTGCCCGTCCTCCAGGGCGGCGCGTTGGGCTTTCTGCACGGCACGGGAGGTGACCTCGAGGCGGTGGACCAGGGCTTTGATCTCCGGGATCGGACCGGTGATCGTCACCGACGCCGTCCCCGCCTCATCGTCGACATTGCTGATCTCCACCGACCGCAACGACGACGCCGGAGCCGGAATCGTGCCCGCCGTCGCCAACCGGACCGCGAGACGCACCTGCGCTTCGAACGACTCCCGCGGCACCGACGGCAGCTCCACCCGCGCGAGGTGGGCGTCGACCTGGCGGGCCTGCTCCTCGGTCAGGCCCCGGACCCGCCGCAACAGGTAGTGATGGAAATGCTCCGGAAGATCCCCACGCTGGAGATACGCGAAGGTCTGGGGCATGCAGTGCACGGCGCGGTGGGCATCGCGGAGCATGCCGGTGGCCTGCACGGTCGAGACCCGCAACCCGGTGGCGATCTTCAACGCGCTCACATCCGCGTCCTCCAGCAAGCCCTCGTTCTCCGCGTCCTGGACGAAGAACGTGGTCAGCAGCTCGAGGTGCCGCGCGTACAGGCGGGCACGGCCGCGCAGGGTGTGGTGAAGAGCCAGGACCGTCTGGGCCTGCGCGCTGCCGGGCTCCGCCTCCGCGTCATGGACGATCCGGTCCTCGGTCAGCCCATGCCGCGCCCGCACACTCCAGCACGGGACGCCGTCACCGTCGGGCTCCAACTCACCCATGAGACACCCTCCCCGCCGAGATGCGCGACCACTGAAGAAACCGATGAGCAGCGCCTGCCCGACGCCACACCCCCA
Source organism: Brachybacterium sp. UNK5269 (assembly GCF_049266655.1). Lineage (GTDB taxonomy): Bacteria > Actinomycetota > Actinomycetes > Actinomycetales > Dermabacteraceae > Brachybacterium. The sequence goes on from NZ_CP184883.1 coordinate 3,592,569, forward strand.
GTCTAATCGAACACACATTCGACGAGAAGGGCAGATGTGGAATGCGGGTGAATCTGTGGAAAACCATCATGTGTGGAGGAATGGTTCCTGGCCGGCCCGGCCCCTCGTCGCCGGACACCCTCGCAGCCAGCGACAACGACCACTCGGCCCACGCGTCGGCATCAGGAAACGGAAATCATCAGCTCCGTCAAGGCCTCCGCCGTGAATGTGGATGAACGACCGGTGTGGAGGAACGAAAACCCCGGTTGTCCCCACTGTGGACAACTCTGGGGACATACCGCTGCCGCACAATCGCCGGTGCACCCGTCGGCCGGAGAAAATTCGCGCGCAACCCCACCTCCGTCGCGGCGCGGCCCGGCGCGCCCCGGCGAGCGCGTAAGGTCGAGCCATGACGGAACGCACCACATACCTCCTGGTGGACGGCGAGAACATCGACGCCACGCTCGGCGTCTCGGTCCTGGGTCGGCGCCCGCAGCCCGAGGAGCGCCCTCGCTGGAACAAGCTGATCCACTACTCGGAGACGGCGTGGAACCAGCCGGTCAAGGGCCTGTTCTTCCTGGCGGTCACCGACAGCCTGCCCTCGAGCTTCGTGCAGGCGCTCATCGCCATGGGCTACAAGGCGGTCCCGCTGCGCGGCGAGGGCAAGGTCGTGGACATCGCGATCCAGCGCACCGCCGAGGCCCTGCAGTCGCGTCCGGCCGACGTCATGCTGGTCAGTCATGACAAGGACTTCGTCTCCCAGATGGAGGACCTCACCGCGACCCCGGACCGCCGCACCGCGGTCATCGGGTTCCGCGAGTTCATGGCCGCGGATCTGCAGGACATCCCCGGGATCGAGTTCCACGACCTCGAGTACGACGTCGCGGCGTTCACGAGCCGACTTCCGCGCGTGCGCATCATCGACATCGAGGACTTCGATCCGCTCGAGTTCATCTGAGGTCTGCGGTGGCGGGCCCGCCGGGCCCGCCACGCCGAGGATCGCATCTGCCGCCCGCCGGCGTGCGCGGGCCCCGCGCAGAGGCGCGCGTCCGCGCGTGCGCAGCGCGGCGGCCGCTCACGGCCCGAAGCGCCGGCCCGACGGCACCTGACCCATGACGCGAAGAACCCCGGTTCACCTGAGTGAACCGGGGTCTCGCTGCGGTGCGCAAGGGGGGACTTGAACCCCCACGCCGTTTCCGGCACACGGACCTGAACCGTGCGCGTCTACCAATTCCGCCACTTGCGCGTATCTCCGGCACCGGGTCTCGAGGCGCCGAGGCCGAAGGTTCCTTTAGATTACCCCCGCAGAACCCTCATCCCAACCAGATCCCGGAGACAGTAACGAACGCCACGTCGACGCCCTTCACCGCATGCTCTCGGCCTCCTCGAAGGCCTCGTCGATATGGGCCGGGTCCACGCGTCCGCGCAGGACGGTGAAGTAGAGCGCGGTGGCGACCAGCACCGCGGGCACGCCCACCATGGCGGCGATCTGCATGCTCGGGCTGACAGGGACGGTGGCGAGGACCGCCAGCAGGCCGACCAGGCCCAGCGCGGCGGTCACCGATCCCCCGGGCATGCGGAAGGTCGCGCCCTCGATGCCGCGGCGGCGGAAGACCAGGTAGGTGACGAGGATCAGCGCCCACACCAGGAGCACCGAGAACACCACCAGGCTCATCATGTAGTCGAAGACGCCGCCGACCCCGCTGAAGGCGAGCGCCGCGGCGGCCAGGAGGCCGACGGAGCTGGCCACGATCCCCACCGCCGGGACCCTGCGACGAGTGGTGACGCCCACCAGGCGGGGAGCGAGGCCGTCGGCGGCGAGGGAGTGCAGGATCCGGCTGCCGGCGTAGAGGTTCGCATTGGCGGCCGACAGGGCCGCGATGAGCACCAGCAGGTTGGTGATGTCGGAGGCGCCGGGGATGCCGACGCGGTCGAAGACCATGACGAACGGGGACGTCGCGACGTCCTCGCCGGTCGAGGACGCCACCTGCCAGGGCACGAGGCACAGCACGATGCCGATCGCGAACACGTAGAAGAACCCCAGGCGCACGATGGTGGTGCGGGCCGCGGTGCGGATGGAGCGGGCCGGGTCCTTCGCCTCAGCGGCGGTGAGCGAGAGCAGCTCGATGCCGCCGAAGGAGAACATCACCACCGACAGCGCCACCCAGACGGCCGCCCAGCCCATCGGGGCGAAGCCCCCGTCGGCCGTGAGCTCGCCGACTCCGGCGGCGGGCTGACCGGGCAGCCCGAAGACCACCAGCAGCCCACCCACCAGGATGAACATCAGCACCGCGATCACCTTGATGGAGGACAGGAAGAACTCGATGATGCCGAAGGAGCGCACGCTGGTGAGGTTGATCCCGATGATCATCGCGGCGAACAGCAGGATGCCGGCCCACAGCGGGACGGCCGGGAACCAGTAGGCGAGGTAGGCCGCGCAGGCCACGAGCTCCGCGCCGGTCACGCAGACGGTGACGATCCAGTACAGCCAGCGGGTGAGGTAGCCCCAGAAGGGCGAGAGGTAGCGGGCGGCGAGGGTGCCGAACCCGCCGCGCACCGGGTGGCGGGAGGCCATCTCACCCATCGACAGCGCGATCGTGGCGGCGATCAGGGCCCCGATCGCGAAGGAGAGGATGACGGCCGGGCCGGCGATCCCGATCGCCTTCCCGGAGCCGAGGAAGAGGCCGGTGCCGAGGGCCGAGCCCATGGCGATCATGGCCATCTGGCCGTGGCCGAGGGTGCGGGCGAGGGCCCCGTCGGCGCCGCGCTGCGGGTGCGCGGTCGGGGCGTGGTCGAGGTCGGTGGGGGGTGTGGTCACCAGGCGAGCCTAGCCACTGCCGGGCCTCTCAGGCGGAGCGGGCGCGGTAGGCGTCGATCGCGTCCTTGGCCTGCTTGAGCCCGGCCCCGGTGAGCTGCCGGTACGACTTGATGGCCTCGATGTCCTTGCCCTGACGCACCAGCGCCTCGATCTCCGGCGTGACCCCCGCCTCGGAGATGCCGCGCAGGTGCGCGAGCTCCTCGTCGCCCACCCCGGCGCGCTCCGCCAGCTGGACCACCAGCGCGTCGAGGGTGCGGACCCGGGCCTCGAGGGACCGGATATGGGCCGCCTGGAGCTGGTTCTGCTTCGATGTCCCGAACATGCCACGACGGTACCGCGCCGGGGCGCCGGCGCGGGACGCGAGAGGCCCCGCACCGACATCCGGTGCGGGGCCTCCTGCGGAGCGGGTCGCTCAGGACTTCGCAGCGCCCTTGGCGGCGACGACCTGGACGACGAGGTTCGCGAAGATGTCCTCGTGCAGACGGACGGTCGCCTTGTGCTCGCCGAGCGCCCGGATCGGGGTCGGGAACTCGACGGTCCGGCGATCGATGTCCTTGCCGAACATCGCGGTGACGCCCTCGGCGATCTCCTTGGAGGAGACGGCACCGAAGAGACGGCCGTTCTCGCCGGCGCGCTCGGCGATGACGAGCGGCTTGGACTCGAGGGACGCCTTGAGCGACTTCGCGTCCTCGACGTTGGCGATCGCACGCTTGCCGCGCGCCGCACGGATCTGGTCGAGCTGACGCTGACCACCCTTGGTCCACGGGGTCGCGAGACCGCGGGGCATGAGGTAGTTGCGGGCGTAGCCGTCCTTGACCTCGACGACGTCGCCGGCGGCTCCGAGGCCCGAGACCTCGTTGGTGAGGATGAGCTTGCTGGTCATATCAGTGCCTTCCTCGTTCAGCGACCGGAGGTCGAGTAGGGCAGGAGCGCGATCTCGCGGGCGTTCTTCACGGCCTTCGCGATCTTGCGCTGCTCCTGCACGGAGACACCGGTGACCCGACGGGCGCGGATCTTGCCGCGGTCGGAGACGAACTTGCGCAGCAGCGCGGCGTCCTTGTAGTCAACGGTCTCGACTCCCGCGGCCTTCAGCGGGTTGAGCTTCTTCTTCGGGGTCCGAAGGGGAGGCTTGGCCATCGTGGTGCTCCTTCTTTCTGAGGGGAGCCCGGGCGGGGACCCGGGATGGATCGGATCTATGGGGTGCAGTGATCGCCGTGGCGATCAGAAGGGAGGGTCGTCGTACCCGCCCTGGTTGCCGCCGCCGGCCCAGGGGTCGGCAGCGGGCGCGCCCTGCGGCGCGTTGCTGTAGCCGCCCTGACCACCGGAGCCGCCCTGGCCGCCGCCCTGCGGGGCGCCGCCACCGAAGTTGCCGCCGCCACCGCCGAAGCCGCCGCCGCCACCGCCGCCACCGCGCTGGACCTTGTTGGCCTTCGCGGTCGCGTACTTGAGGGAGGGGCCGATCTCGTCGACGTCCAGCTCGATGCTGGTGCGGTTGTTGCCCTCGCGGTCGGTGTAGGAGCGCTGCTTGAGCCGCCCCTGCGCGATCACGCGGGAGCCCTTCTCCAGGGACTCGGCCACGTTCTCCGCGGCGTCGCGCCAGATGGAGCAGCGCAGGAACAGGGCCTCGCCGTCCTTCCACTCGTTCGCCTGACGGTCGAACGTGCGGGGGGTGGACGCGATGGTGAACGACGCGACCGCGATGCCGGACTGCGTGAAACGCAGCTCCGGGTCGGCGGTCAGGTTGCCGATCACCGTGATGACGGTGTCATTCGCCATGGGTGCTCCTGTGCTCCGGGATGGGGTGTGGTGATGAGGGGGTCAGCGGGGGTCCGGCTCAGCGGGCGTCGAGGCGCATGACCTTCGTGCGCATGACCGACTCGTTGAGGCCGAGCTGACGATCGAGCTCCTGCGCGGTCGAGGACTTCGCGGTGAACTGCAGGACGATGTAGATGCCCTCGGTCTTCTTGTCGATCTCGTAGGCGAACTTCCGCTTGCCCCAGACGTCGACGTTGTCGATGGTGCCGCCCTCGGTCGGGATGACCTGGACGAGCTTCTCGAAAGTTCCGGTGACGGTCCGTTCATCGACGGACGGGTCGAGGATCACGACCATTTCGTACTTGCGCATGTTCGGTTACCCACCTCCTGTGGTCTCTGCGGCCACGGTCTCTCCGTGGCAGGAGGGTTCATGCCATCCGCTGCGGACATCGGCGATGCGCGTCACGGACCGGCCCAGCGTACCCGCCGGCCCGGTCGGCGGCCAGGGACCGGCTCCCGGTGCGCGGGGTATCACAGCGCAGGTGGGCCGGGCGTCGGCCGGCCGGGCGACCGAACGGTCTGTCCTTCCGCGGCGCCCAGCACTAGGTTGTCACCATGACCAGCACCGACACCACGGCCGCCAGCGGGAAGACCGGCCTGGCCCGCACCGTCACCACGACGGGCCTGTTCCTGTTCATCCTCGGGGACGTGCTGGGCGCCGGCGTCTACGTGCTGGCCGGGGAGATCGCCGGGATCGCCGGGGGCGCCCTCTGGGTGCCGCTGGTCTCCGCCCTGCTGCTGGCGCTGCTGACCGCCGGCTCCTATGCGGAGCTCGCCACCAAGTACCCCAAGGCGGGCGGCTCCTCCCACTACGCGATGCGCGCCTTCGGACCGTTCGTGGGGTTCCTGGTGGGCTTCTGCATGCTCTCGGCCGGCATCGTCTCAGTGGGGGCACTGGCCCTCGGCTTCGCCGGCGACTACCTCACCGCCTTCGTGTCGCTGCCGACGTTCCTGGTGGTCATCGTGTTCCTGGGCCTGCTGGCCGCGCTGAACACCCGCGGGATCTCCGAGTCGCTCGGCGCGAACCGCGTGGCGACCCTGATCGAGGTCGGCGGCCTGCTGCTGGTGATCGTGCTCGGCTTCATCGTGATCGGGCGGGGTGACGGCGACCTGAGCCGCCTCACCGAGCTCGGCACCCCGGAGAACGGGCCGGTCGCGGCGGTGCTGGCCGGCACCGTGCTGGCCTTCTACTCCTACGCCGGCTTCGAGACCAGCGCGAACATTGCCGAGGAGACCAAGGACCCCACGCGCTCCTACCCCCGCGCCCTGTTCGGCGCGCTGATCGTCACCGGCATCGTCTACGCCCTGATCGGCATCGTCGCCTCCGCCGTGGTGCCCACCGAGGAGCTGGCGGGGTCCACGGGCCCGCTGGCCCTGGTGGTCGAGGCCGCCGGCTTCGTGCCCCCGCTGGTGTTCAGCGCGATCGCCCTGATCGCGGTGGCCAACGGCGCCCTGCTGACCGGCATCATGTCCTCCCGCCTGGCCTACGGCATGGCGTCGGACGGGCTGCTGCCCAAGGTCCTCACCAAGGTGCTGCCGAAGCGCCAGACCCCCTGGGTCGCGATCATCGTGACCACCGCGCTGTCGATCGTGCTGGCCCTGACCGGCTCGATCGACGTGCTGGCCGGGACCATGGTGCTGCTGCTGCTGGTGGTCTTCATCTCGGTCAACGCCGCTGTGCTGGTGCTGCGCAAGGACCGGCCCGACCACCGCCACTACACGGTCCCGGCGGTGCTGCCGGTCGCGGGCGTGGTCTCCTGCCTGCTGCTGATGACCCAGGTCGAGTGGGAGGTGTGGCGCCTCGGGCTGCCGTTCCTCGCCGTCGCGGCCGTGCTGGCCGGGATCGCCACCTGGCGCCGCCGCCAGTCCGGGACCGACCACCGGACCGCCTGAAGGACGCGCCCGGCTCGGAACGGCTCTAGGGTGGACCCGTTCCGAGCGAGGAGGACCCATGGACGACCCGTCCGCCCGGACCCCGGGCATCACCGTCCTGGTGCTGAGCGATCCCGGACGCTGCACCGGGAGAGCGGAGGCGGTCCGGGAGCAGTTCGAGGAGGAGCTGGCGAGCTGCTTCGGCTCCGCGACGGTCCATCTGCGTTCGACGCTGCTCGGGATCAACGACGCCGACACCCTCGAGTTCGGCTCCATCCACTCGCTGCGGGACGACTACGACGGGGTGGACGCCGTCCTGATCCTCACCGAGATGCCGCGCCGCTCCCACGGCAAGCCGCTGATCGCCGAGATCCTCCCCGGCGAGGCCGCCGCGGTGCTCTCGTACCCCACCCTCGGGGTGGTCGGGGTGCAGCGGAAGCTGGTGGCGCTGTTCATGTCCTGCGTGCTGCGACTGGTCGACGGCGCCCCGGCCGAGGCGCGGGAGCGCTACGAGCCGCGCTGGAACCGCTGGACGCCGCCGAGCGACGAGTCCACCGGCCAGCTGCATGCGCACACCCTCACCGGGGTGCCCCGCACGGTGTTCGGGATGGCGGCCACGAACGAGCCCTGGCGGACCGTCCCGCAGCTGTCCAGCGCGCTGGCCGCCGCCTCCGCCACCGGAGCCTTCGGCATCTTCTACAACTCGATCTGGCTGATGTCCGCCGCCCTGTCGACCACCCGGCTGCTGACGATCGGGCTGCTCGCGATCACCCTGATGGTGGGCTGGCTGATCCTCAGCAACCGGCTCTGGGAGCGCGCGGAGCGGGCCGGCCCCACCGAGGTGTTCGTCTACTACAACCTCTCCACCCTGCTCACCCTGTTCCTCACGGTCCTCGCGCTGTACATCGCGCTGTTCGTGGTGATCCTCGCCGCGGGTCTGGTGGTGATCGATCCCGACTTCATGGCCGAGATCATGGGCGGACCAGTGGGCTTCCAGAACTACGTGGACATCGCCTGGCTGAGCGCCGCGCTGGGCGTCGTCGCCGGCGGGCTCGGCACCAGCTTCGACGAGCGCACGGACCTGCGCCAGCTCACCCACGGCCGCCGGGAGGTGCTGCGGCGCCCGGACTCGGACGCGGAGCGAGGTCGCTGACCGCCGGACCCTCGAGCAGCGCGCCGTCGGGCGCGAAACGGGAGCCGTGCAGCGGGCAGTCCCAGGACATCTCCGCGTCGTTCCAGCGCAGCACCCCGCCCAGGTGGGTGCAGACGGCGGAGACCGCGCAGGTGCGTCCGTCGACGGTGGAGACGGCCACCGGGGCCCCGTCGGAGCGGCCGACGATCCCGGCACCCTCCGCGGGCGGCTCCGAGGGCAGGGCCGTGAGCTCGCCCTGCACCCACCCCGCCACCAGGTGCGCACCGACCTCGGCACCCAGCACCGCCCCGGAGGCGAGCGCGCTGAGCCCCGCGCCGCTGCTGAGCTCGGGAAGCCAGGTGGGAGGGGCGCCCTCGAGCAGCCCCGTCATCGCCAGCGCGGCGGCCACGCCGTTGCTCATCCCCCACTTGGCGTAGCCGGTCGCGGCCACGATGGTGCCGTCGCTGCCGGGCAGCGCCCCCACCAGCGGGAGCCCGGAGGCGCTGCTGTAGTCCTGCGCGGCCCAGGTGTGGGTGCGCTCGGCCTGCGGGATCAGGTCCAGGGTCCACTCGTGCAGCTCCTGGATCCGCTGGGCCGGGGACTCGGCGCGGCCGGTCACGTGGTCGGCACCGCCGACCAGCAGCAGCTCCTCCGTGCCGATCGGCACCGAGCGCAGGGTGCGGCTGGGCTGGTCGGCCGAGATGTGCATGCCGTGGGGGACCCAGGAGCCGGCGGGGACCCGGTAGGTCATCGCGTAGGAGCGGCTGGGCACCATCCGCTCGGCGTGGCCGCTGCGATCCAGGACGGTGCTGCCGGTGGCCAGGACCAGCCGGTCCGCGCGCACCTCGCCGCGGGTGGTGGCGAGGGTGAACGGTCCCTTCCGGCCCGCGGCGGTGAGCCGGGCGCCCTCGACCAGCACCCCGCCCAGGGAGCGCAGCTCACGGGCGAGGGCCGTGAGCACCTCCAGGGGGTGGAACTGCGCCTGGTCCTCGAGCACCACCGCGCCGGCGATCGGGAACGGCAGCTCGGTGGTCTGCGTGAACGTCGCGTCCAGTCCCAGCTCGCGGGCGGTCCGCAGCTCCTCGGCGACGCTCTTGACCCCGGAATCGGTGGTGGCGTAGGTGGCGGCGGGCCGGCGCTGGACGGGGACCCCCGCGCGCTCGCACTCCGCGAGCAGCCAGCGCTGCGCCTCGGCATTGGCCGCCAGGTACGCGCGGGCGGTGTCCAGGGAGTGGCGGGAGCGGATCTCGGAGAGCCGGGTGCCCTGCAGGAGGGAGAGCTTCGCGGTGGTGTTGCCGGTCGCGACGGCGCCCACGGTGCGCGCCTCCAGCACGATGACGCGGCGCCCGGCCCGCGCCAGCATCACGGCCGTCGCGAGGCCCGTCAGGCCGGCGCCGGCCACCGCCACGTCGTAGGAGATGCCGACGGGCATGTCGCTGACGGGGATCTCGGAGCTGTCATGGGTGTCGAGCCAGAGCGAACGCATCGGTGCTGTCCTCCATCGGTCGCCGGCGGGGCCCGGCATCGGCCGTGATCGTGGCCTCACCCTATGCACCCAGCGCTGACCCGGGGGCAGACCGGTCGGACCGAACGGTCACTCCGCCCCCGCACCGGGGCGCGATGGGGTAGGGGCGCCGGCGACGATGCTGCGCGCAGGCAGCTCGCTGCGCCGGGTCCCGGGTGCCCGCGCGCCCGCTCGCGGGGCGACGGTGCAGTTCAGGGACTCTCCGACGAGGCGGGGCCGGCTCGCGAGGCCCACCGGTCCGGCGGCGCCGGCCCGCGGCCTGGGGCTTCACCGCGGCACGCACGGCGCGCAGGGGTGCGCCGCCGCGGTGCGGGGAACCCCGCTGATCCGGCCCGGCAGTTGTCCGCCGGGAGAAGCGCTTCTACTGTTCGCCAAGAGGGATCCCCTCCCCAGCGCCGTTCATCCGTCTGTCGAGAGGAGGTAGCATGACTGCTGCTGCACGCACCGCGTCCCGGATCCCACCCCCGCGGCGACGCCGCCGACGGTTCGACCGCGAGGCCCTGGCCGGGTACGCCTTCATCTCGCCCTGGATCATCGGGTTCCTGGTCTTCACCGTGATCTCGATGAGCTACAGCGCCTACCTCTCCGCGACCGACTACGACCTGGCCACCAACACGGCGCCGTGGGTGGGCGGGGAGAACTACGCGGAGCTGATCGACGATCCGAAGGTCCTGCAGTCCCTCGGCAACACCTTCACCTTCGCGCTCATGTCCGTGCCGCTGGAGACGGCCTTCGCGCTGCTGCTGGCGCTGCTGCTGATGTCGATCCCGCGCGGTCAGGGCTTCTTCCGGGTGCTGTACTACCTGCCGAAGATGACCCCGGCCGTCGCGACCGCCGCGGTGTTCCTGCTGCTGCTGAACGGCAACCGGGGCGCCGTGAACCAGGCGCTGGGCGCGGTCGGCATCCAGGGGCCGCAGTGGCTGATCGATCCGAACTGGATCATCCCCTCGATCGTGCTGATGTCGGCCTGGGCGGTGGCCGGCTCGATGATCATCTACATGGCCGCGCTGCAGGGCGTCCCGACGGACCTGTACGAGGCGGCCGCGCTCGACGGCGCCGGCTCCGTGCGGCGGTTCTGGAAGATCACCATTCCGCTGATCTCGCCGACCACGTTCTTCCTGGTGGTCACCAACACGATCTCCTCGCTGCAGGTCTTCGACCAGGCGTACCTGCTGTTCTACCGCGATGCCAGCAGCTCGGCGCCCTCGGCCTCCCTGTTCTACGGGATCTACCTGTACCAGCAGGCCTTCCAGCAGTTCAACTTCGGCCTCGCCGCGGCCATGGCCTGGGTCCTGTTCGCGATCATCATGGTGATCACCCTGATCCAGGTGCAGGTCTCCAAGCGGCTCGTCCACTACCAGGGGGAGAACCGATGACCACCTCGAAGTCCGCGATCACGGCGCCGGCCGTCGACGTCCGCCCCGGCGCCGCCGTCGTCTCCTCCCGGGCCGCCGCGGCGCGGCGCGAGACCCCCTGGCCGGCGCCGTCGGCGGCCACGCCGACGGTCCCCGCCGGGTGCTGCGGCAGATCGGGACGGTGCTGCGCTGGGCCCTGACCCTGGCGATCGGCGCGATGTTCCTGTACCCGCTGCTGTGGCTGCTGGCGGCGAGCCTGAAGCCGCGCGGGGAGGTGTTCGACAACCGCCTCATCCCGAACACCTGGGCCCTGGAGAACTACGCCGAGGTCTGGACCCAGCTGCCGCTGGCGAGCTGGTTCCTGAACTCGGTGTTCATCGCTGTGGCCGGGGCGACGCTGATGACCCTGTCGAGCTCCATGGTCGCCTTCGGCTTCGCCTACTTCCGCTTCCCGGGCAAGAAGGCGCTGTTCGCGCTGGTGCTGGCCACCATGATGCTGCCCGGCGCGGTGACGCTGGTCCCGAACTACCTGATCTGGAAGTATCTCGGGTTCCTCGGCACCACCGTGCCGCTGTGGGGCGGGGCGCTGTTCGGCTCGGCCTTCTACATCTTCCTGATGCGGCAGTTCTACCGCGGCATCCCCCGGGAGCTCTTCGAGGCCGCCCGCGTGGACGGATGCACCTTCTTCGGCCTGTTCCGGCGGATCGCCTTCCCGCTCGCGCTGCCCTCGGCCGTGATCGTGTGGCTGTTCGAGTTCCAGGCCGCCTGGAACAACTTCCAGGGCGCGCTGATCTACCTGAACTTCGGGGATCCCGAGGAGTACACGGTGCCGCTGGGCATCAACTACGCGATGACGCTGTTCTCCCCGACGGCGGGCGGGCACGGCGACTACCAGTACGTGATGGTCGCCTCCGTGGTGGTCACGGTGCCGATGCTGGTGCTGTTCGCCTTCGGGCAGCGGTACTTCATCGGCGGACTCGCCGGGGTCGGCGTCAAGGGCTGATCGGCCCCTGACGCCGACCGGGTCACTCGGCGTTGCTCTCGAAGTCCCGCTGGGCGGCCGCCTGCGCGTCGGCCATCGCCTGCGCCGGCTCCTTCTCGCCGTTCAGGGCGGCGGTGACGGCGTCCAGCAGCGCCTGCTTGATCTGCTCGCCCACCGGGGAGGAGCCGGTCGAGCGCGGCTCGGCGAGGATCTCGTAGTAGGCCGAGATCGCCTGGTCGAAGTCCGGGTCGCCGGACTCGCTGACGAACTGCTCCCGCACCTGCTCGTCGGCCTCGGGGGAGGCGGTGAAGACACCGGTGTTGATGCCGCCGCCCTCGGCGACGGTGGCCTGGCGGGCCTCCCCGGCCTTGAGCCAGGCGTCGGTGGAGGTCGCCGCGAGCGCCCAGGCCAGGGCGCCGTCGGGGTTCGCGCCGGCGGCGGGGACGGCGAAGGCGGAACCACCCGCGAAGGCGATCGGGTTGCCCTCGATGTCGCGGATCGGCACCGCCTGGAGGTCCACGGCGTCGGCGAAGTCCGTCAGCACGTTGAGGTACCACTGCGCCCAGGACTGCGCGACGACCTGGTCGCTGACGTACTGGTTCTGCTCGCCGAAGACGTCCATCGAGTTCTTCAGCGAGGTGACCTCGGCGTATCCGCCCTGCAGGTCCATCAGCTGCTTCATCCAGGTGACCGCCTCGACGTTCTCGGGGCGGTCGAGCGCCGGGGCCCCGTCCTCGCCGATGCTGCCGCCGCCGAAGACCTGCAGCCACATCTCGGCCGAGCCGGGGATGTCGGCGTCAAAGCCGAGCACGACCGGGCTCGAGCCCTCCATGGTGGTGGCCTTCTCCACCGCCGCCAGCAGCGCCGCGGGATCCGAGGTGTCGAAGTCCTCGGGGGTCATCCCCGCCGCCTCGGCGGCGCGGGTGTTGACCAGGATCGCGCTGGGCTGGAAGAACTGGGGCACCCCGTAGACGGCGCCGTCATGGGTGACGTCCTCCAGGGCGGCGGCGTAGTACTGCTGGGCGGGATCGACGCCATGGGCCTCGAAGCCCTGGTCCAGCGGCATGATCAGGCCGTTCGCGGCGAAGGTCGCGACCAGCGCGCGGTCCAGCTGGATCAGGTCGGCAACCTGCCCGGCGGCCGCCTGGGCGGTGAACTTCTGAGCGTCGAAGTTCGTGGTGTCCATCTCGATCTCGAGATCGGGCAGCTGCGCGGCGGCGTGGTCGGCCCGCGACTGACCGACCTCGTCCGAGGGGTTGAAGCCCATCGTGGCCAGGGGCCCGGTGGCGGTGGTGGTGAACTCGTGGCTCTCGTGGCCGCCCGCGGAACCGGACTCCTCGCCGCCGCCCGAGGAGCAGGCGGCGAGTCCGAGGACGGTGGTCGCGGCGCCGGCCTGGAGTGCACGTCGTCGACTCAGCATGGGGGTCTCCTCCCGGGGCGCGCGGCTCACACCCGTCGCGTGTGCTCGTCACCGCCCTCGCTCGCAGGGTAAGCCCGCGACCGGGCAGCGGCAACGTCTCCGTCCGAGCGGTCGTCGGCCCTAGGCGGCGCCCGCGCGCAGCGCCTGCTCCGCGGCCTCCGCCGCGCCGTCGTGCCAGGCCTTCCCGTGGCCGGGCAGCACGGTGGCGGCGCCGGTGCCGCCGAGGATGCTCACCGAGCGCAGCGCCTGCTCGCTGTCCGCGGTCGCGGCGCCCGCGACGATGCGGGGGCCGGTGCGCCCGGTGTAGGGGTCCAGGGTGACCAGCGCGTCGCCCGAGAGCAGGGCGTCGTGGTCCGCGAGGTGCAGGGCGATGTGCCCGAAGGTGTGGCCGGGGGTCGCGATCACCCGCGGGGAGCCCGGCACGTCCAGCACCGTCTCGGGGACGATCGGCTCGATGTGCTCGATGCCGCGCACGCGGGCCGCGCCGGCGGCGAGCATCGACCCCAGCACGGGGAGGGCGCGCGGGTGCCGCAGCGGGTAGGCGGCGATCGGGTTCTCGTGCACGTAGCGGTAGGGGTGCGCGGCCAGCTCGGCCTCGTCCGGATGGGCGAGCACCGGCACCCCCAGGCGCTGCACCAGTCGCCGGGCGACGCCGACGTGGTCGAAGTGCGCATGGGTGAGCACCAGGGCGCGGATGTCCTCGGGACGGCGCCCCAGGGTCCGCAGCGCGGTGCCCAGCTCGCGCCAGACGCCGGGCAGACCGGCGTCCACCAGGGTCAGCCCGCCCGACCCCTCGATCAGGTAGCAGTTGACGTGCGCGTGCTCGATCATGTGGACACCGGGGACCACGTCGGGAGTCAGCATCTCTCCTCCTCGCTCAGCGTCCTGCGAGCCTACGACCCGGCCGCGCGGCGGTCACGGTCACGGGCCGAGCGGTCGGTGCCGGCTCAGGCGCTGTTCTCGTCCTCGCGACCGGGGACGGCCGACGGACTGGGCGCGGCCGCGTCCTCCTCGTTGTCGCCCCCGCCCTGCTCCTCGGCCGGGGCGCCCTCGGTGGGCCGGATGTTCTCGCGGTCTCCGGGGGTGTCCTCGGGCTCCGGCGCGGGCTCCTCGGTGGGCTCCGGCGCGGGCTGCTCGGAGGGCTCCTCCGTCGGCTCCTCGCTCGGCTCCTCGCTCGGCTCCTCCGTCGGCTCCTCGCTGGGCTCCTCCGTCGGCTCCGGCTCGGGCTCCTGCGTGGGCTCGGGCTCCGGGGCGGGCTGCGGGGACGGGGTGCTGCGCTCGCGGGTCTCGTTGTCCAGCTCGACCTCCTCGGGGAAGTCGAGCATCTCCTGGCCCTCGAGCGAGGCGGACATGATGTCGCCCCAGATGTCGGTGGGGAAGGTCGAGCCGGTGATGAAGTCCTCCCCGCCGAAGGGCGTCAGGGGCTCCTCGGTGCTGCCGTCGGCCGAGGGCTGGAACATGCCCACGGCGGTGACCAGCTGCGGGGTGAAGCCGACGAACCAGGCGGAGCGGGTCTTCTCCGAGGTGCCGGTCTTGCCGGCCACCGGGCGACCGTCCATGGTCTCGCGCAGCGAGCGGGCGGATCCCTCCGACGGCGGCCCCTGCAGGGCGACGGTCGCGTTGATCGCGACCTCCTCGGCCATGGCCTGCGTCTCGGCGGGGTCCGCTGCGTAGCGCGAGGAGCCGTCGGGTCGGGTCACCGATTCGACGATGTAGGAGTCGCGGTGCACCCCGCCGCCGGCGATGGTCGCGTAGGCCTCGCCCATCTCGGTGACGGTGGGGGACGCCGAGCCCAGCACGTTCGACGCGTCGGCGCCGAGACCGGGGGTGTCCTCCGGCAGTCCGAGGGCGATCGCGGTGTCCATGGTGCGCTGCGGGCCGATCTCGATGTTGGCCTCGGCGTAGGCGGTGTTCACCGAGCTGGTGGTGGCCTTCTGCAGGCTCACCCGCCCGTAGTCGATGTCGTTGAAGTTGTTGACCGTCCAGCCGCCCCGAAACGTCTTCGGGGAGTTGCCGTCCCAGCGGGAGTCCAGCGGGTAGCCGTCCTCGAGGGCGGCGATCAGGGTGAAGGTCTTGAAGATGGAGCCGGCCTGCATGCGGGACTGGGTGGCGTCGTTCTGCGCCTGCGCCACGTAGTCCGGGCCCCCGTACATCGCGCGGATCGCGCCGGTGGCGGGGTCGATGGTCACGGTGCCGACGCGGTTGTTCTCGGGCCGGTCCTCGGGCAGGGAGTCCACCGCCGCGACCGTGTGCTCCTGGATCATCGGTTCGATCGTGGAGGTGATCGTGAAGCCGCCGGTGTTGATCTCGTCCTCGGTGAAGCCCTCGGCGACCAGCTCGTTGCGCACCTGCGACAGCAGGTAGCCCTTCGTCCCGCCGAGGCTGTTCTCGCTCCGGGGGGCGATGGTCTCGGGGAACTGCAGGGCGTCGGCCTCCGCGGCCGTCATCTTCCCGTCGTTGACCTGGCGGCTGACCACCCGGTCCCACAGCTGCGCGGCCTTCTCGGGGTCGTTCGCCGGGTCGTAGACCGAGGGGCCGGGGATCACGGCCACCAGCAGCGCGGCCTCCGCGTCGGTGAGGTCCACCGCGTCCTTGCCGAAGTAGGCCTGCGCGGCCTCCTGCACCCCGTAGGCGCCGCGGCCGAAGTAGATGGTGTTGAGGTACCGCGAGAGGATCTCGTCCTTGCTGAGCTCCTGATCGGCCTTCAGCGCCATCACCATCTCCCGCATCTTGCCGGGGATGGAGGTGACGGTGCCGGTGTGGTACCGCTCGACGTACTGCTGGGTGATCGTCGAGCCGCCCTGGCGGGCCCCGCCCTGGACGTTGTTGACCAGGGCGCGGACGATGCCGCGCGGCGAGATGCCGCGGTTCTCGTAGAAGCTCGAGTCCTCGCTCGCCACGACCGCGGTCTTGATGTTCTCCGGGATCTCGTCGGCGGGCAGCTCGGTGCGGTTGATCTCGCTGAACTGCCCCATCTCGGTCTCGCCGTCGGCGTAGTAGACGCGGCTGGTCTGGGCGAGCGCGAAGTCGGAGGGCTCGGGCACCTCGGTGTCGTTGTAGAGCCACACCGCGAAGCCGAGACCCGCGAGCACCATCAGCGCCATCGCGCCGGCGATCATCCGCAGCGAGGGGATCCAGCGCCAGGGGTTCTTCGCCCCGGCGCGCGGGTAGTTCAGGAAGTTGGTGGCAGCGGCCCCTGTGCGGCCCGCGCCCTTGCCGCCCTGCGCTGCCGAGGGCTTCGCGGAGCTGCGCGCGGATGCGGCCGCCGGCGTCGCGGCGGAGCTGCGCCCGGTGCGGCTGGTGCCCTTGGCCGGCGGGGCGGCGGGGGACGGGGACGACCCCGAGGCGGCGCGACGCACGCCGGCGGCGCGGCGGGCACCGCCGCTCGTCGGCTTCTTGGATCGGCTCGATCGATCCGACGAGCCGCGGGACGAGCCTCGGGAATCGCTCATGGCTGCTCCTGGTCCTTCGGGGGCGCTGACGGGTGTGGGCGCCTGGCGACGCTCAGCTCCTCAGTATGACCACGCCGCCTCACCGGGCGGAATGCTGCGGCGTCGAAGCACACAGGGTGTCCACGTCCGGTGCGGCGCCGCTCACATCGACCGAGAGGTCGTGGGGCGGGGTGCGCGAGCCCGCAGGCGTCGGGGGTCCCTACCGCCACGTTCGGGGGTCCCTACCGTCGAGTTCGGGGGTCCCTACCGCGAAGTTATGTGCACGTGGCTTCCATATACGGAAGCAGAGTGCACATAACTGGCCGGTACTCCGTGAGGGGTGGGGAGCCGTGGGGCGGGCTCGTGGCGTTGCACCCGGGCTGGCGCCCTTGCCGCCCGCGACCCTCGTTCGGCCGCATACCGCCCGGTTATGTGCACGTGGCTTCCATCTACGGAAGCAGGGTGCACATGACTGCCCGGTAACGCGCGATGGGCGGGGCCGGTGCTCAGCCCTCGGCGCGGGCGGACCACCAGGCGCGCAGCTCGGCCTCGGCCCGCTCCGGGCCGAGGGGGCCGTGCTCCATGCGCAGGCCCAGCAGGTGCTGGTAGGCCTCGCCGACAGCGCGGCCGGGGCCGATCCCGAGCACCTCCATGATCCGGTTGCCGTCGAGGTCGGGGCGGATCCTGCCGATCTCCTCCTGCTCGGCGAGGTGGTCGATGCGGGCCTCGAGCTCGTCGTAGGCGAGGGCGAGGGTGCGGGCCTTGCGGCGGTTGCGGGTGGTGACGTCGGCCCGGGTGAGGCGGTGCAGGTGCGGCAGCAGGTCGCCGGCGTCGGTGACGTAGCGCCGCACCGCGGAGTCGGTCCACGGGGAGTCGATGTAGCCGTGGAACCGCAGGTGCAGCTCCACCAGGCGGGCGACCTTCTTGGTGGTGTCCTTGTCGAAGGTCAGCGCCTTCATCCGCTTGGCGGTCATCTTCGCGCCCACGGTCTCGTGGAAGCGGAAGGTCACCACGCCGCCCTCCTCGAAGCGCCGGGTGGCGGGCTTGCCCACGTCGTGCATCAGCGCGGCCAGACGCAGCACCAGGTCCGGGCGCTCGCAGGGACCACCGGATCCCGCCGGGCTCTCGAGGTCGATGGCCTGGTCGAGCACCGTGAGGGTGTGCTGGTAGACGTCCTTGTGGTGATGGTGCTCGTCGATCTCGAGCTGCAGGGCCGGCAGCTCCGGCAGCACCTGGGCGGCCAGCCCCAGCTCGGTCATCAGCTCCAGGCCGCCGCGGGGGTGCGCGCCGAGCAGCAGCTTCACCAGCTCCTCGCGGACCCGCTCCGCGGAGACGATGGTGATCCGCTCGGCGAGCGCCTCGATGGCGTCGGCCGTGGCGTCCTCGATGCGGAACCCGAGCTGGGAGACGAAGCGGACCGCGCGCATCATGCGCAGCGGGTCGTCGGTGAAGGACTGCTCGGGGCCGACGGGGGTGCGCAGCAGCGTGCGGGCGAGGTCGCCGAGCCCGTCGAAGGGATCCACCAGCTCGAGGGAGGGCAGCCGCACCGCCATCGCGTTGACCGTGAAGTCGCGGCGGGAGAGGTCGCCCTCGAGGGTGTCGCCGAAGGCCACCTGCGGCTTGCGGCTGGCGGGGTCGTAGGACTCCGTGCGGTACGTGGTGATCTCGACCTTGACCCCGTCGCGCACCCCGCCGAGGGTGCCGAAGTCGCGGCCCATGTCCCAGATCGCGCCGCCCTGGGTCCAGTCCCGCAGGATCGACTCGGTGTCCTCGGGCCGGGCGGAGGTGGTGAAGTCGAGGTCCGCGCTCGAGCGTCCCAGCACCGCGTCGCGCACCGGGCCGCCCACCAGGGCGAGCTCATGGCCGGCGGCCTCGAACCGCCGCCCGAGCTCGTGGATCTCCTCGGGCAGGGCCCGGAACATCGAGGCCGCACGGGTGCGCGCGGTCTCGAGCCGCGCGGCGGTGGCGGTGGTCTCGTCGGCGGTCTCGCTCACAGGCTGTCCTGTCGTGGGTGGGGGTCCGGCCAAGGGGGTGCGGAGCACTCGGGCACCCGCAGCCCCTCTACGGTAGCGGCCGCTTACAGTGTCCCCATGCCGTCGTTCCCGCTGTCCGTGCGCCCGGTGCTCGCGGCACTGCTGACGGCACTGCTCCTGGCCTCATCAGTGCTGGTCAGCGCCGGGCTGGACCTGTTCCCGGCCGCCCGCGCCGCCGTCGGGAGCCCCGTCGGAAACGCGCCGGCGGCCCCGGCGGAGCCGGCCGCGGACGCCCCGGTGAGCGTCGACCTCGTCTCCCTGGCCCCCACCGCGCTCGCGCCCGGGGGGACGCTGGAGGCGACGCTCGAGGTGACCAACACCTCGTCGGCGCCGGTGCCGGCGCTCACGCTGGAGCTGCGCACCCAGACCTCCCGGGTCACCGACCGCTCCGTCCTCGCCGACTGGCAGGCCGACAGCTCCCCGGACACCTCCGCTCCCGCGCTCGCCCGCTCCGTCCAGCACCCGCAGCTGGCCCCCGGGGAATCGGTCACCCTCACCGTCGAGGCCTCCGCCGAGGAGCTGGGCTACTCCGAGCAGACCTATCACTGGGGCACCCGACGCGTCTCATTCACCGTGGTCGCCGCGGAGCAGCCGCTGACGGCGCTGCGCTCCTTCGTGATCTGGCGACCCGCCGGCGTCGAGGCGACGATCACGCAGTCGGTGCTGCTGCCGGTCGCCGCCCACGACGCCTCCGCCGTCGTCACCGCCCCCGACGCGTTCCAGGCCTCCGCCGAGAGCGGACGCCTCGCCGGACTGCAGGAGCTGTCCCAGCGCGAGGACGTCGACTGGTGGCTGGACCCGGCGCTGCTGGACCCGCCGCTGCTGCCGGAGCCGCTCCCGGAGGCGGTCGCCGGTGAGGAGACCGCGGCGGAGGACGACGCCCCCGAGCCGGTCCGCTCCTTCCGAGCGGATCCCCCTCCGCCCAGATCGCCGACGCCCTCGACGGGGCCGTGGGTGAGCGCACGGTGCTGGCCATGCCCTACGCCCAGGCCGATCTGCTGAGCCTGCGCAGCGCCGGGGCCGAACAGCTGCAGGGCGCCGCGCAGGAGCGGGCGGACCGGATCTGGGAGCAGCGCGACATCCTGCCGAGGGCCTCGGCGCTGCCGGTCGACGGCCCCACCGCCGACGGCGCGATCCTCGAGTCCCTGCTCGCCGGCGGCGCGACCGCCGCCGTGGTGCCCTCCAGCTCCCTGCGCGCCGATCCGGCCGCCGCCGTCACCCCCAGCTCGGTCGGCGTGTTCGCCTCCACCCGGGCCGCCGGCGCCACCCTCCCGCTGCTCGCCCCCGACCCGGTGCTGTCCTCCGAGTTCTCCCTGCTCACCGGCGACGCCGATGCCGAGCAGACCCGGCAGAGGCTGCTGGCGGAGACCGCCACGATCGCCTCGGAGTTCACGACCGCCCCCCGCCACCTGCTCATCGCGCCCTCGCCCGATGCGACCCTCGACGCCGCGGCCGCCGGCGCCGCCCTCGACGCCCTGGCCGAGGCGCCCTGGATCGAGAGCGGCCGCACCAGTGGGCTGCTGGACCTCGCCGAGCGGCAGGAGTGGACCACCGATCCGCAGAGCGGGAGCGGGGAGCCCTTCGCGCTCGGTGAGCTGGAGGCCGCGGAGGTCCGCCCCAGCGGTCCCGCCGCCGACGGGCGCTGGGAGCACCTGGCGTTGGCCGAGGATCCCGAGCTGCTGGATCCCGAGGCGCTGCGGGAGCTCGAGGAGACCTGGGAGCGGCTCGAGGCCCTCGACGCGGTCATGGAGGACGACGCCCCGC
Source organism: Brachybacterium sp. UNK5269 (assembly GCF_049266655.1). Lineage (GTDB taxonomy): Bacteria > Actinomycetota > Actinomycetes > Actinomycetales > Dermabacteraceae > Brachybacterium. The sequence continues at coordinate 3,612,695 of NZ_CP184883.1, forward strand.
TGGATGCGCCGCGGCTGGAGATCCTCGCCGGCACCTCGCTGCGCTGGCGCGGCACCCCCGAGGTCCCGGTCGAGCGCGCGCGGGACGCGACCGCGCTGACCGCCGCGCTGCAGGACCGCATCCAGGTGGTGCCGGCCTCCGGGTACAACGTCATCTCCGACGTCGCGGGGGTGCCGATCACCATCCGCAACGACCTCGACACCCCGATCACCGTGCGCACCCAGGTCTCCTCCGACAGGCCCCTGGTGCGGATCGAGGAGCCGGCGGCGGTGACGGTCCCGGCCCGCGGGCAGGTCGACGTCACCGTCGAGGTCGAGGCGGTCGCCAACGGCTCCGTCACCCTCACCACGGTCGTCGCCACCGAGGACGGGCGCCCCCTCACCGCGCCCGTCGAGGTGCCCCTGACGGTCAACCCCTCCTGGGAGAACTGGACCACCATGGTGATGGTGATCGCGATGGGCGCCCTGGTGGTGGTGGGGGTGGCCCGGGCGCGCCGCACCGGCGCCGCGACCCGGGCACCGGCGGTGCGCGGCCCCGAGGATCCCGAGGAGCTGGCCCGCACCGGCCGCTCCACGCTCGACCTCCGCGCTGCGTCCCCACCCCCCGCCCGCTCGCAGCCCCACGACACCGACCGACCGAAGGAGGACCGCCGATGAGCACCGCCCTCCGGGTCCAGCACGTCCCGCGGCACCGCCGTCACGGCAGCCCGTCCAGCCGCTCGCGGCTGCTGCAGGCCAGCGTGGTGATGGCCTCCGGCTCGCTGATCTCGAGGCTGCTGGGGTTCGTGCGCAACTTCCTGTTCGGCGCGATCCTGGGCGGTTCGATGTCCGCCGCGGCCAACGCCTTCAGCGCCTCGAACACCCTGCCCAACACCATCTGGATCCTGGTCGGCGGCGGCACCCTGAACGCGATCCTGGTGCCCGCGATCGTGCGCGCCGTGAAGCGGCCGGACCGCGGCAGCGACTACGTCTCGCGCCTGATGACGCTGTTCGCGGGGGCCTCGCTCGCGGTCACCGCCGTCTGCATCGTGGCGGTGCCGCTGCTGCTGACGCTGACCAGCGGCGTGCTGCCGCCGGCCACGTACGCCCTGGCGATCCAGCTCGGCTACTGGATGATGCCGCAGATCTTCTTCTCGGCGCTCTACGTCATGTGCGGCCAGCTGCTCAACGCCCACGACTCCTTCGGGCCCTACCAGTGGGCGCCGGTGATCAACAACCTGGTCGGCATCCTGGGGGCCGCGCTGTTCCTGGGCCTGTGGGGCACGGTCGGCGATCCGAGCCAGTGGACGATGACGATGATCGTGGCGATGGCCGCGATCAACGTGGGCGGCTCGGCCGCGCAGGTGCTGTTCCTGTTCTGGTACGTCAAGAAGCTCGACCTGCGGCTGCGCCCGAAGTGGGGAGGCTTCCGCGGCCTCGGCCTGGGCAAGCTGAGCCGGATCGGCCTGTGGTCGCTGGCGATGCTGGGCCTGGGCCAGCTCGGCATCTGGGCCACCCGCTGGGCCACCGGCGGGGCGGTGCGGATGACCGAGCAGCTGGCCGACCAGCCGGACCTGGCGGCCCGCTACCCGGCGCTGCTCACCATCGAATGGGCGTACCTGGCCTTCATGATCCCGCAGGGCATCATCGGCGTCACCCTGGTCACCGCGGCCTTCCCGGCGCTCTCGCGCAATGCGGCCGACGGCGACCACGCGGGCGTGCTGCGGCGCTTCGCGGAGACCAACCGCCTGCTGGCGGTCCCGATGATGCTGTGCACCGCGATCTTCGTGGCCCTGTCGGGTCCGATCATGTGGGTGATCGGTGGCGGCACCGGCGAGATCGGCGCCCGCGCCAACGGCACCGTGCTGGTCGCCTACATGCTCGGCCTGGTGCCCTTCGCCTCCCTCTATCTCATCAAGCGGGTGTTCTTCGCCTACGAGGACGCCCGCACCCCGTTCCTGACCCAGATCCCCAACACCGTGGTCTCCGTGCTCGCGGTGCCGATCATCCTGACCCTGGTGGATCCGATGCACGCGACGATGACCGCCGCCGGCGTCTCCAGCCTCGGCAACCTGGTGGCCTGGGTGATCGCGCTGTGGCTGCTGCGCCGCCACGCCGCCCGGCACGGCACACCGGCGCCGAGCACCGCCGACGGCGCCCGGCAGCTGGGGAAGCTCGCCGCCGCCGCGCTGCTCAGCTGGGCCGTCGGCACCGGCCTGGTGGCCCTGGCCGGCGACCTGCTGTGGACGCACCGGGCACTCGCGGTGGCGCTCGGCATGGTCGTCAGCGCGGTCATGGTCGCGGTGTTCGTCGCCGTCGCCTGGGTCCTGCAGGTGCCCGAGGTCCGCCAACTGGTCGGCTACGGTCGGCGCCTGAGCAATAAGCTGACCCGACGTGGGGTGAAGGCGACCTCGTAGCATGGAAGGCGCTCGTGACGGACGCACCGACGCAGGACGACGAGAAGGACGGTTTGTGAACACGAACCCGCAGCAGGACGCACTGCGCTCTCGGTGGACGCTGGAGTCGAGGATCCCTCTGTCCGGCGTCGCCGACGGCGCCGTGTGGCGCCGTGCCCGATCGGTGGCCACCGGCGAACCCGTGGTCCTGTTCATCGTCCAGGGGGAGGCCGCGCTGGAGGCGGCCGACGCGGTGCGCCGCGCCTATCTCGTCGAGGACCCGCACCTGCTGCCCGTCCAGGAGATCGTCGTGCTCGACGACCCCCGGGACGCCTCCGACCAGCCGCCGTCCGCCACCGCCGCGGACGGGCCGACGACGGTCGTGGAGTACCCGGTGCCCTCGGCCCCGCCGCTCGCGGCCCTGCTCGCGGACGGCCCGCTGCACCCCGAGACCGCCCGCGCCGTCATCGGCGAGGCCGCCACCGGTCTCGAGGTCGCCCGCCGACGCGGCGTCCGCCATCAGCTGCTCGACTCCAACCGCATCTTCGTGGACACCGGCTCCGGGGCGGTGATGATCCTGGGGATCGGGGTCGAGGCCGCCGCCCATGTGGGCCTGGACCGCTCCCGGGAGGTCGCCTCCTTCCAGGACACGGCCGCGCTGGTCGCCCTGCTGTACCGGGCCCTGACCGGCCGCAGCCCGCAGCCGGACGCCGCCGGCGCCGTCCCGCGGCCGTCCTCGGTGGTGGACACCGGGATCCCCGAGGACCTCGACGTCCTGTGCGACCTGGTGCTCAACGAGTCCGCCGACGAGATCCCCGAGACCACGCGGGCGCTGATCGAGGCGCTCGGGCCCTGGCAGTCGATCCCGGTGACGCTCGAGGCCTACCCCCGCGCGGCCCCGGAGCCGACGCAGCCCCCGGCGCAGGTCGAGGAGGACGCGGCGCTGGAGAGCACCGCCGCCATGGACGCGGTTCCCGATGCGGAGCCGGAGCAGGAGCCGGGGGCTGATGATGCCACCGCCCGGCTGTACGCCGTCCCCGCCGCGGCCGCGGCCGGCGACGTGCCCGCCGCGACCGGTGCGGCCGGCAGCGGCGGCACCAGCGGTCTGGCGGGCGCCGCGGGAGCGACCGCCGAGGCCTACGGCTACGACGTGGAGGGGGAGCGCTCGAGCGCGACGGATCCCGCCGCCGACGACACCGCGGTGCCAAGCGCCCCGGCGGCCTCGGCCGAGGCCGAGGAGCTGGTCAAGGACCTCCGCCTCGATCAGAAGCGCGGCGCCGCGGCCTTCCCCGGACATCTGGAGATCGCCCGCCCGGTCGATCCGGCGCCGCAGGAGCCGTCCGCCGACGCGGCCGACGGTGCCGCGGGAGCGGTCGCCGCGGGCGCCGCCGCCGACCTCCCGGCCGGCACCGCCGGCACCCTGTGGCCCGTGGCCTCGTCAGCGGAGCACACCGAGCAGAACCCGCTCGCCCCGGCCCCCTCGTCGGAGGGCTCGGAGGGCCGCGCCGAGCAACCGGCCGCGAGCTCCTTCGCCTCCACCCCCGACGCCTCTCCCGCCACGCCCACGGGCGCCGTGCCGCAGGAGACCGACCGCGAGACCCCGACCCCGGTCGCCGTCAGCGGCCGCACGGTCCCGCTCGCACCGGTCGCCGCGGACGGGCCGATCGTGGTCCACGGCCGCGACCACTCGCTGCTCGACGACACCCCGCCGGAGGAGAGCGAGCCGTCCGCGCGCAGCTCCCTCCTGCGCGATGTGGTGGGGGTGGCGGTGGGCGCGGACGACCCCGACACCTACGCGATGGGGCCCAGCGACCGGGAGAAGCGCTCCCTGCAGTCGCAGTGGATCATCCTCGGCGGGGTGATCGTGGTGATGGGCGCCCTGGTCTTCGCGGTCACCGCGGTGACCAGCGATCTGCGCGACATCATGGCCGACCCGCTGGCCACCTCCGAGCCCTCGCCGACCGCTCCGGCGGAGGAGGACACCGGCGAGGCGCCGTCGGAGCCGACCGCCGAGCCCACCGAGGAGCCCGCGCTCCCCGCTCCCGCGCTCGGCGGCGTCGAGCTCTTCACCGCCGGCACCGACAAGGAGCCGGACAACGCCGACCAGCTCGACCGGATGACCGACGGGGATCCCACGACGTACTGGTCGAGCCAGTACTACGCGAGCCCCGACTACGGAGGTCTCAAGGACGGGGTGGGCGTCCGCCTGAACTTCGCCGAACCCTCCACGCTCACCGCGGTCACGGTGACCACGGCGCGGAACAACGGCGGCGCGATCGAGCTGCGCGCGCTCAACGACGACGGCAGTCTCGGCGATGTGCTCGCCACCGGCGAGCTCGCCGGCGACGGCCAGGTGCGTCTCGAGCCCGGCGAACCGGTCGACGCCGACAAGGCCGCCCTGTGGATCCCCGAGCTGCCGCCGGACAGCAACGAGTCCGGACGGTTCCGCGCCCGGATCGCCGAGATCCAGGTCGAATGACCCCTCGCGTGCCTCGGAGGGCGGCCTCGCGACGGGGGGACGCCGACCGATCGCGCATCCACGCCGTCCTCGGCATCCCGGTGCCGGTGGTGCTGATCGCCCTCGCCGCCTCGGCGCTGTTGGGGCTCCTGCTGGCCTCGGCGCTCGAGCAGTCCACCGCCAGCCGCTCGCACACCCCGGTCACCTCAGTCGACTCCGCGGCGGGCGCCGGGAAGAATGCATCCGGTCTTCCCGTTGTCACGGAGATGACGCTCGGCACCGAGGTGCAGCGCCTGGTCGACGCCGGCACCATCCAGCCGATGACGAGCTTCGACGCGGCGCAGTGCCTGCGGGAGCAGGAGATCCAGGAATCGATCCTGATCATGGAGGAGGTCGCATGGGGTCCCGAGCAGACGTCCGGATGGTTGCTGGTGCACGGCCCCATGGACCGCGAGACGCTGCGCGCCAACGGCGGGGTCGTCTCGACCACCGTCGTCCTTCCCGAGTGCGGGACGGCGACGGACGACTCCGCACCGGACCAGGACCGGCTCTGGTCGGGTCACGTGATGATCGGCTCCCTCTGACCGTGGCCCCTCTAACGGCCACGCTCACCGAACTGACCCATACTGGACGACGGTTCCCGCGCTGACCGCCCACGACCCGCTTCTCGGAAGGACATCATCCATGTCGCAGCCCATCCAGGCCCTGAACATCCTCGGCGGCAGCGCCTCGGCGGCCCAGACCGCCCCGGCCGTCGCTGCCGAGATCACGGGGGACGAGACCATCCATGAGGTGGTCATCGTCGGCTCCGGCCCGGCCGGCTACACCGCCGCGATCTACACCGCGCGCGCCGAGATGAACCCGATCGTGATCGCGGGCGCCCTGGATGCCGGCGGTGCGCTGATGACCACCACCGACGTGGAGAACTTCCCCGGCTTCCCGAACGGCGTGCAGGGCCCCGAGCTGATGGCCGCACTGCAGGAGCAGGCCGAGCGCTTCGGCGCCGAGGTCGTCTACGAGGACGCCGTCGACCTCCAGCTCGACGGGGACGTCAAGACCGTCACCCTCGACGACGGCACCGTGTACCGCGCGAAGTCGCTGATCATCACCACCGGCTCCGCCTACCGCAAGCTCGGCATCGACGGCGAGAGCGAGCTCTCCGGCAAGGGCGTCAGCTGGTGCGCCACCTGCGACGGGTTCTTCTTCAAGGATCAGGACATCGTGGTGGTCGGCGGCGGTGACAGCGCTGTCGAGGAGGCCACGTTCCTCACCCGCTTCGGGAAGACCGTGACCCTGGTCCACCGCCGTGACCAGCTGCGGGCCTCGAAGATCATGGCCCGGCGCGCCGAGGCCGACCCGAAGCTCCGCTTCGTCTGGAACAGCGAGCTGGTGAGCATCAACGGCACCGACAAGGTCGAGTCCGTGACGCTGCGCGACACCGTCACCGGCCAGGAGCGCGTGCTCGGCACGTCCGCAGTGTTCGAGGCCATCGGGCACCTGCCCCGCACGGACCTGGTGCGGGGCAAGCTCGACTTGGACGACGAGGGCTACATCGTCTGCCAGGGCCGGACCACCTACACCTCCGTCCCCGGTGTCTTCGCCGCGGGCGACGTCGTGGACCACAGCTACCGACAGGCGATCACCGCTGCCGGGACCGGCTGCCAGGCCGCCCTGGACGCGGAGCGGTGGCTGGCTGATCAGGCCGCCGGGATCGACACCGATCAGCTCGTCGCGGAGGCGGCCGCGCAGTGACCGCGGCTCCCCTCGTGGGGAGGGGGACGCCGGGGCCGGCCCCGGTCGTCGTGCTCGTGAGCGCACCGTGGGCAGGACCTTCCCGTCCAGCGCCCACGGTGCTGCGCGAGCTGGCTCGGCGCTGGGGCGGGGCCGTGCGCACGCTCCTCATCGAGGACCCCGACGACGCCGCGCTCGAACAGCTGCGCGTCACGGTGCTGCCGACCTGGCTGCGCTTCGTCGCAGCCGACGCCGACCCGGAGACGGATGCCGTCTGCGTGCCGGAGCTGAGAGGCCGGGGTGGGGGCGGGGAGGAGCTGGTCCTCCCGGGTCCGTGGCGCCTCGACCATGAGCGCACCGGAGCGCTTCCGAAGCATGAAGTGGACAGGGAGTTCGGACCGGACGCGAAGAAGGACCCAGCGGGGCCGGGGCGGGAAGAGCGACGCCCCTCGTCCTGAGGTCACACGCAAGCGATACGGGCCAACTGTCAACTCCTCGCGAAGGCCACCCACTGACGTGCACGAACACCGTTGTCCACAGGGTTGTCCACACCATTGTTCACACCTCCTTGCGCCTCCGTCCACACAGTTGTCCACATTGTGGTGTGGATAAGCCGCTCTGCGGGCATTCTCTCCTGGCGCGCACGAATCCGGCCGTGACCTGGGAAAACATACCCGCCGGCATCCCACTCGCATCACGACGGCGCAGTCGAGACGGCCGAGTCGGCCGCTCGGGAGTGGATTTAGACATGTGTCTACGATTTAGTTATCCACAATGTAAGCCACAGTGTGGAGGTATGCCCGCTGCTGCCTCGCGGGCGCAGCACTGCCCGTCGCATTCCCGCCGAAAGGTCGCCCTTGTGGACCCACCCGTGTGCTCAGGACGGCGGCGTCCTCGGACGTGCCGGAAACGATGCTGCCGTGCTGGCGAGGCCGGCGCAAGGAGAGAGGCGTACTCGATCGGCAGCCTTACGACACTTGCAAGCCGTGGATGAATCGAGTCCGTTCTCACGGAACTCGTACGGCAATGCCCGTGCCCGTTTCCCGTGAAACAGTGTTCCGCGATCGAGTGAGCCGACACGTGACCTGAAGCGCGATGTCGGCGCGCTTCGGGCGCGGTCGCGGCCATGGTTTCCCGTGAAACGCCGTGGCGCAGCGTGCCGCGTACGCGACGCGGTCAGTCTCGATCGCACCGCCTTCCGTAGTCGGCACCTTCTCTGGTCAGGATGCGGGGGTTTCCCGTGGAACTGCGTCCGGGGCTTCGACGGCCGGACGGTTAGACGTGCACGACTGTCGCAGCCGGTGGCTGCCGGTGTAGGGAGTACATACTTTGCGTCCACGGACTCCTGCGACCGAGCCGTCTGACGTGAGGCGCTCCGGCACCGATCAGTGCGCTTCGCCCCTGGCTGTCGGGACGGCAGATTCACGTGAAACGGGTCCGGGAGGACTGGGTCTGTTCAGGAAAGAGCGCACCGCATCATTGGTGCCCGCCGCTGCCGACTCCGCGCGGAGCACGGTCGGGCGGTGGAGGAGGGTGTGCACACGTCGTGGGCAAGTCCAGCGCACCGATCCGCGAGACCCCTTCAGTCAGCGCGGAGTGTTTCACGTGAATCGGCGAATCTGATGTCGGGCGGGCTGTGGAGGCCAGGCCCTGACGATGCCGAATAGATGCAATCGCCGACGCCTGGATTGGCGGGTTCCCGGGCCTGTCGTCGGTGTCCCCAGGAAGCTCCCCTACCTCGAGCCGGCTCGGGACAAACCAGCCACTGCTGCTGCGCTTCGTTCTGGTCTGCTCGGCATCCCGTCGCCGTGCTCGACGGGTATGCGGGTCATTCCCACCGATACGGCGTAAGAGTTTCACGGGAAACCCGCTGTGGTAACCACCCGTCGACAATCGTCGCGGGCACCCGGGCCCGGTGACTTTCGATCCGATCTCGACGGCGAGGCCCAACACGTGCGCGCGCGGATGGTTCCACGTGAAACCGTCCGGCCTCGCATGTCTACGCACCGACCTCGGCACGGGCCGCCGGCCAGCGTGGAGCCGCACTGATTCCAGAGGGCGCTCCACGTGAAACGTCAGGAATGCGCCGCGCAGACCCGGGTTCAACGCGTCTCGTGATCACCGCAGGAGCCCTTCATTCTCATACCTATTGCGAACTCTGTGGGATCAGGAGTCTGCACCTTCTGCCGCTGCGAGCACATGTTGCGCACCAGCACAGCGATGTGGTGGGGGGCTGGAGCGGAGGACCTACGTTCCACGGGAAACTCCACGCACCTTCGCCTCCTGTGGCATGCCGTGCCCGCTGCTCACGCACCACGACCGTCACCACGGAGGATTGCCGCGGGGAATCGACACGAGATCCGGCACCACCGAGAAGCCCGAGGCAACGCTGGACGATGCGGGTTCACGTGAAACTCACCGCAGCGCGCGGTACTTTGACGCCACGTGGTCGCGATCGACGCCCACCGAAGGCGATTGGACGGCCGGCGCGGTGCGCCCGACTGCACCAAGCGTGACAACCGGGTCCGCAAGGTTCCGCAGCGGCGCCTCGGCAGACGCCGAGCAGGCTTCCTGGTTGATCCGCGGCGCCGTTTCGCGTGGAACCTCTGAGTCGACACGGTTGCCTGACGTCCGTCCGTGCCCTGAGCTCTCGATGAGGGGCCATGAACCCGGCCTCCGTGGGCGGATCCTCCCAACCCGAGCCCGACACAGGGAAGGCCATGCACGAGGCATAGAGCGTTCTCCACAGCGTTGTGCACACTGGTGGATAAGCCCCGATGGCTGGGTCGTTCGCGTTCGCCCATCGACTCGCTGGGGGCTTGTGCACGCGCTGGAGCCTTATCTGACATCGCGGCCCTGCGCGTCAGATTCATCGAATGGGCTAGATCTTCTCGCACCTGCGCGATGCAGCGGGCGCCAACGAAAGCAGGCCCCCGCGTGAGCGGGAGCCTTGCCTTCGAGCGTCGAGGAGTCCTCGGGGAGCCTCAGGCCCCCGGCCCCTCCTCCGAGGCGGGGACGGCGACGTCCAGCCCCATGCTCTCCACGAGACGCTCCAGGTCCTCGAGGTTGGTGAACTCGAGGGTGATGCGGCCCTTGCGCTTGCCGATATCGATGCGCACCTGCGTCTCGAGGCGGTTGGACAGACGGCTCGTCAGGTCCACGACGTGGGGATCGTAGGTGCTCCGGCGCACAGTACGGGTGGCCGGCTGCCCGCCGCCGGTCGAGACCAGACGCTCCACCGCGCGCACCGAGAGGCCTTCGGTGACGATGCGCTGGGCCAGCTCCTCCATCAGTCGCGGGTCATCGAGGGAGAGCAGCGCCCGCGCGTGTCCGGCGCTGATCGCACCGCTCGCAAGCCTCCGCTGTACGAGGGCCGGCAGCCGGAGCAGGCGCAGGGTGTTGGTGATCTGGGGGCGGGAGCGGCCGATCCGCTCACCGAGCTCGTCCTGTGTGCACCCGAAGTCCTCGAGCAGCTGCTGGTAGGCGTTGGCCTCTTCGAGCGGGTTCAGCTGGGTGCGATGGAGGTTCTCGAGCAGGGCGTCACGCAGGAGATCGTCATCGCTGGTCTCGCGGATGATGGCGGGGATGGACGTGAGCCCGGCGCGACGTGCTGCACGCCACCGCCGCTCGCCCATGACGAGCTCGAACGACTCGCCGTCGTCGGTGACCGGGATCGGTCGGACGACCACCGGCTGGAGGACGCCCACCTCCCGCAGCGAGTACGCGAGCTCGTCGAGCTCGTCCTCGTCGAACATCGTTCGCGGGTTGCGGGGGTTCTCCCGGATCTCGTGGATCGGGATCTCCGCGAACTCGGCGCCGGGAACGCTCACCAGCCCGCGGGGCTGCGCATCCGAGGTGGCCGGTGCGGCGTCCACGGTCGGCTCCGCGACCTCGGCGGGCGCCGACTGCTCGGCGACGACCGGTTCCAGCACAGGCGACGGATCATCCTTCGCGGCAGCGTCCTGCGGTGCGTCCGGCTCGGTCTCGGCCGCTGCGGGGGCATCCTGCGGTGCGGCCTCCCGTGCCGGCGTGAGCTCGACGGGCTCGACGTCGACGACCGGGCTGTCGTCGGTCACCGGGCCCGAATCGGCCGCGGGCACGGCCGCCGCTTCCGGTGCCCTGCTCGTCGTGGCCGGCTTCGCGGCAGCCGGCTTCCCGGCAGCGGGCTTCGCGGCAGCGGGCTTCGCGTTCGTCTTCTTGGCCGGGGGCTTCGTCGCGGCCGTCTCGGCGGTCGGCTGCTTCTCCGCGGCCTTCGCCGTGGAGGTCTTCGGGTTCGTCTTCCTGCCCGGCGCGGTCGTCGCCGAGCCGGCCCCGGTGGTGGACGCGGAGGTCGCACGTTCCGCCGTTGCCTTGGACGCGGTGCCTCGCGAGGCGCCGTTCCCGGTGGTGCGTCCGCGGCGCTCGGCCGCAGCACGGGCCATGCCTGCCGCGAGGTCACGGGCGACGGGACGCTCGCGCTCCGGGCGGCCGTCGTCCGTGCTGACCTTCTCGCCGGAGAAGAACATGTCCACCGGGCGGGGGAGACCGGCCGCTCGTCCGCGGCGGAGTCCGTGCGCGCACGGGTGCGCAGCTCCTGCTCGGGCGCCGCCGCCGATCCGGCACCCGGTATCAGGGCACCGAGCCCCCGACCGAGTCCTCGCTTCTGCGTCATGACCGTTGTCCTTCCAAGAATTGTCATCGCCGTGCTGTGCCCGAGGGCACGCACGCCCCATCGCGCGCGGCCGTCGGGCCCGGATCAGGGAGCTGGTCGGGTGTTCAGCTCGTAGGCCGCGGCGCGGTAGGCCAGGGCGCCGCTCGAGCTGGGGTCGTAGGTCAGCACGGTCTGGCCGTAGCTGGGCGCCTCGGAGATCCTCACCGAACGGGGGATCGTGGTCTCCAGCGTCGTATCGGGGAAGTGGTCCCGGACGTCCTGGGCCACCTGGGCGGCGAGCCGGGTGCGCGTGTCGTACATCGTGATCAGGATCGAGGAGACCACGAGCTCGGGGTTGAGGTGCTGGCGGATCAGCTCGATGTTGTTCAGCAGCAGCGAGAGCCCCTCGAGGGCGTAGTACTCGGCCTGGATCGGGATCAGCACCTCGCGGGCGGCGACCAGCGCATTGACGGTCAGCAGACCCAGCGACGGCGGGCAGTCGATCAGCACGTAGTCCAGTCGGGACATGCCCTCCTGCTCGCGATGATCGAGGTAGTCGCGGATCGCGTTGCGCAGGCGGTTCTCCCGCGCGACCAGGGAGACCAGCTCGATCTCCGCCCCCGAGAGGTTGATCGTGGCCGGCGCGCAGTACAGGTGCTCCATGTCGGGCACCGGCTGCACCACCCCGGCCAGGGAGGCGGACTCCACGAGCACCTCGTAGATGCTCGGCACGTCGGCGTGGTGCTCGATGTTCAGGGCGGTCGAGGTGTTGCCCTGCGGGTCGGCGTCGATCACCAGCACCTCCAGGCCCCCCATCGACAGGGCGGCCGCGAGGTTCACGGTGGACGAGGTCTTGCCGACCCCGCCCTTCTGGTTGGAGACGGTGATGATCCGGGTGGAGTCGGGGCGATGGAACTGGATGCCCTCGAGCTTCCGGCGGCGGGCATGATCCCGGGTGAGCTCGCGCATCAGAGGGGTGTCCTCCATCGCGCCGTGCACCGGGGAGGAATCGGCGCGCTGTTCAGCCACGTGCATCTCCCTTCCTGGTCACCTTGGCACGGCGACGCACTTGGACCACTGTAGTGGGAACCTCGACCTCGCCCTCCCCGTACTGGGAGATGGTGGGCTCGACGCCGCCCAGCCGGGTGAGGACCTTCTCGGCCTTCTCGAGCTCCTCGGCCGCGGAGGAGCCCTTCATGGCCAGCAGGCTCCCGCCGTCGGCCGCCAGCGGCAGCGTCCAGCGGGCGAGCTTGTCGAGGGCGGCGACGGCGCGGGCCGTGACCACGTCGAAGGTGCGTCGACCGTGGAGGTCCTCCGCGCGGGCCCGCACCACCTCAAGGCCCAGGCCGAGCTCCGCATCGACCTCCTCCAGCCAGGTGGTGCGGCGCTGCATGGTCTCCACCAGCGTGATCTCCAGCTCCGGGCGGGCGATCGCGATCACCACCCCCGGCAGTCCGGCGCCGGAGCCGACGTCGACCAGGGTGGTGGCCGACGCATCGATCGCGTCGACCATCAGCGCGCAGTTGATCAGGTGCCGCTCCCACAGCCGATCCACCTCGCGCGGGCCGATCAGTCCGCGCTCGGGCCCCTGCTCGGCGAGCAGGGCGGCGAAGCGCTCCGCCAGCTCGAGTCGGTCTCCGAAGAGACGCTCGGCCGGTGGGCGCAGGGCATCAGGAAGGGACGGCACCGGGGACCTCAGGACACCGGGTAGATCACGACGTGGCGGTTCTTGCCGTCGCCGTCGGACTCCGAGCGCAGCCCCTCGCGCTTGGCGACGTCATGGACGACCTTGCGCTCGAAGGGGTTCATCGGGCGCATCGGCACCTGCGCGCCGGTCTCCTTCGCCTCGGCGATCGCCTGCGCGGCCAGCTCCTCGAGGCTGCCCTTGTGCTCGGCGCGGAAGCCGCCGATGTCGAGCATCAGCCGGGAGCGGTTGCCGGTGCGGGTCTGCACGGCCAGGCGCGCCAGCTCCTGCAGGGCATCGAGCAGCTCGCCCTTGGGGCGGTTCAGCGCCGCGAGGCGGTCCGCGCCGCGGATCTCCACGGAGGCGCGATCGCCGTCGACATCGATGTCGATGTCGCCGTCGAAGTCGGCGATGTCCAGCAGCTCCTCGAGGTAGTCGGCGGCGATGTCGCCCTCCTCCTCCAGGCGGCGCAGTCGCTCCTCGGCGGACTCGCCGGGGACCTCCGGGGCGTCGTCGCCGGACTCGGCGACGGGCGCGTCCGTGCCGCTCGGCACGGGCTCGGCCTCAGCGAGGGGCAGGGGGGCGCTGACGTCGGTCACAGGGGCTTCAGGGGTGGTGTCGTCGTTCATGAGGTCCTCCGGGACAGGGGTGGGGGGACATCCCGGGGAGCGACCGTGCTCCCCGGGTCGAGATCACTTCTTGCGCTTCTTCTTCGCGCCCTTGTTCAGCGCGGAGGAGCCCTGCGGGGCCGGCTTCGGGGTCCCGCCGGCGGCCTCCTGCGCCTTGCGGCGCTCCTCGGCGGCCTTGGCCCTCGCCTCGCGGGCGCGCTCGAGCTTCTCCTCGTCGGAGAGCTTCCTGCCGCTGCGGTTCTTCCCGACCGGCTGCACGCGGATCTGCGGCTCGGGCTCCGGCTCGGTGGAGACCTTCTTCGGCGGGGTGAAGTCGAGGGGCTCGAGGCCCTTCTTCTCGCGCTTGGCGTTGATGCGGGCGTGCTTGGCCCGCTCCGCCTCGGTGCCGGGGGTGGGGGTGGCGCGGATGACGATGTACTGCTGGACGAAGGTCCACACGTTGGTGGTGAGCCAGTAGACGAGCACACCGATCGGCATGCCCGGTCCCGTGATCACGTAGATGAACGGGAGCATGTACAGCATCATCTTCTGGGTGCTGGCCATCGGGCCCTCGAGAGCCGCCTTGGGCATGTTGCGCATGGTCAGCTCCTTCTGGGTGATGAAGGTGACCGCGCTCATGAGAGCGATGATGATGCCGGCGACGATCTTGGTGGTGAGCCCGCCGTCACCCGAGTTCAGGAAGCTGTCGGCGATGGTGACGTCGCCGAAGAACGTGGCGCTGCTGGCGTTCCGGGCGATCTCGGGCGTCAGCGCGCCGAAGCCGTTGCCCTCGGCGGCCTGCGGGAGCTTGTTGAACAGCACCCGGAACAGGCCGAAGAAGATCGGCATCTGCAGCAGCACCGGCAGGCACGAGGAGAACGGGCTGGACCCGGCCTCCTTGTAGATGGCCATGGTCTCCTCCGCCATCTTCTGGCGGGACTCCGGGTCCGTCTTGCCCTTGTACTTCTTCTGCACGGCCTGCAGCTCCGGGGAGACCGTCTGCATCGCGCGGGAGGACCGGATCTGCCGGACGAACAGCGGGATGATCAGGGTGCGCACCACGATGGTGAGGCCGACGATCGACAGCGCCCAGGTGTAGCCGGAGTCCGCCGGCATGAACAGCGACAGCACGTCGTGCAGATTCACCATGAGCCATGCCACGGCCCATTCGATGGGATACAGGGGGTTCATCGGCCTGGTCTTCCTGCCGCACGGATGCGCATGTCGTTCATGCGAGGTGACGGCTGTGGTGGGGAGTCTCGGACAAGAGTAGGCCCTAGCGGGCTGGGTGCCGCAGTCGGCGTGGATTGCTCCACATGCCCGGGGCGGGCACCGGATCGGGACCCCCGCGGGTGAGGGGATTGCAGCGCACGATCCGCCAGGACGTCAGCAGGATCCCCTTCACCGCACCGTGCACCCGCAGGGCCTCGATGCCGTACTGCGAGCACACCGGGTCGTACCGGCAGGCGGGCGGGGTGTAGGGGGAGATGCCGACCTGGTAGCCGCGCACCAGCAGCATCAGCAGCCGTCGCGGCAGCCGGACGACGCCGCGCAGCCCTCCCGGCGCGCTCATCGCGCCGACTCCCGACGCCGCTCGAGCTTGCGCAGGGCCGCGGAGAGTGCGCCCTCGACCTCCGCGGAGAGCTCGGCGAAGGGCAGGTCCTGGATGCCCGGCAGCGCGCGCAGCACGATCGCGGAGCCCGGGGGCAGGGTCGCGAAGTGCGGCCGCACGATCTCGCGCAGCCGACGGGTCACGCGGTTGCGCACCACGGCGTTGCCGATCTTCTTGGACACGACGAATCCCACGCGGGGTGCCTCTGCTCCCTGCGAGAGCTGGGAGAGGTGCACCACCACGTGGGATCGGGCGCTGCGCACGCCACCGCGGGTGACGGCGCGGAACTCGTCGGCCGAACGCAGCCGATGACTAGACCAGGCCACGGCGCCGAAGCGTCTCGCTGCTGGTCATCTGCGTCGTCCGCCTCAGGCGGAGAGCTCGGCGCGGCCCTTGGCGCGGCGGCCGTTGAGGATGGCGCGGCCGGCGCGGGTGCTCATGCGGGCGCGGAAGCCGTGCTTCTTGGCGCGACGACGGTTGTTCGGCTGGAACGTGCGCTTGCTCATGGTTCTCCTCGATCGTGGGCACGGACGTGCCCTCGCGGTGGTCTGTGGTCTGCTGCACGGACGGGATGCCCGGGCGCACCCGCCGGGGCGGGGCGGCTGCCGAAGATCCGATCCGACACCGGAGGGGGTCCGCAGTGGATCCGGGAACCGCATCGGGACGGCGCGCAGCGCTGACTGCACGATTTTAGGGGCGAGGGTGCCTGCGGTCAACGGCTGCAGGCCCGGGAGGCCTGGTTGTGGCCGGATTCTCACTGCCGCACCCGTCGGCCGCCTCCTCGCGGAGCCGGCGGCGAGGCCCGCGTCACGGGAGGCGGACTTCACCTCGTCGTCCACAGTGGCGATCCACAATGCAGAGGTTACTGTGGAAAACTGTTGCGACCGCCGATCATAGGGAGACACCG